>NZ_FMCH01000454.1 GCF_900091855.1 Streptomyces sp. DvalAA-14
GCACGACGGGGGCGCGCGTCACCCGATCGGCGCGGGCCGGGCGGTCGTGGCGACCGCGCCGTGATCGGCTTGACCGGGAGCGGCGCGGTGCCGGGCCTCTCGTGGAGGTGAACGGTGTCAGCCGGATACGCGGACGGACGGGTCGCCGTGGTGACGGGGGCGGCGCGCGGAGTCGGGGCGGCGGTCGCGCGCGAGCTGTCCGCCCGAGGGCTGCGTGTGGTCCTGCTGGGCAGGGAGCTGGACTCGCTGCGGGAGGTGGCGGACGGTCTGCCCGGGGATTCCTGCTGTATCGAGGCGGACGTCACCGACGAGGCGGCGATGCAGGGAGCCGCGCGAAGCGTGGCGGCCCGCTTCGGGCCGGCCTCTGTCGTGGTGGCCAACGCCGGCATCGCCCAGGCCGGACCGTTCGCCGCCTGCGACGCGGCTTTGTGGAACCGGGTGATCGACGTGAACCTGATCGGCAGCGCGGTCACCGCCCGGGTCTTCCTGCCCCAGCTCGTCCGGACCCGCGGCTACCTGCTGCAGGTCGCCTCGACGGCCGCTTTCGGATCCGCGCCGATGATGAGCGCGTACTGCGCCTCCAAGGCGGGCGTCGAATCGTTCGCCCGCGCCCTGCGGATGGAGATGGAACCCGAAGGCGTCGCGGTCGGAATCGCCTATCTGCACTGGACCGGCACCGACATGATCGGCGAACTCGACGAGCACGTCGTCCTGCGTGAGCTGCGCCGGCACCAGCCCGCGCCCGCCCGCCGGGTGTACACGGCCGCCCGGGTCGCCACCTGGCTCGTGCACGCCGTGGAGCGCCGTTCGCCCACCGTTTACGCGCCCCCCTGGCTGCGGGTGGCCCAGCCCTTGCGCCCGCTCTTCCCGTACGTCGTCGCCCGCGTCGCGCGGCGCTCCCTCGCACGGATGTCCGCCGCCGAGCTTCATCGGGTCTCCGGGGTCCTGGGAACGGGCGGACGCGCCGACTGGGACGGCGCTCGGCCTGCCGCTCCCACCAGGCCCACCACGCCGCCACAGACCTGATGCCGCCGGCCGGCGACAGGAGCACGGCGAGGCCGGACGGTCAGCGGTAGTAGCCCTCGACCACGGCCCGTACCTCGTCGAACAGCGCCGGGCCCTCCTGCGGCACGGCTGGCCGGCCGCTGCCGGGCCTGATGTCCAGCAGCTGCCGGCCGGACAGGGCGAACACCACCCGCCGCAGCCCGGCCTGCTGGATGACCGCCGCGCACATCCCGCACGGCTCGCAACTGGTGTACATCGTCGTTCCCGCCGCGGTGGCGGCGTCCAGTTCCCTCGCCGCCCACCGTGCCAGCTTGAGTTCCGGGTGCGCGGTGATGTCCTGGTCGGTGCGGGTCGTGTTGCGCTCCTCCGCCAGCACCGTCCCGTCCGGTCCCGCCAGCAGCGACCCGAAGGGCGGATCGCCGGCCGTGCGGGCCGCCGCCGCGAGCGCGATGGCCCGCCGCAGGAGGGTGTGGTCCTCGGGTGTCGTCATGCCTGCTCCTGTCCCGTGATGATCCGCCCTTTCCCTGCCGGGCGCCGGCGTACGCGCCCCGCGGAGCGTGCATGGACCTTCCCCTTGACGTGGCGGAGCATCCGCAGGGTAGCCGTCGGCTGCGTGGGTTGGGTCAGCGGCTCGGGGCGTGACCGCAGGAGCCGGTCCCGGACGGTGGCGACCGCCGGGCGGGTGGAGGCTCGGGCGCGCTCCACCGGGAACCCGGTCCACGGCTCGTACCTGACGACCGGGGCGAAGGCTCCGCTGCGCGGGCGCCATCGACGTCGTCTTCCACGGCAACGCCGGTGACATCCGCGTGGTGAACCCTCCGCTGTCCCTGGACGAGTTCCTGACCGCCAAGCAGGCCGGTCCCTCCCGTCTTCGGCCCGCCGCCGGAGGCGGGAGCCCCCGGCGCCCGCAGCCTGCCGGCGGTCGCCCGCAGGGGGGACGCCCGCGCCCGTTCCCCCCCTTGCGGCGCGACGGCGCGGGCCGGCGCGTTCGGCGGCCCGGGGTGCGCCCGGATGCGTCGGGTCGACGGCCGCGCACCCTGTCCGGGTGCGGGTGGCACGGGCAGGGTGGTGCGCAGCGGGGAACCCGTGCTGCTCTTCTGCGGGCGCGTCGGCGCCGCGGGCCGGCGTCCGGACCTGCGGAGGGCCCGTCTTCCGTCGGGTCCGACAGCGCGGTTTCCGAGAAGGATGGTGGGCCGGGGTGGATCCGCTTCGTTTCGACGGCCGGGTGGCGGTGGTGACCGGTGCGGGCCGGGGCCTGGGCCGGGAGTACGCGACGCTCCTGGCGGCGCGGGGCGCGAGGGTGGTGGTCAATGACCTGGGGACCGGGATCGACGGCCGGGGGGCGTCCCCGTCGCCCGCCCAGGTGGTGGCCGAGGAGATCCGGGCCGCCGGCGGCGAGGCCGTCGCGGATGGGCACGACGTCGCCGTGACGGCGGGCGCGCAGGCGCTGGTCGCGGCGGCGCTGGAGCACTGGGGGCGGCTGGACGTCCTGGTCAACAACGCGGGGGTCTCGATCCTGCGGCCGTTGGGCGAGATCTCCGACGAGGAGTGCCGCCGGGTGCTGGACACGCATGTGGGCGGGACGCTGCACATGCTGCGTGCGGCGTGGCCGCACATGGCCGCCTCGGGATACGGGCGGATCGTCAACACCTGCTCCGACGCGCTGTTCGGCGACAGCGGGCTCAGCGTCTACGCGGCGGGCAAAGGCGCGGTGCTGGGTCTGACCACGGCGCTGGCCGTCGAGGGCGCCCCGCTCGGCATCAAGGTGAACGCGGTCGTTCCGGTCGCCGGCACCCGTATGTCACTGGAGGCGGTCCGCGACGACGAGCCGATGACCGCGATGCTCACGTCGCTGTTCCCCGCCCGGCACGTCGCCCCGGTGGTGGCGGTGCTGGCCCACGAGTCCGCGCCCTGCACGGGAGAACTCCTGCACGCGGCGGGCCGCCGGACGGGGCGGATCTTCCTGGCCGCCACCGAGGGCGTGGTGTGGGAGGAAGAGCCGACACCGGAATCGGTCGCCGCGCACTTCGCCCGGATCCGCAGCACCGAGGCGTTCCGCACACCGCGGAGCGTCAGCGACTCCATGGCGTTCTCGCTCGCCCGGCTGGGCGTCGGCGGCGCGCAGCGGCTCGACCTCGATCTCACCACTCCGGCCTCCCCGTGACGAAGACCCGCCGCACCCAGGCGCTCGCCCCGCGTGACCCGGTCCGCATCCGCCTGCTACGCCCCCGGAGGACCCGTGCCGCAGGACATCGACTTCGACCTGCCCCCGGCCGCGGGGATCAGTCCTGACCTCGACGGTGCCCGCGGGCGCAACCTCCAGTGGGTGCGCGGTACGGGCCTGGTGGGCGACGACCGGTCCCTGGCCTGGTTCGTCTCGTGGGACATGCCGCGCCTGGCCGCCCTCGGCTTCCCCTACGCCCGCGGTCCCGCCCTGGACCTGTGCGCGGACGCGATGGCCTTCTTCTTCGTCTTCGATGACCAGTTCGACGGTCCCCTCGGCCGGGAGCCCGCCCGAGTCGCGCGCGTGTGCCAGCAGATGATCGACATCGTCCACGGTGCCACGCCGCCCGCCGACGCCGATCCGTGCTCGCGCGCGTTCGCCGACATCCGGGCCCGCGGCACCCGCGGCGCCCACCCCGCCTGGACCGCGCGCACCGCGCACGAGTGGGAGTACTACTTCGCCGCACACGCGCACGAGGCGATCGGCCGCCTCCGCGCCACCCCCGCGGACATGCGCAGCTACCTGCAGGTCCGCCGCGGCGTCGCCGGCACCGATCTGCCCCTGTCCCTGGGTGAACAGGCCGCCGGGATCAACGTTCCCGCGGCCGCCTTCCACAGCCCCCAGTTGCGCATCATGCGTCAGGCGGCCATCGACGTCACCTTGATCTGCAACGACGTGTACTCCCTGGAAAAGGAGGAAGCACGCGGCGACATGGACAACATCGTCCTCGTCGTCGAACACGCCCGGCGCTGCACCCGCGACGAAGCCGTCGACGCCGCCCGCCAGGAAGTGGCCCGGCGGGTACGGCGGTTCCAGGAACTCGCCGGCCAAGTGCCGGCCATCTGCGCCCGGCTCGATCTCTCCCCCCGGCAACAGGCCGCGGTGGCAAGCTACACCGCGGTCATGACCGGATGGATGAGCGGCTACCACGCCTGGCAGACCGAGACCCTGCGCTACCGCACCGCCCCACAGGTCCGGCCGGCGTCCGGCCCCGGCTACTTCGACCAGGTACTGCGCGCACAGCCCGAGGCGCGGGGTTGCTGACGGGCTGAGCCGCGCCGTCCCGGTGGCTGCGGCGGACTAGGCCGTGTCTGACAAATCCCGCCTGCCCCGCGACGCCTGGCACGCGCGCTCGCTGCGTTGTCGGGGTCGTCCGAGTAGCCCACTACGAGGACACCCTCCCCCAGCTATCGCTGGGAGGTGCCCCCACCGCCTTGCGATCGCACGCACCAGACGCCGCGGGGCCCCGCCCTGCGGGCGGACGGCGCTATTTGTCAGACACGGCCTAGGCCCGGACAGGGACTAACGCAGGTGCCGTATTTATGGTGGTTCTGTGGGCGATAGGCCGCATCCTCGACGGAGGATCCTGCGAGCCTGGACATCTCGGCGCGGCTGCTCGCGGAGCCGCGACGACCGCGCGGGACGGCGGCAGCCGATGCCGATCCGTCCACGGAACGGGGGGCCATGAAGAGGTTCAACACTCCACCGGGTTGGCCGCGGCCACCGGACGGCTGGCTGCCGCCCCCGTGGTGGCAGCCGGATCCCTCGTGGCCGCCGGCGCCGCCCGGCTGGCAGTTCGTCGTGGAGGAGGAGCCGGACCGGGCCGGGGCGCCGGCTCAGCCGGGCCTGTGGATCGCGCTGGCGGGCGGTGCGCTGGTCCTGCTCAGCCCCGTACTGCCCTGGATCCAGGAGGAGGGCGGAGTGGCGGCCTGGGAGATCAAGCCCGGCGTGCGGATCCTGTCCGGTCTGCTGGGCGCGGCGCTCATGGGGGCGGCGCTGGGCAGCATCCGGGCCCGGGAGCCGGGCACCCGCACGGTCATCGCCACGCTGGCATGCGTGTTCGCCGCTGTGGCCTGCGGCGGCTACCTCCTCCTGATCGCCGTCGGGCAGTCCGGCACCCCGGTCGACTCCGGCTACGGCTTCACCGTCGCGTCGCACTGGAGCCCCGGGCCGGGCCTGATCTTCTCCGTGATCGGCGCGGCGGTCTGCGCCGTCGGCCAGGGCATCACCGCCGTCCGCTCGCGCCGCCTGGTAACCGTCCGCCAGCAGCACACGACGCCCGGCTGGCGTTAGGCAGGCGGCGCAGGGGTGCGTACGACGGCTGCCGCCACGTCAGCTGTCCAGTTCGCGGTCGAGGATGTCCGCCCACAGCGCCCTCTCCCGCGCGTCCGGCGGGGCGGCGTGCGGCAGGCGCTCCGGGTGGCCCGGCGGCGGACCGGACCGGGCGGACCGGGGCGGCGCGGTGTCCGCCGCCGGCTCGCCGTGCTCGACCGGGTCACCGCACGAGAGCCTGCCGATGAGCACGAGGGTCTCCCAGAACTCCCGCACCAGCCGGCCGGCCAGCCGCCGCGACCACCCGGATCCGTTCACAGCGGCGGGTTGCCGTGCTTGCGCGACGGCAGGTCGGCGTGCTTGGCGCGCAGCATCGCGAGGGAGCGGATCAGCACCGACCGGGTCTGCGCCGGATCGATCACATCGTCCACCAGGCCCCGTTCGGCCGCGTAGTAGGGATGCATCAGCTCCTGCTTGTACTCCTTCACCAGCCGCGCCCAGGTCGCCTCCGGGTCGTCGGACTCGGCGATCTGCCGCCGGAAGATCACGTTGGCCGCGCCCTCGGCGCCCATCACCGCGATCTCGTTCGACGGCCAGGCGAAGGCCAGGTCGGCGCCGACCGAGCGCGAGTCCATCACGATGTACGCGCCGCCGTACGCCTTGCGCAAGATCAGCGAGATCCGCGGCACGGTCGCGTTGCAGTACGCGTAGAGCAGCTTGGCGCCGTGCCGGATGATGCCGTCGTGCTCCTGCGAGATGCCGGGCAGAAAGCCCGGCACGTCGACGAGCGTCACCAGCGGAATGCTGAAGGAGTCGCACATCTGGACGAAGCGGGCCGCCTTCTCCGACGCGTGGATGTCCAGCGCGCCGGCCATCGCCATCGGCTGGTTGGCGACGATGCCGGTGACATGGCCGTCCAGCCGCACCAGGGTGCACACGATGTTCGGCGCCCAGGCCGCGTGGATCTCGAAGTCCTCACCGTCGTCGGCGATTTCCCGGATCACCGCCCTCATGTCGTAGGCCCGGGTGGGGTCGTTGGGCACCAGGTCGGCCAGAACCGGGGTGGCGCGGTCGGCCGGGTCGCCACCGGCCAGGCGCGGCGGCAGCTCCCGGTTGTTCTGCGGCAGGTGCGAGAGCAGGTAGCGCACGTCGTCCAGGCAGGTCTCCTCGTCGTCGTGGACGAAGTGCGCCACCCCCGAGGTCGCCGCGTGCACATCGGCCCCGCCGAGACCGTCGTGCGTGACCCGCTCGCCGGTGACCGCCTGCACCACGTCCGGGCCGGTGATGAACATCTGCGAGGTGCGGCGCACCATGAACACGAAGTCGGTGAGCGCGGGGGAGTAGGCCGAGCCGCCCGCCGACGGGCCGAGCATCACCGAGATCTGCGGGATCACCCCGCTGTTGCGGGTGTTGCGCTGGAAGATGCCGCCGTAGCCGGCCAGCGCGGTGACGCCCTCCTGGATCCGCGCGCCCGCGCCGTCGTTGAGGGAGACCAGCGGGGCGCCGGCCGCCGCCGCCATGTCCATCAGCTTGTGGATCTTCTCCGCGTGCGCCTCGCCCAGCGCGCCGCCGAAGATCCGGAAGTCGTGCGCGTAGACGAAGACGGTCCGGCCGTGGACGGTGCCCCAGCCGGTGATCACCCCGTCGGTGTGCGGGCGCTTGGCCTCCATGCCGAAGCCGGTGGCCCGGTGCCGGCGCAGCTGCTCGATCTCGGTGAACGAGTCCTCGTCCAGGAGCAGTTCGATCCGCTCGTACGCGGTCAGCTTGCCCTTGTCGTGCTGCCGGCGGGTCGCGGCGGGGTCGGGTCCCTCGCGGGCCGCCTCCTTGAGCCGGCGCAGTTCCTCGGGGCCGGGGCCCGTATGTGCCTGTTCCACGAGACGCATGTGCGGTCACTCCCGTTCGGGTGGCGGGGTCGGGACAGCCGGTGCGAAGTGGCCCGGCAGCGGCGGCCGTTGCGGCCGTGGTCAGGTCAGGCGGCCACTTCCGCCAACAGGTTCCGCGCCTGCGTCAGGCCGTCGGCCGTGACGCCGCTCGCGGAGACGAAGCCGTCGGGCCGCAGCAGCAGGAACGCGCTGCCGTGCCGGGCCACGTGCTGGTGGACCACCAGCGCGGGCAGGCTCGCGGCCAACTTCTGTGCCGCCTCGCTCAGTTCGCCGTCGGCCGGTCCGGTGGTGACCAGCCGGAAGACGGCCCGCTCCGGAGCCGGCCCGGCTCCCGGGACCCAGTGCGGGGCCCGCGCGCCGGGCTCCGGCACCC
>NZ_FMCH01000234.1 GCF_900091855.1 Streptomyces sp. DvalAA-14
CGGAAGAGGTACGGCAGTGGCCGGGCACGTTTACATCGGGTCGTTCACATCGGCGGGAGGCCGCGGCCTGACCGCGGCCACGGTGGACCCGGACACAGGAGCGCTCACCGCGCTCGGGCACACGGCCGACGTGCCGAATCCCTCCTTCCTGGCCCTGTCCCCCGACGGGCGGACTCTCTACGCCGTCAGTGAGACCGAACCCGAGGGCGCCGCCGCCGCGTTCTCCCTCGCCGACCCCGCCGCGCCGAAGCTGCTCGGCGACCCGGTGCCGGTCCACGGCGGCTCACCGACCCACCTGGCCGTGCACCAAGGACACCTGCTGACCGCCAACTACGCGGCGCCCGGCAGCGTCAGCGTGCTGTCCTTGAACGAGGACGGCTCGCTGGGCCGGGTCCGCTCGGTGCTGGAGCACGAGGGCGACGGCCCCAACCAGGAGCGCCAGGAGGCCCCGCACGCCCACGCGGTGCTCACCGACCCCAGCGGGCGCTGGGCGCTGAGCGTGGACCTCGGCACCGACTCGGTGCGGGTCTGCGAACTGGAGGCCGGCAGCGACGAGCTGGAGATCGAACGGGAACTCGGCCTGCGCTCCGGCATCGGCCCGCGCCACCTGGCCTTCCATCCCGACGGCGCCCACGCCTACGTGATCAACGAACTCGACTCCGTGGTCACCGTGTGCAGTTGGGACTCCGACAAGGGCAGCCTGCGCCCGCTCGCCGAGACCCGGGTGGTGCCGGCCGACGCCGAGGGCGAGAACTACCCGTCGGAGGTGGTCGTCTCGCCCGACGGCAGGTTCGTCTGGGCCGCCAACCGGGGCCACAACAGCATCGCGGTACTCGCGGTGGACGAGGGCGGCGAGGGCCTGGAGCTGGTCCGGACCGTCGGCTGCGGCGGCGACTGGCCGCGCCACCTGACCCTCGACCCGTCCGGCACCCGGCTCTACGCGGCCAACGAACGCTCCGGCGACGTCACCTGGTTCGACATCGACCAGGCCACCGGCATTCCCCGGCAGGCCGGTTCACTGGCGCTGCCCGCCGTGTCCTGCGTGCTGTTCGGCTGACCGGCCGCGACACCCGCCCCGGCCGGAGGCGGCCCTGGGACCGACGCGCGACGGCGGGCGGCCCCCACCGGGGGCGCCCGCCGTTCGGTGCGGGGCCGTGCGGCCCCGCCTCAGCGCTTCACTGGGCCGGCGCGCCCTGGGACGAGTGCCGGGTGATGCCGAGCGCGGCGGCGTACTGCGTGACCACCAGCTTGCCGACGGCCGGATACGGGCCGAGTGCGTCGGCCCCCGAGCAGCCGGCCTCCGCGGCGGCGGTGTGCAGCAGCTGGGGGGCGAGTCTCCGGGCCGATCAGGCACGGCGCGAGCGCCAGCTTGCCGGAGCCGGAGGAGCGAAGCTGCTCGGCCGCGTGCGCGATCGCCCCGTCCTCGTCCAGCGCGGCGGCCAGCACCGGCACCGCGAGCCGCGCGGCCAGCAGCAGGCCGGTCACGCCGGCGGCCTGCGCCGCCTCCTCGCCGCCGACGGTGGCCAGGATGATCCCGTCCGCCGCCGTCGCCACGGTGAACAGCCGGGCCCGGTCGGCGCGGGCCAGCCCCGCCTCGGCCAGCCGTACGTGCACCGCCTCGGCCAGCAGCGGGTGCGGCCCGAGCACGTCGGTCAGCTCCACCTGCGCCTTGCTGTCGGCGATGGCCTGCCGGATGCGGCGCAGCACGGACGCCTCGGGGCCCGCCAGCAGCGGCACCACGACCGCCGAGGTGTCCTCTCCGGGCCGGTCGGCCGCCACCTGGTCCAACACCCCGCGCAGGCCCGGGAACTCGCCCTCGCCGCTGTCCTCGCCGTCCACGAACGCGATCCGCGGATCGAGGCCGGCCAGCTCGGAGCGGGCGATGCTCACGACCTCCTCGGCCAGGCTGAGCGCGGCCGCGGTAGGCGTGCCGGGAACAGCGAGGACCAGCACCGGCGCGCCCTCGGGCGCGGTCAGCGCCTCCGGGCGGCGGTGGCGTCCGGGGTGTTGACGTGGCGTTCGAACGGGGAGGCCGGAGGCGGGCCCTGGTGCAGTGCTCATGGCGACGCATGCTAACGCCTTACGCCGCCTATTCGTTCGGCCGGGTACGAGGTGGGTCAGACCTGTCCAGAACTGTCCGTTTCACCGGTCACGTTCGGTCAGCGGACGAGTCTCAGCAGTGCGGGGTCGGCGGGCAGCGCCAGATCGCCCCGATGCAGCGCGCCCGCGATCATCAGCGCGCCGTGCAGCGGGTCACCGGCCGCCGGCAGCAGGCAGGCATCCGGCAGCAGCCACTCCGCCTGGTCGCGCAGCGGCCCCAGCAGCGGCTCGCCCATCGAGAACAGGCCGCCGGTCAGCGCCACGTCGACCCGGCCGGGCCCCGGGCGGACCGCCGCCGCGGCCTCCAGGATGTGCGCGGCGGCCCGGCGCAGGATCTCCGATGCCACCGGGTCCTCCTGCGCGCAGCGGGCCACCTCGGGGGCGAAGGAGGCCAGTACGGCGGGCCGGTCGGCGCGCGGGTAGAGCTGTCCTGGCAGCGTGTCCACCGGGCCGAACACCGCCCGGGCCCGGGCCAGGAGCGGCGCGGAGCCGCGCGCCCGGCCGTCGTGGGCGCGCAGCGCGGCCTCCAGGCCCGCCCGGCCGATCCAGGCGCCACCGCCGACATCCCCCAGCAGATGGCCCCAGCCGTCGGCGCGGCGCCAACGCGAACCGTCGGCCGTGATGCCGAGCGCGATCATGCCGGTGCCGGCCGCCACCACCACGCCGGACCGCAGACCGAGCGCTCCCGCGTACGCCGTCACCGCGTCGCCGGCCAGCGCCAACCGGGCCACGCCGAGCGCCTCGGACAGCGCCTGCGGCAGCCGCGCCCGCAGATCGTCGCCCACGGGAGGCCATGCCGGCCGCGCCGACGCAGGCTGCCGCGATCCGCCGGGCGCCGACCGCCCGCATCAGCTCCTCGGCGGCCGGCAGGACCAGGGCGAGCAGGCTCGCCGCCTCGATACCGTGCTCGCCCACCACGGCGGGCCGGTCCGAGACCGCCGGCGCGGTCGCCTGCGAGCCGTCGGGGCGGGCCAGCGCGACCCGTACGCCGCTGCCGCCGGAGTCCACGCCGAGCACCCAGCCGGTTTCCGGCCCCTGGAGGTCGCGAGGGGCGGAGTCGGGCAGGACGCGGGTGGCGGAGGAGGCGGAGGAGGCGTTGGAAGAGGGGCGCACGGCTCAGCCGAGTCCGCGGGAGTCCTGCTTGAGGGCGGTGTCCACGGTGAGCGCGGACGCCACCACCATGCTCAGCAGCGGGTCGGCCAACTGCCGGTGTATCTGCAGCACGTAGTTGTCCGCCGTGGTGAACATCGTCTTGGCCAGACCTTCCCAGGTCTTGGTGATCCGGGCGATCTCGGTCTCGGTGTCGTCCACGATCGCGAAGTTCCACGCCCGCCAGTTCTCGGCCTTGATCGCGCCGATCCGCCGGCCGTTGTACAGGAAGGCGAACTTGATCTTGCCGAAGGCGTTCTGCTGCACGATCTCGCCGAGCGGCTCGCCGCCGGGACGCTCCACCACCACCTTGGACTTCACGAACTTCGCCGGCCGGGTCAGCACCAGCTGCGGCTGCCCCTGGGCGTCCCTGACTTCCAGCTTGTGGGTGAGGAACTGATCGACGCTGGAGACGAAGCGCAGCACCTTCTTGGCGGTGCTCTGGCCGACCTCGACGACCGAGCCCAGGCTGCGGCCGTTCTGGTCGAACACGCTGTACTCGTTGACGAGTTCGATCAGCTTGGCCTTCTGGTTCACCACGAGCACCGGCTCGGTGAACAGCGTGCCGCCGCCCTGGCCGGGCGGGGTGATCCCGGCCTGCTGCTGCACCTGGCGCTGGACCTTCGACGGGTCGGGTGCCGCGGTGACATCCACCTCCCAGGCACTGCCGCCCTGCTGCTTCTGCCCCGGCTGCCTGGGGACCTGGCCGGGGTTGGTGTGCTCGGTCCACCGGGTGCCGTCCCAGTAGCGGAGCAGGTTCGGAGTGCCTTGCGGGTCGGCGTACCAGCCCGCCGGAGTGTCGGAATGCGTCGTCACCCGGGCAGGGTATCGTGGGGGACCCTCAGGGGAGCTGCCAGTTGACCGGCTGGGCGCCCTGCGCGACCAGCAGGTCGTTGGTGCGGCTGAACGGCCTGGATCCGAAGAACCCGCGGTCGGCCGACATCGGCGACGGGTGCGCGGACTCGATCGCCGGGAGCTCGCCCAGCAGCGGGCGCACATTGCGCGCGTCGCGTCCCCACAAGATGGACACCAGCGGGCGGCCCCGGGCGGCCAGCGCCCTGATCGCCTGCTCGGTGACCTGCTCCCAGCCCTTGCCGCGATGCGCCGCCGGCCGCTTCGGGGCCGTGGTCAGCGCCCTGTTGAGCAGCAGCACGCCCTGCCGGGTCCACGGGGTCAGATCGCCGTTGGACGGCCGCGGCACGCCGAGGTCGGCGCCCAGCTCCCGGTAGATGTTCTCCAGGCTGCCCGGCAGCGGCCGCACGTCCGGGGCGACGGAGAAGCTGAGGCCCACCGCGTGCCCCGGTGTGGGATAGGGATCCTGGCCGACGATCAGCACCCGCACCTCGTCGAACGGCTGCTGGAAGGCGCGCAGCACATTGGCCCCGGACGGCAGGTAGGTGCGGCCCGCGGCGATCTCGGCGCGGAGGAAGTCCCCCATCGCGGCGACCTGGCCGGCCACCGGCTCCAGTGCTTTCGCCCAGCCGGCTTCGACGATCTCGTGCAAGGGTCGTGCAGTCACAATCCGTCACTCTACTGGGTCAACGCCCGTGCTCCGTACGGGGATCCGCCGCGGCGGCCGGGCGGGGCGCGCTCAGCCGGAGCGGGCGCGGGCCCGGGGCGGACCGCCCCGGTCGCAGGGCTCGGTGTCGTCGGGCGGCGGCATGCCCGCGGTCCAGTCGAGGTCGTAGCGCAGGAACAGCTCCGCCCGCAGCCGGGCCAGCGGCATCGGGGCACCCGGCAGCAGCAGCGCCACCGTCGCGCCCATCAGCAGGGCCCGCAGCAGCCGGTACTCCTCCTCGGGATCGACCGCGCCCCAGCCCGCCACCGCGTCCCGCAGCAACTGGGCGAGCCGCTGCTGCTCCGGGCACTGGATGAAGCCCTCCTCCTGCAGGATCGAGGCCATGTGGGTGCGCATCAGCGTGGTGTGCGACTGCGTCAGCCCGAGGATCGCGTCGATCGCCCGGGCCAGCAGCTCCCGGCCGTCCTCGGTGCGCGGCTCGCCGGCCAGCGCCGCCGCCAGCTCCTGATTCATCAACCGGTGCACCGCGGACTGCAGGAGCGCGCGCTTGCCGGAGAAGTAGTACGACACCAGGCCGCGGGCGGAACCGGCGTGCCGGGTGATGTCGGCAAGGGTGGTGGCCTCGTAGCCGCGCTCCTCGATCAACTCCACGGTCGCCTGCAACAACCGCTCCCGGGAGCGCTGACGCATCGCTTCGTTGACCGATGCGCTTCGAGGGGACATGCCTGGGCTCCTGCGTTGATTGACTGGCTGCGAGCCAATATACTCAGTACGTCCCGCCGGGCCATGGCTCGCGTGGGCACGGGGAAAGGGCGCCGGGCCCGGCGACGCGGGGGATCGTCGGGTCCGGCGTTCGTCTGCCCGGTCCAGCGCCCGCGATCCGCAGACCGTCAGGCATGGCCGGATGTCGGCGAACGCCCCGGTCGTGGCCGGAAAGGCATACCGGTCGCAACCGTCAGGTCAGCGCGTGCAGGCCGGGACCGAAGGCGATCAGCAGGGGCACGGCCGGCGCCATCATGGCCAGCACCGTCACCTGCAGCCTGCGGCCCACCGTCAGTCGCGGCGCCGGGTCCAGCAGCCGGTTCACCCGGCCCGGCAGGGCGCCCAGCGCCGCCGGACCCGGCATGAACACCCCGCGTTCCTCGTTGAGTTCCACCAGGGCCAGCGCGGTGGTCAGCCGGCCGAAGCGGCGCGAGGCGGTGTCGTCGGCTGCCAATTCCACCAGGTGGTGCACCTGGTCGCGGAAGGCGGCGAAGACCGGGACCTGCCGGAAGCCGCCGGCCAGCGCGCCCGCGCAGTGCAGCAGGACGTCGTGGCGGGCGCGGGCGTGGCCCTGCTCATGGGCCAGCACCGCGTCGAGGCTGCGGCCTTTGAGCCGGCGCAGCGCCGCGGTGGTGATCACCAGCTGCGGCTGGGCACCGGACAGCCACCAGGCGTCCGTCCGGGGATCCTCCAGGATGACCAGGCGCTCGCCGGGGGGCACGCTTTCGCCGGGCAACCGGGGGGAGCGGGAGGTGAGTTCGCCGCGCCGCTGCCGGCGCCGGGCGCGGGCGGTGCGCACCTCGCGGGCCAGCATGGCGGCCGTCCAGACCCCGCCGAGCGCGAGCGCGATCGCCAGCGTGCCCGACCAGCCGCCGTACGGCGACAGCCCGTAGGCCTCCACCACCCCGCGCGGCGCGAAGGCGAAGACATTCCCGCGGACCGCGGCCCAGGCAGCCGAGGCGGTCAGCGCCATGGCCAGTGCGCAGCACAGCAGCACGGCGGCGACCACGCACTGCCAGACCAGCAGGGCCAGCACCGGTTCGCGCTCCGGCCAGTCGGCACGGGAGAGCAGCCGCGGCGCCATCGCCGCCGCAAGTGCGCCGAGGACCAGCAGCACGAACGGGACCGTCATACGGATCACCCTAGGAGTCGCGGTGATCGCCCGGCACGACGCCGGACGGGATGTGACGCATCACTCACCGGACGTGTCGGCGGTCCCTGGTCCGGCCGGGTCGGGCCGTCACAGCGCCAGCAGCATGGCGAACATCCCCAGCGCCATCGAGACCCGGCAGGCCAGTGCCACTTCGGGAGCGTGCCGCAGCAGTACGGCGCCGCCGCTGGCCGGCGCGGACGTCCCCGCCGGATGCGCCGGCCCGGGTATCAGGCTGATGCCGGTCCGCAGCACGTAGCCGGCGAAGTAGAGCAGCAGCAGGCCGGTGAGCAGCGGCGCGCCCGCGCCGAGGTGCTCGGCGTGCCCCGGGCCGGCCGCGGCGACCGCCACCGTCATGTAGACCATCGCCGCCGAGCAGACCGCGTGATGCATCCGGTGCGGGGCCCGGCCGAGCAGCGAGTGCAGGCCGGCCAGCGTGAAGACCGCCGCCAGCGCGGCCGCTCCCCAGGGCCCCGGGTCGACGACGGACATCGGCACCGCCGTCACCGCCATGCCGGCGCTGGTCACCGCCTCCGCCCTGGCCTCGCGGCGCAGCAGGCAGGACAGCGCCACCGCGGCGCCGAGCGCGACCAGCAGCCACGCCACCAGCGGTGTTCCCTGCATGCCGCCACCCCCTTCCCGTCCCGCCCACCCCGGCCCTTTCCTACCACTCCCGGCTTTGCCACCTGCGGGAGAGCGCTCCGCGAAAGGCTGCCCAACACGAAGAGGGCGAACGCAGGCGCGCGGGGTCACTCGGGGGAGTGCGCGTCCCGGCTGCGCACTCCCCGATCCGGTGCCCGGTCCCGTGTCGGCGCCCTCGGTTAGCCTTTGCGCATGGACACCACTGCCCGCCCCACCTTCCGCACGGCCGCTCCCGAGGACGCCCCGGCGCTCGTCGCGCTGATCGAGTCCGCCTACCGGGGGGAGTCCAGCCGCGCGGGCTGGACGACGGAGGCGGACCTGCTGGAGGGGCGGCGGACCGATCCCGAGGGCGTGCTCGCCGTCATCACCCAGCCGGACAGCCGGATGGTCGCGGTGGAGAGCGACGGCGAACTCGTTGCCTGCTGCCAGCTGGAACACCGCGGGGAGCACGCGTACTTCGGGATGTTCGCGGTGCGGCCCACCCTGCAGGGCGCGGGCCTGGGCAAGGTCGTCATCGCCGAGGCGGAGCGCTTCGCCGTCGAGGAGTGGGGCGTCGCCGAGATGCACATGACGGTGATCTCGCTCCGTGCGGACCTGATCGCCTGGTACGTCCGCCGCGGCTATGCCCGCACCGGTCGGATGAGCCCCTTCCCGTACGGCGACGAGCGTTTCGGGCGGGCGACCCGCGACGACCTGGAGTTCGAACTGCTCACCAAGAAGCTCGGCTGACCGGCCGGCCGCTCCGCCCGACCGCCCCGTCGGACTGTCCCGTCCGACCGCCGGGTCCGCCCGGAGTGCTCGGGCTTCTCACAGGCGCCCCGCCTCGGTGATCCGCCGCAGGAACTCCCGGGTGCGCTGCTGGACGGGCGCGCCGAACACCTCGGCGGGAGTGCCGCGTTCGCGGATGACCCCGGCGTCGAGGAAGCACACCTGGTCGGCCACTTCGCGGGCGAAGGCCATCTCGTGGGTGGCGATGACCATGGTCATGCCCTGCTCCTTGAGGTCCCGCACCACCGCCAGCACCTCGCCGACCAGTTCGGGGTCGAGCGCCGCGGTGATCTCGTCGAGCAGCAGCAGCCGCGGCCGGGTCGCCACCGCGCGCAGCAGCGCAACCCGCTGCTGCTGGCCGCCGCTGAGCCGGTCCGGGTACTCGCCCGCCCGGTCGGCCAGCCCCAGCCGGCCCAGCAGTTCGCGGGCCTCGCCTTCGGCCACCGCGCGCGGTACCCGGTGCACCCGGCGCGGCGCCAGCGTGATGTTGTCCAGCACCGTCATGTGCGGGAAGAGGTTGTACGCCTGGAACACCACGCCGATCCGGCGCCGTACCGCGTCCTGGTCGGTGCGCGGATCGGTGATCTCCTCACCGTCGAGGAAGACCGCCCCGTCGTCGACGTCCTCCAGCAGGTTCACACAGCGCAGCAGCGTCGACTTGCCCGAGCCGGAGGCGCCGATGAGCGCGGTCACGCTGTGCGCGGGCACGTCCAGCCCGATGTCCGCGAGCACGACCGCGGCGCCGTAGGTCTTGCGGACCTCGGTCAGCCGGAGCACCGGCTCGGCGCCCGGGCCCGCCGCGTCCACGGGTGCGGGACCGGCCGCGGGTACGGCACCGGCCGGGGGTGCGGGACGGGCCGCGGGGACGGCGCCGGCCTGTTCGGGGCGGCTGTCGGGGCGGTCCTTCGACCCCGGATCCGTACTCATACCACCCCTCCTTGCGACTGCCGCCGGTTCATCCGCGCCGCCACCCAGTCGGTGAACCGGGTCATCGGAACGGTGATCGCCACGAAGATCAGCCCGGAGACCACGTACGGCGTGTAGTTGAAACTGCGGCTGGCGATGATCTGCGCGGCGTAGACCGCGTCCACCGCGCCGCCGATGGACACCAGCCCGGTGTCCTTCTGCAGGGACACCAGGTCGTTGAGCAGCGCCGGCACCACCCGCCGTACCGCCTGCGGCAGCACCACGTGGCGCAGGGTCCGGGCGCTGCTCAGCCCGAGCGAGCGGGCCGCGGCGCGCTGGCTGGGGTGGACGCTCTCGATGCCGGCCCGGAACACCTCGGCGACGTAGGCGGTGTACGTCAGGCAGAGCGCGAAGCCGCCCAGCAGCACCGGGTCGTTGGTGACCCCGCTCAGCCGCAGCGCCGGGATGCCGAACACGCTGATCAGGATGCAGATGATCAGCGGCAGGCCGCGGAAGAAGTCCACGTAGGCCGTCGCCAGCGCGCGCAGCGGGAAGAACACCGGGCCGCGCAGGGTGCGCAGCATCGCCATCAGCAGCCCGGCGACCAGCACCACCGCGCCGCACACGGCGAGCAGCCGCAGATTCAGCCACAGCCCCGCCATGACCTGCGGGAAGGCCAGCCGGGCGTAGTGGGCGCTGAAGAAGGTCTGCCGGGTGCGCTGCCAGCCGGGCGAACCGACGACCAGTTCGTACAGGGCGAACGCCGTCACGGCGGTGCTGACCGCGGCGATCGTGAAGGACCGGCGGGTGCGGGCGCGGCGGTAGCGCTCCCGTTCGACGCGCCGCGCCGAGGGCCGGTAGGTGTCCGCGGGCGCGGCCTCGTCCCGGACGGTCACTTGAGCACCGGCGCGTCGACCGCGTCGGACAGCCACTGCTTTTCCAGGGCGGCGAGGGTGCCGTCGGCGCGCAGCGCGGTGACCGCCCGCGAGACGCACGAGGTGAGCTTGCTGCCCTTGTCGAGCACCAGGCCGAACTGCTCGGGCGCGCCGCCGCTGTCGGCGAACTGGCCGATCACCTCGGCGTCGGTGACCTCGGCGCCGGTGATGTAGAAGGCGGTCGGCAGGTCCACCACGATCCCGTCGACCTGGCCGTTCTTCAGCGCGGCCACCGCCAGGTCGTTGCGCTGGTAGACGGCCGGCTGCCGGTCGGGTTTCACGGTCCCGGTGATGGCGTCCAGGCTCGTGGTGCCCACCTGCGCGCCCAGCTTGGCGCCCTTGAGGTCGGCCAGCGAGCGCGCGCCGGCGATCTTCGAACCCTTGCGGGCGACGACGGCCTGCCGCACGTCGTAGTAGCCGGGGGAGAAGTCGACGGTCTTCTTCCGGTCGGCGTTGATGGAGACCTGGTTGATGTCGAAGTCGAAGTTCTTGACGCCGGGGGAGAAGGCGCTGTTGAACGGCACGGTCCGCCAGGTCACCCGGGCCGGCGGGTAGCCGAGCCGCTCGGCCACCGCGTAGGCGACCGCCGACTCGTAGCCCTTGCCGTTGGACGGGTCGTCGTCGGAGAACCAGGGGTCGTAGGCGGGTTTGTCGGTGCCGACGGTCAGCTTGCCGGGGGTCCTGGTGGCGAGCGAGGCGGCCGTGCAGGCGGCGGCGGACGGGGAGCCGGCGCCGGCCGCCGAGGAGGAGGGGGCAGAGGACGCCGTGCCGTCGTCCTGCGGCGCGCAGCCGGCTACGGCGAGGGCGAGCAGGACGGCCGCGGCCGGGGCGAGGCGGCTCGGGGACAGCGGGATCGCGGGAGGCATGGCGGGACCTTGGCACCGCCCGGCCGCGTCTGTCCACGCCATTGCGGCCGTTGTCCGGATGCCGGACCTTTGTGTCCGCCGTGTTGCGTCCGGCCGGGCGCCGCCGCCCCGGCGGGCGATGCGGCCTCCACCCGGCGCGGACCGTCGCGGACCGGCGCCGGCGTCCGGACGCCCGTTGTTACGCGGCGGGTTCGGCCGGCAGATCGGTTGCGGCGCCGTCCAGCCCGAGCGCCCGGGCCAGTGCCCAGTCCTGGGCGCTGTTGACGGTCCAGGCCATCACCTTGATCCCGGCGTCGTGGCAGCGGCGGACCGTGTCGAGGTTCAACTGGCGCAAGTCCAGGCTGACCAGGCGGGCGCCGACCGCCTGGGCGCGCGGCACGATGTGCGGTCCGAGTTCCTCGGCGACCAGCACGGTCGGCACCTCGGGCAGCAGCGTGCGGATCTCGGCCAGCGCCTCGTCGTGGAAGGAGAGCACGCTGACGCGCCCGGTGGCGCCCCGCTCGCGCAGCACCGCGGCGAGCACCCGGGCCGCGGCCACGTCCTTGATCTCGGCCTGGATGGGCCGGCTCACCGCGTCCAGCACCTCCTCGAAGACCGGCACCCGCTCGCCGAAGCCGGCGTCGAGGCCGCGGATCTCGTCCAGGGTGAGGTCGCGGACCAGCCCGGCGCCGTCGGTGGTGCGGTCCACCTCGGCGTCGTGGATGACGATCAGCGCGCCGTCCTTGCTCAGGTGCAGGTCGAGTTCGATCTGGTCGTGGCCCGCCTGCTCGGCGGCGCGGAAGGACCGCAGGGTGTTCTCCGGCTCGACGCCCATGACCCCGCGGTGACCGACGGTGAGGAAGCTCATCCCCGCACCCTAGCGAGCGCAGGCGACCGCCGGCCGAACGCGCCGTGACGAGTCGGCGTCCCCAGCGGCGGCCCGGCCGGGACCGCCGGCTTGCCCGGGCCCATGCGCCCAAACGCCGCTGGACGCAACTTTTCATGACCCATTCGGTAAACGGACAGGAAAAACAGCGGCCTGAAGTCAGAAGGGCGGGAAGATCGCCACTCTCTCGTCTTGATGCGGTGCCTACGACCTGGATACGGTGTGTTGACGACAGGTTCTCTTGTGGAGGTGGGGTCATGACCGAAGTTCTTTCGCCGCGCGCGATCGACGAGAGCGGTATATCCGGCGAAGGCGTCACCGGTCATCCCCAGTGGGCGGTGCTGAAGCAGGCCGTCGAAGCCATCAGGCCCTGGCAGCTCAAGGACGGTTCGATCGACTTCGACGCCGAGCAGGCGCCCAGCCGGCAGGACGCGGTCCTTACCGTGCGGCGCGCCGTGGACGCGATCGAGCAGCTGTCCCCGCTGCTGCCGCACGACGCCGCCTACCACCGGGCGCTGGTGGCCGATCTGCGCCGCTGGTCCGACGGCGGCTTCGCGGTGCCAGACTTCCTGGACTCCCTGCTGGCCTTCCAGCCCGCCGCGGACCGGCGGGACGGGCTGCGGCACCTCGTCGTGTTCCCGATGTACACCCAGAACGGCAACCCGGACCGCAATCTGGAAGCCGTGGTGCTGCGCGTGGTGTGGCCCGACTGGCTCGCCGAGTTGGAGCGCACCCGGTACGACAACCCGCTGTTCGTACCGATCACCTTCGAGGACTTCACTCCGGGCTACGACACCAACTCCGCGGTGCTCTTCCCCGAGACCGTCGCCGTCCGCGAGGCGCCCGAGCGCTGGACCTGGGGCGCCATCTTCTGCGACCGGGAGGCGGCCCGCTTCCGCGCGGTGACCGCCGCCGCCGTCGGCACCCTCGGGCTGGAACTGCCCGAGGAGGCGGCCCGGCTGGTGGAGGACCAGGAACTCGCCGAGCAGACCTTCGTGCTGTGGGACATGATCCACGACCGCACGCACAGCCACGGCGACCTGCCCTTCGACCCGTTCATGATCAAGCAGCGCGCGCCGTTCTGGATGTACGGCCTGGAGGAACTGCGCTGCGACCTGACCACCTTCCGGGAGGCCGTCAAGCTGGAGGCCGAGGGCCACCCCATGGGCCAGGGCGTGCAGTACGCGATTTTGTTCGACCGGCTCTTCCGCTTCCCGGTCACCGGTGCCAGGACCCGCAACTACGACGGGCTCGGCGGCCAGCTGCTCTTCGCCTACCTGCACAAACACGACGCTGTGCGCTGGACCGACAACACCCTGCACATCGACTGGGAGCGTGCGCCGCAGGTCACCAACCAGCTCTGCGCCGAGATCGAGACGCTGTACCGGGACGGCATCGACCGCCCCAAGCTGGTGCACTGGTTCGCCGCCTACGACCTGGTCGCGACCTACCTCTCCCCGCATCCCGGCTCGGTCTGGGCCAAGGGCCCGGACGCCCTGGACCTGTCCCTGCCGCCGCGCAAGCTGGTGGACGACGTGCTGCCGGACGAGTTTCCCCTCAGCATGTTCTACGAGGCACTTGCGAAGAAGCTCCGCGAGGTGATCGCCTCGACCAAGGGCATCACCGGCGAGAGCGCGCTGCGGAGCGCCGCGTGACCGGAGCGGGCGAGGAGGCGGAGATGGCGACCGACACGTACACGGGCGGTCTCGACGGAGCGGTGATCGCGGTAGCGGGCGCCGGCGGGCCGGCCGGCCGTGCCGTCCTGCAGCGGCTGGCCCGCGCCGGCGGGCATGTGATCGCCGCCGACGCCGACCCCGAGCGGCTCGCCGAGGCCGTGGACGCGGCGCGCTACGACGCCGGCGGCGCGGACATCACCGGCGAGATCGTGGATCTGCTCGACCTGGAGGCCACCGAGGACTGGGCCGCCAGGATCGAGAAGGACCACGGCCGGGTCGACGGCCTGGTCCACCTGGTCGGCGGCTGGCGCGGCTCCGCGTCCTTCCCCGAGACGGATCTCGCCGACTGGGAGGTCCTGCACAACCTGCTGATCCGGACCGTCCAGCACACCTCGCTGGCGTTCCACGACGGCCTGATGCGCAGCCCCGGCGGACGCTATGTGCTGATCAGCGCGGCCGGCGCCAGCGCGCCCACGGCGGGAAACGCCGCCTACTCGGCCGCCAAGGCCGCCGCCGAGGCCTGGACGCTGGCGCTCGGCGACTCCTTCAGCAAGCTCAGCGGGGACGCGGGCCCCACCGCGGCGGCCACCGTAGTGGTGATCAAGGCGCTGGTGCACGATGAGATGCGGGCCCAGCGCCCCAACGCCAAATTCGCCGGCTTCACCGATGTGCGCGACCTGGCCGAGGCCATCGCCGACATCTGGAACCGGAGCCCTACGGAAGTGAACGGGACCCGACAGTGGCTGACGCCCCGACCGTGACCGACCAGCACGCCCCTGACGCCGTACGGCGCCACGATCCGCAGACGCGCGGATTCGCCAGTGACAACTACGCGGGGGTCCACCCCGAGATCCTCGCCGCACTCGCCCTCGCCAACGGCGGCCACCAGGTCTCCTACGGCGAGGACGCCTACACCGCCCACCTCCAGGAGGTCTTCCGCGGCCACTTCGGACCCACCGCCGAGGTCTTCCCGGTCTTCAACGGCACCGGCGCCAACGTCATCGCGCTCCAGGCCGTCACCGAACGCTGGGGTGCGGTGATCTGCGCCGAGACCGCGCACATCAACACCGACGAGTGCGCCGCCCCCGAGCGCGTCGGCGGCCTGAAGCTGCTCACCGTGCCGACCCCGGACGGCAAACTCACCCCCGAGCTGATCGACCGGCAGGCCTACGGCTTCACCGACGAGCACCGGGCGCAGCCGCAGGTCGTCTCGATCACCCAGACCACCGAACTGGGCACCTGCTACACGCCCGAGGAGATCAGGGCGATCTGTGACCACGCCCATGAGTTGGGCATGGCCGTGCACCTGGACGGGGCCCGGATCGCCAACGCCGCCGCCTTCCTGGACGTGGCCCCGGCCCGCTTCACCACCGAGGCGGGCGTCGACATCCTGTCCTTCGGCGGTACGAAGAACGGCCTGCTGTTCGGTGAGTGCGTGGTCGTCCTCAGCCCGGAACGGGTACGCGCCCTGCCCTATCTGCGCAAGGGCGCCATGCAGCTCGCGTCCAAGATGCGCTTTGTGTCGGTGCAGTTCGAGGCGCTGCTGACCGGTGATCTGTGGCTGCGCAGCGCCCGCCATGCCAACGCGATGGCCCGTCGGCTGGACGAGGCGGTCCGGCGGATCGACGGCGTGCGGGTCATGCGGCCGGTGCAGGCCAACGCGGTCTTCGCGGTGCTGCCGCGCGAGGTGAGCGAGCGGCTGCAGAAGCGCTACCGCTTCTACTTCTGGGACGAGGCGACCGGTGAGGTGCGCTGGATGTGCGCCTTCGACACCACCGAGCAGGACATCGACAGCTTCGCGGCGGCCATCGCCGAGGAGCTGCGCACCGCTGGATGATTATACGGCTCGCCGTAAACCGATTGATCGGGAGGGCGGTGGCTCCCTAGGTTCGGTCCCATGGAACCGATCCCGGAGACCACCGATCTTTCCCGCTATCTGGACGCCGACGAGGTCATCGACCACCATCATCCGCTGGTCCGGCGGACCGCTGCCCGGCTGCGGGCCGACGCACCGGGGCCGTATGAATATGCGGAGGCGGCCTTCGGTTTTGTCCGCGACACCATCCCGCACTCCGCCGACACCGGTGACCAGCGCGTCACTTGGCGCGCCTCCGACGTCCTGGAGCAGCGCACCGGCATCTGCCACGCCAAGGCGCACGCGCTGACCGCCCTGCTGCGGGCCGAAGGCATCCCGGCCGGGCTCTGCTATCAGAAGTTCGAGGTCCTGCACGGCCTGATCGCACTGCGGCTGCCCGGCCGCGCCCGCTGGTCACGACTGGACCCCCGGGGCAACAAGCCCGGCGTCGACGCCCGCTTCTCGCTCGACGAGGAACGCCTGGCCTGGCCCGTCCGCCCCGAACTCGGCGAGCAGGACCACTTCGTGGTCTACCCGGCGCCGCTGGCCGCCGTCCTGGCCGCGCTGCGCGGCGCGAGCAGCCGGCAGGGGCTGGCGCTGCCGGACGAACTGCCGCAGCGGCGGCCGGGGGCGCGACACCTCAGGCGGTAGTGGCCCGCTTCAGCAGCAGGTACATCTCGCAGCCCAGGCAGTAGGCGAACGCCGCGTTGAGGAAGGCCGCGGCGAGCGCGCAAGCGGTCGCAGCCGTGCCCAGCCACTGCGGGCCCGCCAGGTAGCCCACCACGCCGACCGCGGAGAACACCAGCCCGACGCTCTGCGCGAAGCGCGGCGGCGCCGCGTCCTCGGTGGCCGGCGGCGGGCCGATCCTGGGCCGTACCAGGGTGCGGAACAGCCAGCCGTACGGCGAGTTCTGCACACCGGCGGCCGCGCCGGCCGCGAAGAACACCGCCTGCGCGGCCAGCAGCCAGCCGCTGCCGGTGATCAGCGCGATCGCCAGCACCACGGTGGTGAGGGCGGCCCCGAACCGGGGTCCTCGTACATCGATCTCCATGGCTGAAATCATCACGCAAGCCGCAGCCTGCGCGCCCGCGGGAATCATTGCGGTCGCGTGAACGCTGCAACCGATCGCACGGCGGTGCGGCCGTACGGTGGGAGAAGTCCACGGCGGGAGAAGGCGGGAGATGCGGCGATGACAGGGCTGATCGTGTGTGCGGCCGTCCTTGCCGCCGCCAGCGTTTACGGCGTCGTTCACCGGCGCGGGGACGGGAGGGTCCGGGTGCGGGCGAAAGACGGCGACGAGCGGCTGACGGCGGCCGAGCTCGGCGAACCGCTGGGGGAGCGGGCCACGCTGGTGCAGTTCTCCAGCGCGTTCTGCGCGCCCTGCCGGGCCACCCGGCGGGTGCTGGACGAGGTGGCCGACATGGTGCCGGGCGTGCGGCATGTGGAAGTGGACGCCGAGGCCCGGCTGGAGCTGGTCCGCCGGCTGAACGTGCTGAAGACGCCGACCGTACTGGTGCTCGACGCGCACGGCGGGATTGTCCGCCGCGCGGCGGGGCAGCCGCGCCGTGCGGACGTCATCGCGGCGCTGGGGGCCGCGGTCGAACCGGTGTGACGCCGACGATCGCGGCACCGACGAGCAGGTCCAGGCGATGTGACGGTCATTTCATCTGGTGGGAGGCCCCTTGACGAGAGCGCCCATGAATCGTCAGTCTGACGTTATGTCCCTTGACCCCCTGCTGTCCGCGCGAGCCGACGTCGACTTCGGACGCCACTCCAGCGCGCGCTGTCGGGTCCGCTGAGCGTCTTCGCCCCGCCCACCGCAGGCCCGCTCGCCCCAGAAGGACGTCACGTGACCGCCACGATCGACCTGGGCTCCGCCCATGACCCGGCCGGGGAACCCGGCTTCGACCCCGCGCTCTTCCGCTCTGTCTTCCGCCGGCACGCGGCGGGCGTCGCCGTGATCACCGCGATGGGCGCCACCGGACCGGTCGGCTTCACCGCCACCTCGCTGACCTCGGTCGCCGCCGAACCGCCGCTGCTCTCCTTCGGCATCAGCCTGGGCTCCTCCTGCTGGCCCACCGTCGCCGAGGCCTCCCACGTTGGCGTGCACATACTCGGCGAGCACCAGGAGGCCGTCGCCGCTGTCTTCGCCCGCAGCGGCGCCGACCGCTTCGCGCACACCGCCTGGTCCCCGGGGCCCGCCGGGGTGCCGCTGCTCGACGGCGTCTCCGCCTGGCTGGTGTGCCGGATCGAGGCGATGGTGCCGGCCGGCGACCACCGGCTGGTGATCGCCCGCGCGGTGGCCGGCGATCCGGACGGCCCGGGCGGTCCGCTGCTCTACCACCAGGGCGACTTCCACCGACTGCCGCACTGACGCCGCCCGGCGGTTTCGGCGCCGTTGTCGCGGGAAGGCCCCAGTCCCGGGCGGGCGGCTCCCGAGCGGCCCGGCCGGCGGGCAACGGGCGGCGCAGTCGGGCAGGTCACAGTCCGCGAGCCTTGCGGTCGGGCCGGGACCTCGGTGTACTGGCGAGTAATATATCGGTCGGAGCACTTGCCGTGCCCCGGCCGGGGGCTGCCCCCGCGGCCACCTATGCTGCGGTGACGGGGTGCCTTCCGGCCTCCCCGGTCTTCCGGGGCGCGGTCGGCGGCCTTTGTCCGAGGGCAGTTCACGAAGACGTGCAGGACGAAGCAGTAGGAGAGCAGGCGTGAGCTTGAGGATCGTAGTCGCAGTGAAGTATGTGCCCGACGCCACGGGTGACCGTCACTTCGCCGAGGACCTGACCACCGACCGCGACGCGGTCGACGGCCTGCTGTCGGAGCTCGACGAGTACGCGGTGGAGCAGGCGCTGCAGATCGCCGAGGCCGCGGACGACGCCGAGGTCACCGCGGTGACGGTGGGCCCGCAGGACGCCCGGGGAGCGGTGCTCAAGGCGCTGCAGATGGGCGTTGCCAAGGGCGTGCACGTCGAGGACGACGCGCTGCACGGCACCGATGTCATCGGCACCTCGCTGGTACTCGCCAAGGCCGTCGAGCACATCGGCTACGACCTGGTGGTGACCGGCATGGCCTCGACCGACGGCACCATGGGCGTGCTGCCGGCGCTGCTCGCCGAGCGGCTGGGCGTGCCGCAGGTCACCTTGCTCTCCGAGGTGGCGGTGGCCGACGGCAAGGTCACCGGCCGCCGGGACGGCGACGTGGCCAGCGAGCAGCTGGAGGCGTCGCTGCCCGCGCTGGTCTCGGTCACCGACCAGTCCGGCGAGGCCCGCTACCCGTCCTTCAAGGGCATCATGGCGGCCAAGAAGAAGCCGCTGGAGTCGCTGGACCTGTCCGACCTGGGCATCGACCCGGCCGAGGTCGGTCTCGGCGGCGCCTGGACCGCCGTGGCGGACGCCACCGCGCGCCCGCCGCGCACCGCGGGCACGATCGTCAAGGACGAGGGCGAGGGCGGCAAGCAGCTCGCGGAGTTCCTGGCCGCGCAGAAGTTCATCTGACGGCCCGTCCGGCCGCGCAGAAGTCCGACCGGCCGCACCCGGGCAGGGCCCGTCCGTGCCGCTCCCGGCACCCCGGTCCGCCACCCGGTTCGCGGCAGCCCCCGCCCCGCAGACCTTTCGCAGGAGTGCATTCCCATGGCTGAAGTCCTCGTCTACGTCGACCACGCGGACGGCGTCGTCCGCAAGCCGACCCTCGAACTGCTCACCCTGGCCCGCCGGATCGGCGAGCCGGTCGCGGTCCACCTCGGCCCCGGCGCCGACACCGCCGCCCCCGTCCTCGCCGAACACGGCGCGGTGAGGGTGCTCACCGCCGACGCGCCCGAGTTCGCCGACTACCTGGTCGTACCGAAGGTCGACGCCCTGGAGGCGGCCGCCAGGGCCGTGTCCCCGGCCGCGGTCCTGGTGCCGTCCTCCGCAGAGGGCAAGGAGATCGCCGCCCGCCTCGCGCTGCGGCTCGGCTCCGGCATCATCACCGACGCCGTGGACCTCACGGCGGACGACCAGGGCCCGATCGCCACCCAGGCCGTCTTCGCCGCCGCCTTCACCACCAGGTCCCGGGTCAGCAAGGGCGTCCCGGTGATCACCGTCAAGCCCAACTCGGCGCCCGTCGAGGCGGCCCCCGCGGCCGGCACCGTCGAACAGCTCACCGTCACCTTCGGCGAACTGGCCACCGGCACCAAGGTCGTCAAGCGCACCGAGCGCAAGTCCAGCGGGCGCCCCGAGCTCACCGAGGCCGCGATCGTGGTCTCCGGCGGCCGCGGCGTCAACGGCGCCGAGAACTTCTCGGTCATCGAGCAGCTGGCAGACTCCCTCGGCGCGGCGGTCGGCGCCTCCCGCGCCGCGGTGGACGCCGGCTGGTACCCGCACAGCAACCAGGTCGGCCAGACCGGCAAGTCGGTCTCGCCGCAGCTCTACATCGCCAACGGCATCTCCGGCGCGATCCAGCACCGGGCCGGCATGCAGACCTCGAAGACCATCGTGGCCGTCAACAAGGACGCCGAGGCGCCGATCTTCGACCTGGTCGACTACGGCGTGGTGGGCGACCTCTTCCAGGTCGTCCCGCAGCTCACCGAGGAGGTCAAGGCCCGCAAGGGCTGAGCCCCCCGCCTCCCGCCGCCGGCCCCCAGCCCCCCACACCGGGCGGGCGGGGGCCGACGGCTTGTTGACCCCTTCGAACCTGCCGGATAGCTTCGCTTCAACGTTCTGTTGACGTCGGGAGGGTGCGGATGGCTGCCGTGACGACGCTGGCGCAGGCGGTCCACGAGGACATCGGCGCCGCCCTCGCCGCCACCGACGCCGAACTCGCCCGCCGCTACCCCGGCGACCCCGGCACCCGGCAGCCCGTGCACACCGTCTACGTGCCGGCGGACGCCTTCACCGCCCGGACCCCGCGCACCTGGGGGGACCAGGCCCTCACCGCTCTGGACACCCACGCCCCGGACGCCGGGGCGCTGGCCGGCGTTCTCGGCCTGCCCGAGACCCTCGCCGTCCAGGTGCACGACCGGGTACGGGCCAAGCTGCGCCGCGAACCCGTCGAGGACCTGCGGATCGACTTCGAGGACGGCTACGGGCCGCGGCCGGACACCGAGGAGGACGCCGCCGCGATCGCCGCTGCCCGTACCGTGACCGCGGCGGTCGCCGACGGGTCGGCGCCGCCGTACATCGGCATCCGGATGAAGTGCCTGGAGGCCGCCGTACGGGACCGCGGCATCCGCACCCTGGACCTCTTCCTCACCGGGCTGCTCGACGGCGGCGGGCTGCCGGCCGGCCTGGTCGTCACGCTGCCCAAGGTCAGCTTCCCCGCACAGGTGACGGCGATGGTCCGGCTGTGCGAGGAGTTCGAGAAGGCCGCCGGGCTGCCGGCCGGCCGGATCGGCTTCGAGATCCAGATCGAGACCACCCCGTCGATCCTCGGCCCGGACGGCACCGCGACCGTGCCCCGGCTGATCGAGGCCGCCGCGGGCCGCGCCACCGCACTGCACTACGGCACCTTCGACTACAGCGCCGCCTGCGGGGTCGGCGCGGCCCACCAGTCGATGGACCACCCGGCCGCCGACCACGCCAAAGCCGTCATGCAGGTGGCCGCCGCGGGCACCGGGGTCCGGCTCAGCGACGGCTCCACCAATGTGCTGCCCGTCGGCGCCGCGGACCAGGTGCACGCCGCGTGGCGGCTGCACTACGGCCTGGTCCGCCGCTCGCTGGCCCGGGCCTACTACCAGGGCTGGGACCTGCACCCGGCGCAGCTGCCCACGCGGTACGCCGCCACCTACGCCTTCTACCGCGAGGGCCTGGACGCCGCGGCCGCAAGACTGGCCGCCTATACGGCGAAGGCGGGCGGCGCGGTGATGGACGAGCCCGCGACGGCCCGGGCGCTCAGCGGCTATCTGCTGCGGGGCCTGGACTGCGGCGCGGTGGACTCGTCGGAGGTGGCGGACCGGACCGGGCTGACCCTGGCGGAGCTGGACGCGCTGGCCGGAAGGCCGGCCCAGGTTCCGGGCCCCGCGCCGGCCCCGGGAACGCTCAGGACGGCGGGATCTCCCCCGAACCGCGGGGAATGAGGCGGGCCGGCAGCTCGATCCGGTTCGGCTCGTCCGAGACGATGCCGTCCAGCCGGCGGAAGAGCAGCTGGGCGGCGCTGCGGCCGATGCCGGGGGCGTCCTGGGCGACCACGGTCACCGGCGGGTCGAGCAGATCGGCGAGTTCGAAGTCGTCGAAGCCCACCAGGGCGATCGGGCGGGGCAGGCCGGACAGCACGCGCACCGCCGTGACGGTGACCCGGTTGTTGCCCGCGAACAGCGCGGTCACCGGCTCGGGGCCGGACAGCATCGCGTCCAGCGCCGCCCTGACCCGCTCCGGGGAGGTCGGACCCATCGAGGCCCACTCGGGCCGGGTCGGCAGCCCCGCGTCCCGCATCGCCTCGCGGTAGCCGCGCAACCGCTCACCGGCGGTGTGGATGCCCGGCTGGTCGCCGATGAAGCCGATCCGCCGGTGGCCGTGCGCGATCAGGTGGGCGACCCCTTCCCGGGTACCGCCCGCGTTGTCGGTGAGCACCACGTCCGCGTCCAGCTCGCCGGCCGGGCGGTCGACGAAGACCGTGGCCACGCCCGCGTCGATCTCCGGGATCAGATAGCGGTGGTCGTCCGAGGCGGGCACCACCACCAGGCCGTCCACCCGGCGGGCGCAGAAGGCCAGCACCAGCTCCTGCTCGCGCCGCGGGTCCTCGGCGCTGGACCCGGTGAACAGCAGCGCGCCGTGCGACCGCGCCACGTCCTCCACCGCCCGGCTGAGCGAGGCGTAGAAGGGGTCGGCGAGATCCTCCAGCACCAGTCCGACGCTGGCGGTGCGCCGGGTCCGCAGCAGGCGCGCGCTGTCGTTGCGGCGGAAGCCCAGCGCGTCGATCGCGGCCTGCACCCGGGCCACCGTGTCAGGGGTGACGCCTGCTTCCTCGTTGACCACCCGGGAGACCGTCTTGAGGCCGACGCCCGCTCTGGCGGCGACATCCTTCATCGTGGGCCGGGGGGTACGGCCAGGAGTGTGGGTCACCGTCGTAGTATTCCCTGCGGCAAGAGATGGACAACGTTGTCAGAGCTAAGCGAGACTACCTCCGGGACCGCAATCGCGGAACCCCCGGAAACGAAAGCCGCCTCCCAGGCCGTGGCGCGCTTATCCTGACGGGCCTTGACGCACGACAAGAGGAGACCCCCGAGCGATGCACCCCTTCGGCGCGACCGGTCCACTGGTGGCCGCACTGGACATCGGCGGTACGAAGATCGCCGGGGCCCTCGTGGACGCGGAAGGCCAAGTGGTGACCCGGTCGCTGCGTCCCACGCCCGCCGGGGAGGACGGCGAGACCGTGATGCGCGCGGTGGCCGAGGTGGTGGCCGAACTGCGGGCCGCTCCGCAGTGGCCGGCCGCGGTCGCGGTCGGCATCGGCAGCGCCGGCCCGGTCGACGCGGCCCACGGCACGGTCAGTCCGGTCAACGTGCCCGGCTGGCGCGACTTCCCGCTCGTGCCCCGGGTCGCCGAGGCGGCCGGCGGGCTCCCCGTCGTGCTCACCGGCGACGGCGTGGCGATGACCGCGGCCGAGCACTGGCAGGGCGCCGCCCGCGGCTACGACAACGCGCTGTGCATGGTCGTGTCCACCGGAGTCGGCGGCGGCCTGGTGCTCGGCGGCACCCTGCTGCCCGGCCCGACCGGCAACGCCGGCCATATCGGTCACATCAGTGTGGACCTCGACGGGGACCTCTGCCCCTGCGGGTCGCGGGGCTGCGTGGAACGGATCGCCAGCGGGCCCAACATCGCCCGCCGCGCCGTCGACTCCGGCTGGCGGCCCCCGGCCGGCACCTTCCCCACCGCCGCCGCTGTCGCCGCTTCGGCACGCGCCGGCGACCCCGTCGCTCTCGCCTCCTTCAACCGCGCCGCCCAGGCCCTGGCCGCCGGAATCGCGGCCACCGCGACCCTTGTCGAGATCCACGTCGCCGTCATCGGCGGCGGCGTCGCCAACGCCGGCCCCCTCCTCTTCGACCCCCTGCGCGAGCACCTCACCCGCTACGCCACGCTCTCCTTCGCGGCCGGCGTCGAGGTCGTCCCGGCGAAACTCGGCACCGACGCGGGCCTGGTGGGCGCGGCGGCAGCGGCGGCGCAGGCACTGCGGCTGGAGTCCTTCACCTCGGTGGGGTAGCTCCGGCCGCGCGGGCGGTGGCGGGCGGCCGCCGGCGGGGTTGTCCGCCGCGGACGGAGGGCGGAGCGGCGGGGCGGCCGCCCCGGGCCGACCGTTGGGTCCGCGCGGCGGTCCGCCGTGCACGGATGACCGTTTTCCCGCTGTCGCCCGCGTCCGTCGTTTGCGGCCCGTCCGTCGCCGTCGGCAACGCGCCGACGCCGGCCGCCGGTTGAGCGGGTGAGGGCGACGCCAGCGCGCCGGCGGTTGCCGTGGGCGCTGTCCATCCCATGGCCCGGGCCGACTCGTGCTGGCGTCCGCGCCGACCGGACGCGCCCGGGCCGGCGGGGGTCCCTGGCGAGCGGGCCGACGGGACGCGGCGACGGATCGGGGGCGCGCGGCCCCGTTCGCGGTGCGTCCTCCTCCGCCGTCCTCCTCTGCCCTCCCGCCCTCCCGCCTTCCCTCCGTTCCCTTCCGTCCTCCTCCGTCCCGACGGGAGAGCCGTTCGCTCGGGCGCGGCGCCCGGTGGACCGACCGGGGCCGGGCGCGGACTCCGGTCACCTCGACGGCCGCGCCGCGGCGGGTGGCGCGTTTGCCGGGGGCGATGATCCGGGCAATTCGTAGGGGTCTACGGAGAAGGGGGCACCGTGATCATCTGGGTGAACGGGGCGTTCGGCGCGGGCAAGACCGACGCGGCACGCGAAATGCTTGACCTGATACCGGCAAGCACCCTGTACGAACCCGAGGTCGTCGGCACGTGTCTGCGCCAACTGCTGCCCGAGAAACGGCTCCAGGAAGTCACCGAATACCAGGAACTCCCCATCTGGCGGCGGCTGGTGGTGGAGACCGCCGCCGCGCTGCTGAACGAGGTGGGCGGGGTGCTGGTCACCCCGATGACCCTGCTGCGACAGGATCACCGCGACGAGATCTTCGGCGGCCTGGCCGCCCGTGGAATCGAGGTCCGGCATGTGCTGCTGGAGCCTGGAGAAACGATCCTGCGCGAGCGGATCGCCGCCCGCCGCGGACACCCCAGGGACGAGCAGGCCGACGACACCGCCCGCCGCTGGGCGCTGGACCGGATCGCCGACTACCAGCACGCACTGAGCTGGCTCGCGCTGGACGCCTATGTGCTGCCCACCGCCGGCCTGACCGCGCGGCAGAGCGCCCTGGCGGTGGCCGAGGCGGTCGGCCGCGGCGCCGGGGCCTGCGGCATCGTCCAGACCCCGGAGCCGCGCGCCGAGACCGTGGCCGCCGGGGTGCTGCTCTTCGACGACGAGGACCGCGTCCTGCTCGTCGACCCCACCTACAAGCCGGGCTGGGAGTTCCCCGGCGGCATCGTCGAGCGGGGCGAGTCACCTGCCCGGGCCGGTCACCGGGAGGTCGCCGAGGAACTCGGCATCGAACTCACCCGCGGCCTGGAACTGCTCGTGGTGGACTGGGAACCGCCCCAACCACCGGGCCACGGCGGCCTTCGGCTGATCTTCGACGGCGGCCGGCTGCGCGCCGCCGACATCGACCGGCTGCTGCTGCCCGACGCCGAACTGCGCGGCTGGCGGTTCGTCACCGAGGACGAGGCGGCCGGCCTGCTGCCGTCGCTGCGACTGGACCGCCTCCGCTGGGCCCTGCGCGCCCGCGAACAGGGCCGGGCGCTTCATCTCGAAGCCGGTCACCCCGCCGAATGAGACCCCGCTGATCATCGGCCCGGGCGCCACCGCGGACCGTACGGCGCCGCCCGCCCGTTCCCGCCGGCCGGCCTCTCCGGCGGCGGGGGCGGGCGGCGCGGCCCCCGCGGGCGCGACCCGGGTGATGCGCTCAGACGCCGAGGCCCGCCGACTGGGACACCGCGTAACGCCGCAGGAACAGCGCCTCCGTCAGCGACATCAGCTCGAACTCCTGCGGTGACACACTCTCGTTGACCGCGTGGATCTGGGCATCCGGGCCGCTCAGCCCGATCAGCAGGATCTCGGCCCGCGGGTAGAGGCTCGCCAGCGTGTTGCACAGCGGGATCGAGCCGCCCTGCCCCGCCACCGCCATGTCCTTGCCGTAGGCCTCCCGCATCGCCTCGGCCATCGCCTCGTAGGCCGGGCTGCTGGTGTCGGCGGCGAACGCCTGCCCGATGCCGCGCTGCTTCACCTCGACCTCGGCCCCCCAGGGCGCCGCCGACTTGAGGTGGGCGCTCAGCGCCTCGGCTGCCCTCTCGGCGTCGAAGCCCGGCGGAACCCGGACGCTCACCAGCGCCCCCGCGGCGGCCTGCACCGAGGGGGTGGCGCCCACCACCGGCGGGGCGTCAATGCCCAGCACCGTCACCGACGGGCGGGCCCACAGCCGGTCGCCGACGCTGCCGGTCCCGACCAGCTCCACCCCGGGCAGCACCTTCGCGTCCCGCCGGAAGTCCGCCTCCTCGTAGGTGAGTCCGGACCACCGGCCGCTGCCGTCCAGCCCATTGATGGTGGTGGCGCCGGTCTCGTCCCGCAGCGAGGACAGCATCCGGATCAGTGCGGCCAGCGCGTCGGGCGCCGCCCCGCCGAACTGCCCGGAGTGCAGATTGCCCTCCAGCGTGCCGACCCGGACGTCCATCAGCACCATGCCGCGCAGCGACGAGGTCACCGTGGGCAGGCCCATACGGAAGTTGCCCGCGTCCCCGATCACGATGGTGTCCGCGTTCAGCAGCTCCGGGTGCTGCTCGGCATAGCGCTCCAGGCCGCCGGTGCCCTGCTCCTCGGAGCCCTCCACGATCACCTTGATGTTGAGCGGCAGCCCGCCGTTCTCCTTCAGGGCCCGCAGCGCGGTGAGGTGCATCAGCAGGCCGCCCTTGCAGTCGGCCGCGCCCCGCCCGTACCAGCGGCCGTTGCGCTCGGTCAGCTCGAAGGGCGGCGACAGCCAGGCCGCCTCGTCCAGCGGCGGCTGCACGTCGTAGTGCGCGTAGAGCAGCACCGTCGGCGCCTCCACCGGACCTGGCAGGAAGCCGTAGACCGACTGCGTGCCGTCGGGCGTGTCGAGCAGTGACACGTCCTGGAAGCCCTCGCGTCGCAGCGCCTGCGCGACCCAGGCCGCGGCCTTCTCGCACTCGCTCCGGGGGAACTGGCGCACGTCGGCGACCGACGCGAACGACACCAGCTCGGCCAGCTCGGCCCGGGCACGGGGAATCAGCGACGCCACGGTGTCGGAGAGCGGAACGGAGGACATGAGGACTCCTAGCAGGGACGGGCGGAGATCTTGGGGCCGCGGGGCGTGTTGCCACCCGGGACGGCTCGCTGCCGATGGTGCCACAGCGAACTGTCGGCGACAGGCGCAATAGGATGCGGCTGAACAGCGAAGACAGCCGGACGGGCCGAGCAGGAGCGGAAACAGACGTGAGCGGTGAAGAGCAGCAGGACAGTGGTGCGGGGGACGAAGAGACCTCCTCGGTCTGGGATGTCGTGGTGATCGGCGCGGGCCCCGCCGGAGCCTCGGCCGCCCACGCGGCGGCGGTGACCGGCCGCCGGGTCCTGCTGCTGGAGAAAGCCGAACTGCCGCGGTACAAGACGTGCGGCGGCGGCATCATCGGCTACTCCCGGGACGCGCTGCCGCCCGGCTTCGAACTGCCGCTGCGCGACCGGGTGCACGCGGTCACCTTCAGCCTCAACGGCAGGCTGACCCGCACCAAGCGCTCCCGGCAGATGCTCTTCGGGCTGATCAACCGGCCCGAGTTCGACAACGGGCTGGTCGAGGCGGCCCGCGCGGCCGGCGCTGAGGTGCGCACCGGCACGACCGTGTCCCGGGTCGAGCAGCACGGACCCGGGGTCCCCGACCGACGCACCGTGGCGGTGGTGGTCACTTCCGACGGCAGCCGCACCGAAGAGATCGTCTACGCGCGGGCCGTGGTCGGCGCCGACGGCAGCGCCAGCCGGATAGGAGCGCACGTGGGTGTCAAGGTGGACCAGGTGGATCTCGGACTCGAATCCGAGATCCCGGTGCCGGCCTCCGTCGCCGAGGACTGGGCCGGGCGGGTGCTCATCGACTGGGGCCCGCTGCCCGGCAGCTACGGCTGGGTCTTCCCCAAGGGTGACTCGCTGACGGTCGGCGTCATCTCCGCCCGCGGCGACGGCGGCGCCACCAAGCGCTATCTCGACGACTTCGTCGCCCGGCTCGGCCTGGCCGGCTTCGAACCCAGTGTCTCCTCCGGCCACCTCACCCGCTGTCGCGCGGACGACTCGCCGCTGTCCCGGGGCCGGGTGCTGGTGTGCGGTGACGCCGCCGGGCTGCTCGAGCCCTGGACCCGCGAGGGCATCTCCTACGCACTGCGCTCCGGCCGCCTCGCGGGGGAGTGGGCGGTGCGCATCGCCGAGTCCCACGACGCGGTGGACGCCCGCCGCCAGGCCCTGAACTACGCCTTCGCGGTGAAGGCCGGACTCGGTGTGGAGATGGGGGTCGGCCGCCGCATGCTCAGCCTGTTCGAGCGGCGCCCGGGGCTGCTGCACGCCGCGCTGACCACTTTCCCGCCCGCCTGGCGCGCCTTCGCCGGGATCACCCGCGGCACCAGCTCGCTGGCCGAACTCGTCCGCACCCATCCGCTGGCGCGCCGCGCGCTGGGGGCCGCCGACCGGGCGTGACCGACCGTCCCGGGTCGTGGGGCGGGCCGTCGACGGCCCGCCCCACGACCCCGCCCGCGGCCTCACGCGCCCTCGGCGGGCAGGATCCGGAACACCGGGTGCCGGGGCGCTATGGCGCGCAGCTCCTCGTCGGTGGAATCCGGGCCGACTCCGTCGAAGAAGACACCCACCTCGGCCTTCCAGCGCTTGAGGTAGGCCCGCAGGACTACGGGCTTGTCGTCGTCGGAGACCTCGGCGGCGGCGAACTCCTCGACCTTCTTGCCCAGGAGCAGCTGGCCGCCGCCGGCCGCCCGCATGTTGTGGGTCCACTGCACATGGCCGCGCGGGGCCACCAGATAGCGCTGCCCGTCCACGGTCAGCAGATTGACCGGGGTGCGGCGCCATTCGCCGCTCTTGCGCCCCCGGACCGCCAGCACCCGCGATCCCCAGACGCTGAAGCCGCGCCGGGTCAGCCAGCCGACGCTGCGGTTGAGGACGTTGACCGTGATCCAGCCGGGCTTCTTGACGTGCAGGGCGTCCGCGGATCCCGCGGGCCGACCCGACTGCGTGGGCTGCTGCGACATGTCTGTCTCCTCTTTGTGTGAGCGGTGCTCTCGGTTGAGAACAGCCTGACACCGTGCGGAGCGGATTGCAAGAGCACCGCTCTCTTTTTATTCTGTCGCTCTCATCATTGATCGTCGCTCACTCCCTATGGCAGACTGGTGGCCATGAGCGTCATCCAGGGAGCCAGAGAACGGGCCCGCGTCGAAGTGACCGCGGCGATCAAAGAAGAGGCGCGCAGGGAGCTGGCCGCCGAAGGAGCGGCCCGGCTGTCGCTGCGGGCCGTCGCACGTGAGCTCGGCATGGTCTCCTCCGCCCTCTACCGTTACTTCCCGAGCCGGGACGACCTGCTCACCGCTCTCATCATCGACGCCTACGACGCGATAGGCGCCGCCGCCGAAGCGGCGCTCGCCGAAGCCGCGGCCGCGGAGCCGGCCGACCGCTGGATCGCGGTCTGCCGGGCCGCGCGCGACTGGGCCGTGGCCCACCCGCACGAGTACGCCCTGATCTACGGCTCGCCCGTGCCCGGATACAGCGCGCCCGCCGACACCATCGCCCCCGCCTCCCGGGTCGCCCTGGCGCTGGTCACCGTGGTCCGCGATGCCCACCGGGCCGGCCGGCTCGGCGAACCGCAGGGGCGGCCGCTGGCCAAGCCGGTCCGCACCGACCTGGCCCACCTGGCCGCCGATCTCGCGCCCGAGCTGCCCATCCCGGTCATCGCCGCCCTGGTCGCCGCCTGGGCCCAGGTCTTCGGCCTCATCAGCTTCGAGCTCTTCGGCCAGTTCCACCAGGTGGTGGAGGCCCGCGACCCGTTCTTCGACCAGGCCGCCTCCGCCCTGGCCTGCCAGATCGGGCTCGACGTACTCCCGGCGCAGTAGGCCCGCTGCCCCCCGCGGGTGGACGCGGCCACCCCCACCGGCGGTTTAGCGTGGAGCGCATGACGTACGAGGAGCCGCTCGCGCCGCCGCGCCGCTGGGCACCCGGCGCCGTGCGCCCGGTGTGGTTCCCGGCGCTGGCGCTGGCGATCATCCAGCTGATCGGGTCGGGCGTGGCCGGACGCCACCAGCCCCAGCGGGTCGCGCTGGACGCCCTCGGTTACGCGCTGCTGCTGGTCGGCCCCGCCCTGCTGCTCCTGCGCCGCCGCTTCCCGGTGGCCGTCGCCGCCGGAACCGGCGCGGTCACCCTTGTCTATCTCGTCCTCGGCTATCCCTACGGACCGATCTTCGCCTGCCTGGTGGTGGCCTTCTTCAGTGCGGTGGCCGCCGGGCAGCGCAGGGGCGTGGTGATCGTCGCCACCGTCGTCTACACCGGCCACGTCCTCGTGGGCGTCTGGCTCTACCGGTGGCTGCCGCCGGCCGGCGACCATCGGGTTTCCTGGCTGGAGGCTTCCGGAGCGGGGGCCTGGCTGCTCGCGGTGCTCGCCGCCGCCGAGCTGTTCCGGGTCCGCCGGGAGCAGATCACCCGGGAGCGCCGCGAACGCGCCGAGGCCGCCGGCCGGCAGGCCGACGAGGAACGCCTGCGGATCGCCCGCGAGCTGCACGATGTCCTCGCGCACAGCATCTCGGTGATCAACGTCCAGGCCGGCGTCGCCCTCGCCCTGATCGACGAGCGCCCCGAACAGGCCCGCACCGCCCTGACCACCATCAGAGCCGCGAGCAAGGAGGCGCTGGACGAGGTCCGCCAGGTGCTCGACACCCTGCGCGCCCCCGGGGAGGCCCCCCGCTCACCGGCTCCCGGTCTCGACCGGCTGCCGGAGTTGGTGGAGCAGGCCGGCTCCGTGGGCCTGACCGTCCGGGTCGGGGTGGAGGGAAGGCCGGTCCCGCTCTCCCCGGGCACTGATCTCGCCGCCTTCCGCATCGTCCAGGAAGCACTCACCAACGTCCTTCGGCACTCCGGCTCCCGCGCCGCTCGTGTCCTGCTGTCCTACCGGCCCGGCGCGGTGGAGGTCCGGGTCGACGACGACGGCCCCGCCGTCGCCGGCGGCGAGAGCGGCGGCGGAAACGGCCTGATCGGCATGCGCGAGCGGGCGGCGGCGCTCGGCGGCACGACCGAGACCGGTTCGGGCCCGGACGGCGGCTTCCGGGTACGGGCCGTCCTGCCGCTCGCCGTGATCGACGAGCCGGCCGGTCAACCCGGCTCGGGCGCCCCGGCCGCCGCCCACCCGGCCGCT
>NZ_FMCH01000304.1 GCF_900091855.1 Streptomyces sp. DvalAA-14
CCGACTCGGGGGCGGGGGCACTTCTGCGTTCGCCACCGGTTATCGTGCAGGCGTGCAGTACGAACTGGTCATCTTCGACAACGACGGCGTCCTCGTGGACAGCGAGCCGCTCTCCAACCGCATCCTGGCGGACTACCTCACCGAACTCGGCCACCCCACCACCTACGAGGACTCGATTCGGGACTTCATGGGCGCGGCCGTGCACCGGATTCACGACGTGGTGCGTGAACGGTCCGGGCGGAGCCTGCCGGACGGGTTCAACGCCGCCTATCACGCACGGGTCTTCGCGGCCTTCGAGCGGGAGTTGCAGCCGGTCGACGGCGTGGTCCCCGTGCTGGAGAAGCTGACCGCGGACGGGGTGCCGTACTGCCTGGCGTCGTCCGGGACCCATGAGCGGATTCGGGTGGCGCTGCGGAAGACCGGGCTCTATGCGCGGTTCGGTGAGCAACGCATCTTCTCGGCGCAGGATGTGGGCCACGGGAAGCCGGCGCCGGATCTGTTTCTGCACGCGGCCCGGACGTTGGGCGTGCGTCCGGAGCGCTGTGCGGTGGTGGAGGACAGCCCGCTCGGTGTCCAGGCGGCCCGCGCCGCGGGGATGGATGTCTTCGGCTTCACCGCGATGACCCCGGCAGCCGAACTCCGGGACGCGACCGCCCTGTTCGACACCATGTCCGCCCTGCCCGACCTGCTGTCCGGTGGCCGTTGACTCGCTGAGCCGGCGAAGCGGCGAGTCGGCGCATCGCTGAGCGATGGGCCGGTCAGTCCTGCTGCGGGCCGTACGAGGCCATCAGGTCGAGCAGACCCTGCGGGGCGTCGGACTGGAAACATATGCGCAGGTTGGCGGCGGATTCGGCGGCTGCGGCGGCGCTGCGGGGGAAGAGCGCCTCTTCGTAGCGGGCCAGGGCGGTTTCCCGGTCGTCGCGGTGGGCGGCGAGGGCCGCGCCCAACGCGGCACCGTCCAGCATGGCGAGGTTGGCGCCCTCACCGGCGAAGGGGGACATGAGGTGGGCGGCGTCGCCGAGCAGGGTGACGCCCGGGACACGGTCCCAGCGGTGGTCCACCGGCAGCGCGTGGATGGGACGGGGGAGGAACGGTCCTTCGGCGTCGCTGATCAGCCCGCGCAGGGGGTCGGCCCAGCCGTCGAAGCAGGCGAGCAGCGCAGCCTTGGCGGCCTCGCTGTCGCCGAAGTCGATGCCGCTGGAGTCGGCCCAGTCCGCCGGAGTCCTCAGGGCGTAGTAGAGGTGCAGGCGGCTGCCGGCGTCGCGGTGGGCGAGGATGCCTTTGCCCTCGGCCAGGGCGAAGAGCATGCCGCCGCCGACCACGCCCGCGCTGACCGGATGCCGGCTGTCGGCGTCGTGCACGTGGGCTTCGACGAAGGAGATCCCGCTGTAGGCGGGGACCGCCTCGGAGAGCAGGGGACGGATCCTCGACCAGGCGCCGTCGGCGCCGACCAGCAGATCGGTGGTGACGGTGGAGCTGTCGGCGAGGGTCACTTCGTGGCGGCCGGCGCCCACCGGCCGGGCGCCGGTCACCTTGGCGCCCCAGCGGACGGTGTCGGCCGGCAGCGCGTCGAGCAGCATGCCGCGCAGGTCGTTGCGGTTGACCTCGGGCCGGCCGCGCAGCCCGTCGTCGGCCTCTTCCAGCCGGACCCGGCCGTGCCGGTCCAGGATGCGCATGGCCTCGCCGCCAGGGTGGATGGCGGCGCGGAACTCGTCGTAGAGGCCGGCCAGGCGCAGCGCCGCTTGGCCGGATTGCTCGTGCATGTCGAGCATGCCGCCCTGGGGGCGGGCGGTGGGGGAACTCTCGAGGTCGAGCACGACCGCCTCGATGCCGTGGACGTGCAGCACGCGCGCCAGGACGAGGCCGCCGAGACCTGCTCCGACGATCGTGATGGGGTGGTGAGTGGTCATGGTGTGTTCCCTTCGGTGGACGGTCGGCCGGGGGCGGTGCGGCCGGTGGCCGGCCGCGGGGTGTGCTGGATGCCGTTGATCAGGAGCTGGAAGCCCCAGGACAGGCGGGCCTCGGGCGGCCCGGAGAGCAGGTCGGCGCCGAGGGCGGCCAGCTGGGGGTGGGTGCGGGGCGAGGCCCCGCGGACGGCCGCGGCGACGGCGTCCCAGTCGTCGCGGGCGGTGGCCGATGCCGTGTCGCGGCCGGCGTGTTCCGCCGCGGTGGCGGTGGCGAACTGGAGCAGCACGTCGACCCCCCAGGCGGCCTGCCCGGCGGGGACACCGCCTTCGGCCAGCAGGCTCAGCAGCGTCTCGACCAGACGCAGGTAGTGCTCGCCGCTGGGCCGGGCGACGAGTGCGGACTGGGCCAGGCCGGGATGCTCGAAGAGCACCAGGGTGTACGAGGTGAGGACGTCTTCCAGGCGGCTGCGCCAGTTCCCGTCCGCCGCGGTGAGGTCGGCCACGGGAGGATCGGCCGGGGCGGGATCTGCGGTGGCCAGGTCGACCGTGCCGAGCAGTTCGTCGAGGATCGCGGCGTGCAGTTCGGCGGTGCTGCCGACGTAGACGTAGAGCGAGGCGGGCCCGGTGTCGAGTTCCTGGGCCAGGCGGCGCATGGTGACTCGTTTCAGGCCCTCGGCGTGCATCAGGCCGACGGCGGTGGCGATGATGCCGGCCCGGGTCAGCGCTGGTTTCGCGGGCCGTTCGCGGCGGCTGCGGGTGCTGTGAGAGCCGTGAGAGCCGTGAGAGCTGTGGGGGCCGGCATCGGTGACGGCGGGGGCTGGAGGGTCGGCTGGGGGCCCGGAGTCCGTCGGCATGGCTCCACCGTAACGAACATGTTCGCTCCGAACAAGTACGGCACGAACATGTTCGTCCCGCGTCCCGGTCGACCGCCCCAAGATCCGTGTCGCCACGAACCTACTCATCCGTAGCGTGTCCCTTTACGCTGCACGCTCATGGATGACGCTCGCCTGATGACCGCGCCGCCGCCGCCCGAGCTGCGGTACGGCCGCGCCGCGCTGTCGGTGAGCTTCTTCGCGCAGGGCGCGCTCTTCGCGCTGCTCGTCACCCGCATCCCGGCGATCCAGGACCGCTACGGGATCAGCGACGGCCTGCTGCCGGTGTTCCTGGCCGCGGTGCCGATCCTGGCCGGGGTCGGCAGCGTGGTGACGGAACAGCTGGTCAAGCGGGTGCGGCCGAGCGTGGTGCTGCGCTGGGTGCAGCCGGTGGTCGGGCTGGTGCTGGTCGGGCTCGGCGCGGGGGACCGGCTGTGGGTGGCCGCGGTGACGCTGGCGCTGTTCGGGGTGTGTGTCGGCGGCCTGGACGCGTCGATGAACATGCTCGGGGTGAGCCTCCAGCGGGCGTACGGCAAGAGCATCATGCTGGGCTTTCACGCCGCGTACAGCCTGGGCGGCATTGTCGGGGCGTCGCTGGCCTGGTCCGGGGCGCACTGGCACCTGGCGCTGTTCACGCTGTACGGCCCGACCGTGCTGGTCCTGGTCCCGCTGACGCTGACCGCCAGCCGCTGGTACCGGGACCAGCAGCCCGGCGACGGCACCGAACTGGAGAAGGCGGCGCGGTCCGGGGCGGCCCCGCAGCAGGTGGTGATGAAGCTGCTGCTGCCGCTGTGCCTGGTGATGGCGTTCGCGTACATCGGCGACTCGACCGTCTCCAACTGGAGTGCGAAGTACCTGCAGGACACGCTGCACAGTTCGGACGAGCTGTCCACCGTCCCGTACGCCGTCTACATGGTGACGACGCTGATCGGCCGGTCGGTGGGGGACTTCGGGGTGCGGCGGTTCGGTGCGGCGCCGGTGGTCCGGCTGGGCACGGTGGTGGCGGTGGCCGGCTTCGCGGTGGTGGCGGTGGCGCCCGGGGCGTGGGTGGGCATTCTCGGCTTCCTGCTGGTCGGGTTCGGGCTGTGCGTCATCGTGCCGCAGACCTTCGCGGCGGCCGGGCGGATATTCCCCGGGGCGTCGGACTCGGCGATCGCGCGGCTGAATATCTTCAACTACGTGGGATTCCTCGCCGGTTCCCCACTGGTGGGCGCGCTCGGGGACGTGTGGAGTTTCCGCGGCGCGATGGTGGTGCCGTTGGTGCTGGTGGGGGCGACCCTGCTCTACGCCAAGTCTTTCGAGGCGGGTCCGGTTGGGTACGGTGTCGGCCATGACCGGCCGCGCAAAGCTGATGTGGGATGAGCAGGTAACGCAGTACGACTTCGGTCCGGGGCACCCGATGGACCCGGTGCGGCTGACGCTGACCAGGAGTCTGGTGCGGGCGTTCGGCCTCGACGGCGCGCTGCCCGTGGTGGCGGCGCCGGCCGCCGGGGAGTCGACGCTGGCGCTGGTGCACCGGCCGGAGTACGTGGCCGCGGTCAAGCAGGCGTCGGCCGAACCGCGGGCCGCAGACGTGGCGTTCGGGATCGGGACGGTGGACAACCCGGCGTTCGCCGGGATGCACGAGGTGGCGTCGCTGATCGCGGGCCAGTCGGTCGGGGCCGCCGAGGCGGTGTGGGGCGGCGAGGTGGCGCACGCGGTGAACTTCGCCGGCGGCCTGCACCACGCGATGCCGTCCGCGGCGGCCGGATTCTGCGTCTACAACGACGCGGCGCTGGCCGTGGCACGGCTGCTGGAGCTGGGCGCGGAGCGGGTGGCGTACGTCGATGTGGACGTCCACCACGGGGACGGTGTCCAGGAGGTCTTCTGGAACGACTCCCGGGTGCTGACCATCTCGGTGCACGAGCACCCGAGCACGCTGTTCCCGCAGACGGGTTGGCCGGAGGAGACCGGTGGGCCGCAGGCGGAGGGCGGCGCGGTCAATGTGGCCCTGCCGGCCGGGACGGGTGACGCGGGATGGCTGCGGGCCTTCGACGCGGTGGTCCCGGAGTTGCTGGCCGCCTTCCGGCCGCAGGTGCTGGTCTCCCAGCACGGCGCCGACACCCACTTCGAGGACCCGCTGGCGCACCTGGCGGTCTCGCTGGACGCGCAGCGGCTGGTCGCGGAGGCCTGCCACGCCCTCGCGCACGAGCACGCGCAGGGGCGCTGGGTCGCGCTCGGCGGCGGCGGTTACGCGGTCACCGATGTCGTACCGCGGATCTGGACGCATCTGGTGGCGATCGCGGCCGGGGTGCCGATCCCGCCGCGGACGCCGGTGCCCGAGGACTGGCGGCACGAGGTCTATGCCAAGACCCGGGCGACGGCGCCGTTGCGGATGACAGACGGGCGCGAGCCGGGTTTTTCCGGCTTCGACGACGCGGGCTACGATCCCGCGTCGCGGTTGGACCAGGCGATTCTGGCGACCCGGCGGGCGGTTTTTCCCGCGCACGGGCTGTTGCCCTGATCTCGGGCGGCCGATCCCTGACCGCTGATCGCCGATCCCTGTTCCCCGGCCCGGGGCGACTGTGCCGTCCGTGCCGTCCGCCCGCGGCCTGTTGCTCCGCGGTTTCTCCGACATTTCCGAACGCCGCATTCACTGCGGCAGCCGGCCGTGTTGGGTTTTGTCGCGTCACTCGCAAGGGGTGTATTTCGGGATTTGGGCCGCGCGGGACCGCCGGGGTGGAGACCATCGGAAGGTGCTGAGTGTCGGGGCGCTGCGGGCGCATTTGGTGGCGGCGAGGCTGGCCGGGCAGGTGACGACGTCCAGGGAGGGGAGTTTGCGGAGTTATCGGCAGTTCGCGGCCCGTGATCCGCGCCACACCCTGGGGCTGGAGCCGGAGGGGGAATGGGGCGTCGGGGAGTTGCTGCGCCTGATGGCGGACCGGTGCGGGGTGTCACCGGACCCGGCGGAGACCTCGGGGCCGGACGTGATCGACCCGGACTGTACAGTGGCGGCGCTGGACGCGTTCGCCGAGCGGCTCGCGAGGGCGGCGCACGACCGGATTCCGGTGCTGCTGGGCACAGGACATCCACATCGCCTCCTCGGCTTCTACGCATCGTTGGCGGCGGCGCTGTCGGCGGCGGGCTGCGCTGTGCTCACCCCCGCGTACGCACGCGGCGTGGACATGCCGACACAATTCGGCGTACGCCGGCACAACATTCGGTATGTCGGCGGAGTCGCCGTGGTGCTTCCGGCGGAAGCCGGCAGTCCGGATCCGAGGGGCCCGGGGGACGACGGACCGGGGGTCCACACCCACTCGCCGCTGCCCGTCCGGGCGGCTCTCGCGGGGGCCGCGGAGCACGGTGGTGTGCTGCCCGGACTGGTGGTCGGGGACCACGGATTCATTTGCGGAGCAGGGCAGTTGGGCATTGAGGCGATCGGTCTGGGAGACGCCGACGACCCCGCGGTGTTCGTGGCCGAAGCCGAGGGAAGGATCTCGGTCGCAGTGCCTCTGGACGACACCGTCCGGTCCGATTACTACCGACCGCTGACGCGATACGTACTCAATCGGGCCTGGCTCTCACAGTAGTCAACCATTCGCAACTCCTCTTCCCCACTTGCATCATCCGCCCCTAATCTGTGGGGGAGCGCACATGCCTTTTTAAGTCGCCGGAGGGGAAGCCGGTGGCGCATGTGCGGAAGGTTCAGGTGTGTCATGTCTGTAGCTGCTGAAAGTCGGCCTCTGAACGAGGTCGTGTTCCTGACCGTTGCCGAAGTCGCTTCGGTCATGCGGGTCTCCAAGATGACGGTGTACCGGCTGGTGCACAGCGGTCATCTGCCGGCGATCCGCGTGGGCCGGTCCTTCCGGGTTCCGGAGCAGGCCGTCCACGACTACCTCCGCGAGTCCTACGTGGGGGTGGAATCTGCCTGAGAGGGCCCGGTAACGGGCTGATGACCGACAGCGGCGGCCTCGGTCACACCCGCCCCTCGGGGCGGGTAGGCTTGGCCGACGTAGGTCGTGTGGGCTCGGACGCCCCGCACCGAGTGAAACCGAAGCGAGGGTAGTCGTGGGCTCTGTCATCAAGAAGCGGCGTAAGCGTATGGCCAAGAAGAAGCACCGCAAGCTTCTGAAGCGGACGCGCGTTCAGCGCCGCAACAAGAAGTAAGCGGGCCGTTCGCCGCCGCTCCCACTGCCCCCCTCCACAGCTGCCGAGGCCGAACGGCCTTGACAGCGCCGGAGGGGGGCAGTGGCATGTCCGGGGTCCGGGCGGGGCGTCACCGCTCCTTGACGCCGCGACGGTACGGTGACCCCAACCCCTAGGAGGCGCTGATCGTGGGCAAGGTGGTCCTCGTCACCGGAGCCGCGCGGCAGCTCGGCGGCCGGTTCGTACGGCGTGTGCAGCGCGCGCCCGAGGTCGAGCGGGTGATCGCTGTCGACGCGGTGCCGCCGGAGCACGACCTGGGCAGCGCCGAGTTCGTCCGCGCCGACATCCGGCAGCCGATGATCGGCAAGGTGCTGGCGCAGCACTCGGTGGACACCGTGGTGCACCTGGACGTGAGCGGCACCCCGTTGGGCTCGGGCGGCCGTACGCAGGCCAAGGAGACCAACGTCATCGGCACCATGCAGCTGCTCGGCGCCTGCCAGAAGGCCCCGACCGTGCGCCGGCTGGTCGTCAAGTCCACCACCAGTGTCTACGGGTCCGCCCCGCGCGACCCGGCGGTCTTCAGCGAGACCACGCCGGTGAAATCGCTGCCCAGCGGCGGTTTCGCCAAGGACGCGGTGGAGGTCGAGGGGTACGTCCGGGGCTTCGCGCGCCGGCGGCCGGATGTGGCCGTCGCGGTGCTGCGGTTCGCCAACATCCTCGGGCCGCACGCGGACACCCCGCTGGCGGAGTACTTCGGGCTGCCGGTGCTGCCGACCGTTCTCGGCTACGACCCGAGGCTGCAGTTCGTGCACGAGGACGACGTCAACGAGGTGCTCGTGGTGGCCTCGACCGAGGCCCGGCGCGGCACGTACAACAACGGCACCTTCAACATCGCCGGGGACGGCGTGCTGCTGCTGTCGCAGAGCGCGCGCCGGCTCGGCAAGCCCACCGTGCCCGTCCTGCTGCCGGCCGTCACCTGGCTGGGGCGGCTGCTGCGGACCGCGGGCGTCACCGACTTCTCGGCCGAACAGATCAGGCTGCTGACACACGGCAGGGTGGTGGACACCCGGCAGATGCGTGAGACGCTCGGTTTCGTGGCTACCTACAGCACGGCCGAGACCTTCTACGACTTCGCCCGCGGCCGCGGCCCGGGCCTGCTGCCGCCGGACCAGGTCGGAGCCGCGGTGGACCGGCTCGCGGCGCTGGTCCCGGCCGATCGCGACTGACGGCCGGATGACGCACGACGAGCAGCCCGTGGCGGCGGAAGGAGCAGGAACCATGGCGGATGCCAAGGTCATCCCGTTCGACGAGGACTCGCGGGCGCGCCGCGGCGGCGCCGGCCGAGGCCGGGCGCGGAGCCGCAAGAACCCGAACACCGAAGCGGCGCACGGCCGTCCGGCCGCGCCCGGTGCCGGGCAGCCGCCGCTCGCACCGGTGCCCGGGGCGCCGGAGATCCCCGTCCAGGCAGCGGCCCAGGGCCGGCCGCAGGACCGTGCGGCCGGACTGCCGCAGGAGGACCCCACGCCGCCGACCGCCCCCGGGATCGCCGACACGCTCGGCGGAGTCGCCGACCGGCTGCTCGGCGGCCCCTGGGAGCGCAAGGTCGCCTCCGGGCTGGCGTTCCTGCGGCGCCGCGTCACGGGGGAATACGAGGTCGACGAGTTCGGCTATGACGCCGAGCTGACCGACCAGGTGCTGATGTCGCTGCTGCGGCCGCTGTTCCAGAGCTACTTCCGGGTCGAGGTCAAGGGCATCGAGAACATCCCGGCGGAGGGCGGCGCGCTGGTGGTGTGCAACCACTCGGGGACGCTGCCGATGGACGGGCTGATGGCGCAGGTCGCCGTGCACGACCACCACCCCGCGGGCCGGCATCTGCGGCTGCTCGCCGCCGACCTGGTGTTCGTGCTGCCGCTGATCAACGAACTGGCCAGGAAGCTGGGCCACACGCTGGCGTGCACGGAGGACGCGCAGTCGCTGCTGGAGCGCGGCGAGGTGGTCGGGGTGATGCCGGAGGGCTTCAAGGGCCTGGGCAAGCCGTTCGCCGAGCGATACAAGCTGCAGCGCTTCGGGCGGGGAGGCTTCGTGGCGACGGCGCTGAAGACGAAGGTGCCGATCATTCCGTGTTCGGTGGTCGGCGCGGAGGAGATCTACCCGATGCTGGGCAACTCGCGCACGCTGGCGCGGGTGCTGGGCATTCCCTACTTTCCCCTCACGCCGACGTTTCCCTGGCTGGGGCCGCTCGGCACGGTCCCGCTGCCCACCAAGTGGACGATTCAGTTCGGCGAGCCGATCCCGACGGACAGCTATCCGCCGGAGGCGGCGGAGGACCCGATGCTGGTCTTCAACCTGACGGACCAGGTGCGGGAAACGATTCAGCACACGCTGTACGAGCTGCTGGTACAGCGGAGGTCGGTGTTTTTCTGAGGAGTACCCCTCAGCGCCCGCAGTGCCCTCAGCGCCCCCTGGGGGCGCTGAGGGGTGTGGTCACTGCGAGGAATCGTCGTCGCCGTCCAGGCCGAGGCCGGGCAGGAGCCCGGGCAGGGAGCGGGGGGAGGACGACGGAGTGGTGGGGCGGGGTGGTCGGGGCGGTGGGGGAGCCGCTGGGTGTGGTGGGGGTCGAGGTGGGCGGGTTGAGGAGGTCGCCGGCGCCGCCGATCAGGCCGTGCTGGGCGGTGTCGGACGGGGAAGGGCTGGGGCTGTGACCCGTACCGGCGTGGCCGGCGGCATCGCCGGTCGTCGCTGAGGTGGACGGGGATGCCGAGCCGGTGCCTGGGGGGGTGCTGCCGGTGCCGCCGGATTCGGGATCGCCCTCGTCGTCGCGCGAGGCGGACGGGGAGCCGGTGTCCGCGGGCGCGGGCAGCAGCGACTGGAGCGGAGCGACCTCTTGGTCTATGGCGGCGAAGATCGAACTCACCTGATCGGACACATCGGTGAGCTGGCTGGGCAGCTTGCCGCGCAGATCCGTCCAGCTCTCGCGGTGTGCCTGCGAGAAGGAGTTCAGCAGCTCGATCGGCTGCAGCGAGCCGTCCTCCTGATACGCCTGGGTGAGCAGCCGGTGGCCCTCGGCGGCCTCCTGGTGCATCCCGGACAGGGCCTTGCGCACCTCGCCGACCGACTCGTCGTCGAGCTGGCCGCCGCGGCCGCGGTCCATCAGCCGGCGGGCCTCCTGCATGCGCGTGGACGCCATGTCGAGGTAGACCTCGCCGCGGGAGGCGTCACCGCCCGCCATGTCCAGCTTGAGGTCCTCCATGCCGCGCTTGAGCCCGTAGAGGTGATCGCCGGGCAGCGCGTTGGTGCTGGCGGCGGCCACCCCGCCGAAGGCGCCGGCCGCGACGCCGACGGACAGGCCGCCGACCGCGAGCCGCCGGGTCAGCCGGGAGCGCGCGCTGGGCTTGCGCACCCGGTGCCCGCCCGTGCCGCCGCTCTCGGTGCGCTGCTCCGGGACGCGGCCGACCGCTGTGAAGCTGCCGTCGGCCAGTGCCTGCTCCATCGCGGCGATCAGCTGGGCGCGCTGAATCGTCTTGTGCTCGGCGTCCATGACCGGGCGCGGCCGCGCGCTGAGGGTCGCGGCCAGCGCCAGCATGGTGGCCTGCTCGGGGTCGGCGTGCCGGGCGGCGGCATGCGCGCCGCCGTGCGAACCCGAACCGCCGTGTCCGCCGCGCCCCGCGGGGCCGCGGGTACCGGCGGACTCCGCCGCGGGGTCACCGACGCCGGGCTCGCCGTCGGTCTCCCCGACGGCGGCGGCGTCCTCAACGGCCTGGGCGAAGGCGTTCGCCCGGCGGTGTGCCGTTGCCTGTCCGATCACGGGCGGCACCTCCTCTCGTCATCCACACTCGACTCCCCGCGCCGTCCAGAAGTTGCGTCCCCACCGCCTGTCCACCCGAACGGGTGAAAGGCGGTGAGCGGCGCGCGGCGCAAAAGTGTCTGCATGTGATGCAACGACTGCCGCTCCGGTTGGGTTACGCAGGTCTGATGATCGGCCCAGGGCCATCCGGGGGACAACCGATCCTCACCGGGCGTCTTCCGGCAGCAGCCGTGCGAGCGTGCGCACCGCCCGGTATTGCAGCGTTTTGATGGCGCCTTCGTTCTTGCCCATCACCCGGGCCGTCTCGGCCACCGACAGGCCCTGCAGGAAGCGCAGCGTCACGCACTCCTGCTGCTGCGGGTTGAGCTTGCGGACGGCGGTCAGCAGCGCCTCGTTGGACAGCGACTCCAGTACCGAGTCCTCGGGGCTGCGTTCCACCTCATTGGCGTCGAGCATTTCGCCGGTGGTCACTTCGAGGCGGAAACGGCTCGATTTGAAGTGGTCGGCGACCAGATTGCGGGCGATGGTGACCAGCCAGGCGCCGAAATCCCGGCCCTGCCAGGTGAAGGTGCCGATCCGGCGCAGTGCCCGCAGGAACGTCTCGCTGGTCAGGTCCTCGGCGGTCGCCTTGGAGCCGACCCGGTAGTAGATGTAGCGGTAGACGGTGTCGCTGTAGTGGTCGTAGAGCCGTCCGAAGGCCTCGGTCTCGCCGTCCTGGGCCTGTTCGACCAGGTCCATCATCCGGCCGCTGTCGGTGTCCGAGGCGGGCCGGCGGGCGTGGGTGCCCTGGGCGGTGGCGGCGGTGCCGTTGCGGTCGGAGTGGGCGGAACCGTTGCGGGAGCGTCTGCCTGCGGCTGTGCTGACTTCGGCGAGGGCATGGGCCGGGCCGGGGACGATGGGACCGGACGTGGCGAGGGTGGGCATGGCGTACGCGGGGACCGTGCGCAGCAGGCGGTCAATCACCAGTGCGCGCAACGCAGCCAGGCCAGAGGTGTCAACCCCGTCGTGTGGGTACACGGGACTCCCAGAGGCAGAACTTCCATCACGTGCAGTACGGGACTTCACCCGTCGTAGCGACGTGTGGGTACCGGATTGCGTCTGAGGAGAATAACGCTTCGTACAGGCGACGCTACACCGAGTTGCTCAAATCGCGGTTTCCGTTGCTTCTCGTACGGAATAGCGATCGGTCAATTATCGAACAGGCACTGTCGGTTGACCACTTCTGCTCGTGAAGTGGTCGCGGAGAGTGCGTGTTGTGGCCGTGTGCCGAACACGGCGGCCGGAATCGCCGCCGTCCGGACCCGGAAGACCGGGCCCGGAACGACCGGGCCCGGAAGACCGGGCCCGGACGGGCGAGCCGGGGCGACAAGCCGCGGCCGGGTGGTGTGCGGAGCGCGTTCGGGTCGTGTTCCGCTCGGGTCGCGGGCCGGCTCAGCGGTGCCGGCGCCGGATGGCCACGCCGGCCAGCACGCCGCCGGCGACCGCGCCCATGCCCGCGGCGGCCGGCAGGCCGATCCGCACCGCCCTGCGCCCGGTGCGGTAGTCGCGCAGTCGCCAGCCCTCGGCGCGGGCGTGCTTGCGCAGCCGGCTGTCCGGGTTGATCGCGTAGGGGTGGCCGACCAGCGAGAGGATCGGGATGTCGTTGGCGGAGTCGCTGTACGCGGCGCACCGCGACAGGTCCAGGTCCTCGGCGGTGGCCAGCGCCCGTACCGCCTCGGCCTTGGCCGGGCCGTGCAGCGGCTCGCCGACCAGCCGGCCGGTGTAGACGCCGCCGACGGACTCGGCCACCGTGCCGAGGGCGCCGGTCAGGCCGAGCCGGCGGGCGATGATGCTGGCGGTCTCGACCGGAGCCGCGGTCACCAGCCAGACCCGCTGCCCGGCGTCCAGGTGGGCCTGCGCCAGCGCGCGGGTGCCGGGCCAGATCTTGCCCGCCATGTACTCGTCGTAGATCTCCTCGCCGATGGACATCAGTTCCTCGACGCGGTGGCCCTTGACGATGGACAGCGCGCTGTCGCGGGCGTCCTGCATGTGCTCGGGGTCCTCGGCGCCGGCCATCCTGAAGTACGCCTGCTGCCAGGCGAATCGGACCAGGTCGCGCTTGTCGAAGAACTTCCGCTTGTACAGGCCGCGGCCGAAGTGGAAGATCGCGGCGCCCTGCATCACCGTGTTGTCCAGGTCGAAGAAGGCGGCGGCGCGCGGGTCCCCGGCCACCGGGAACTGCGGTTCGGCCGGACCGGCGGGCGCATCGAGGGGCACATCGACGGGCACATCGGCGGCCAGGTCCGGCGCCGCCATCGCGTCCGGCGTCCGCGGCAGCAGGTCCTCGGGCCGGGGCTTCGTCGCCAGCGCGGCCTCCGCCGCGGCCTCGCCTGCCAGCACGCTCCGCCCGGTGGCGGCCTGCTTACGAGTAGTGAGCCATCTGGGTGCGGCCATAGCGCGAGCATAGTCATCCGCGGCGGCGGGACCGGAGCGCCCACTTTGCGAGTGCCTGAACTCCACGCGTCACAATGGCGCACATGACGACTTCCAGCCCCGTACCGGGGACTTCGGGGCCCGCGACGCGGACCGTGACGCTGATCGGCAAGCCGGGCTGCCATCTGTGCGACGACGCGCGGGCGGTGATCGAGCGGGTGGCCGCGCAGACCGGGGCGGTGGTGGAGGAGCGGGACATCACCCGGGAGCAGGACCTGTACGACCGGTACTGGGAGCAGATCCCGGTGGTCCTGGTGGACGGCGAGCAGCACACGTTCTGGCGGGTGGACGAGCGGCGGCTGCGGTCGGCGCTGACCGACCCCCGGTAACCGCACGTGAATGCGCGCACGAGCCGCCGACCGTTTTGAGACCGTTATCCGCGCTCGCACGCATTCGATTAGCATCGGTGGCGATTTGTTCACCCGGGGGCGAAGCGTGAGGAGTGTGACCACGTGCTCTCGGGCCGCAGCCCGTCCACGACCGGCTACGCCGTGGTGGACCTGGAGGCGACCGGCTCGTCCTCGCGCCGGCACCGGGTGATCGAACTCGCCGTGGTGCTGCTGGACTCCGAACTGGTGCCGCAGGGCGAGTTCACCACCCTGGTCGACCCGCAGGGCCCGGTCGGGCCCACCCACATCCACGGTATCGAGCCGCAACACCTGCGCGGGGCGCCGCGCTTCGCCGGCATCGCGGTGCGGCTGCTGGGGCTGCTGCGCGGCCGGGTGCTGGTCGGGCACAACGTGGGCTGCGACCGGGCGTTCCTGGCGGCGGAGTACGCGCGGGTGGGGCTGCGGCTGCCGGCCGTGCCGGAGCTGTGCACGATGCGGATGGCGGCCGAGCGCGGCCGGGGGGAGCCGGCGCCGTTCGGGCTGGGTCTGCGGGCCTGCGCCGCCGCGATCGGGATCACCGACTGGAGTCCGCACACCGCGCTCGGTGACGCCCGCGCCACTGCTGCGCTCTTCACCGCCTATGTGACCGAAGCGTCCCGGGCCGCCGGTGACGACGACGCGGCCCGCGCCGCCGGCCTGGCCGAGCAACTCGGTGTCGCCGCCGTGCTGCGCTGGCCGGAGCCGGCCGGACTGCTGGCCGCGGCCGATGCGCTGTGGGTGAGCCGGGGCAACGAATCCGTCCGGAGATCCGTGCCCAATGCCCCTCCTGGGCGTGCGTGATGCCGGTCACTTCCGCCGGGCAAATCGGACACCATCTTTGTGCACGCGTTCACAAAGACATAGCCTGGCCCGCACGGGGCGTCCCCAAAGACCGTGGTCGTCCTCAGCCCAGCTCTACCCGCAGGAGCATCGTGGCAACAGGCCGATCGCACCGACCGGCGACCCGGAGCCGAGGGATTCCCGAGGCCACCGTCGCCCGACTACCGCTGTACCTGCGGGCGCTGACGGCTCTCTCGGAGCGGTCGGTGCCTACTGTGTCCTCGGAGGAGCTCGCCGCCGCGGCCGGGGTCAACTCGGCCAAGCTGCGCAAGGACTTCTCCTACCTCGGCTCGTACGGGACCAGGGGCGTCGGCTACGACGTCGAGTACCTCGTCTACCAGATCAGCCGCGAGCTCGGACTCACCCAGGACTGGCCGGTCGTCATCGTCGGTATCGGCAATCTCGGCGCGGCCCTCGCCAACTACGGCGGCTTCGCCTCCCGCGGCTTCCGGGTCGCCGCCCTGCTCGACGCGGACGCGGCCCTGGCCGGGAAGCTGGTGGCGGGCCTGCCGGTGCGGCACATCGATGAGCTGGAGGCGATCGTCGACGACAACCAGGTGTCGATCGGCGTGATCGCCACCCCCGCGGGCGCCGCCCAGGAGGTCACCGACCGGCTGGTCGCCGCCGGGGTCACCTCCATCCTCAACTTCGCTCCCACCGTGCTGTCGGTGCCCGACGGGGTGGACGTACGCAAGGTCGACCTGTCGATCGAGCTGCAGATCCTCGCCTTCCACGAGCAGCGCAAGGCCGGTGAAGGACGCCAGGACCCGGACGGGGACGTACCCGCCGTGATGCCGGCATGAGTGTTCTGGTCGTCGGCCTCAGCCACCGCACCGCGCCGGTCAGCGTGCTGGAGCGCGCCACTCTCGACCAGGGCGCGCGGACCAAACTGCTGCAGGACGCGCTGGCCGCCGAACCCGCCACCGAGGCGGTGGCACTGGCCACCTGCAACCGGATCGAGCTGTACGCGGACGTCGACAAGTTCCACGCGGGCGTCGCCGAGCTGTCCACGCTGCTGGCCCAGCACAGCGGGGTCGGCCTGGAGGAGCTCACGCCCTACCTGTACGTGCACTACGAGGACCGGGCCGTCCACCACCTGCTCACGGTGGCCTGCGGGCTGGACTCGATGGTGGTCGGCGAGGGCCAGATCCTCGGCCAGATAAAGGACGCCCTGGCCATCGGCCAGGAACTGCACACCGCGGGCCGGCTGCTCAACGACCTGTTCCAGCAGGCGCTGCGGGTCGGCAAGCGGGCCCACTCCGAGACCGGCATCGACCGGGCCGGCCAGTCGCTGGTCACCTTCGGCCTGGCCCAGCTCACCCCCGCCACCGGCGATGTACGCGGCAAGCGCGCGCTCGTCGTCGGTGCCGGTTCGATGTCCTCGCTGGCCGCGGCCACCCTGGCCAGGGCCGGGGTCGCCGAACTCACCATCGCCAACCGCACCGTGGAGCGCGCCGAGCGGCTGGCCCACACGCTCAGCGAGCAGGGCACGCCGGCCCGGGCGATCACCATGTCCGCGGTGGCGGCCGCGCTGGCCGACGCGGATCTGGTGGTGTCCTGCACCGGCGCCGCCGGCCTGGTGCTGACCGCCGACGACCTGCGCGCCGCGGTGGCGGCCCGCCCGGGCGGCGCGCCGCTGGCCGTGCTCGACCTGGCGATGCCCCGCGACATCGACGGCGCCGCGGGCGAGGTCGACGGTGTGACGCTGGTGGACATAGAGTCGCTCGCCGCCGCCTCGGCGGACGCCCCGATGGCCGCCGACGTGGACCAGGTCCGGGAGATCGTCGCCTCCGAGGTCGCCGCCTTCGGCACCGCCCAGCGGGCCGCCCGGATCACCCCCACCGTGGTGGCGCTGCGGGCGATGGCCGCCGATGTCGTAGCGGGTGAACTTTCCCGGCTCGACGGTAGGCTGCCCGATCTGAACGACAAGCAGCGTGCGGAGATCACCCAGACCGTGCGCCGCGTCGTGGACAAGCTCCTGCACGCGCCCACCGTGCGGGTCAAGCAGCTCGCGGGTGAGCCCGGCGGCGCCGGGTACGCCGACGCGCTGCGGGAACTCTTCGACCTCGACCCGCTGGCGGTCGCCGCCGTCAGCCGGGCCGACACCACCCCGGGCGCCGCCGCCCAGGGCACCGCAGAACCGAATCGAGGGCGGGCATGAACACCCCCACCGGCCGCGAACCCAACGATCACGGCCCGGACCAGACGCGATCCCCCGGCCCGGCGGGTTCCGCCGCGGCGACCGGCAGCGGCCCGGCAGCGGGGAGCGCCCGCAGCGGCGGCTCGCCGCGCCCGCTGCGCCTGGGCACCCGGCGCAGCAAACTCGCCATGGCCCAGTCCGGGACGGTCGCCGCGCGCGTGACCGAAGTCACCGGCCGGCCCGTGGAACTGGTCGAGATCACCACGTACGGCGATGTGTCGAAGGAGAGCCTGGCGCAGATCGGCGGCACCGGGGTCTTCGTCTCCGCGCTGCGGGACGCCCTGCTGTCCGGTGCGATCGACTTCGCGGTGCACAGCCTGAAGGACCTGCCCACCGCCGACCCCGAGGGCCTGGTGCTGGCCGCGATCCCGGACCGCGAGGATCCGCGGGACGCGCTGGTCGCCCGGGACGGCCTCGGCTTCGCGGCACTGCCGCCCGGCGCCACCGTCGGCACCGGCTCGCCGCGCCGGATGGCGCAGCTCAACGCGTGGGCACGGTCACACGGGCTGCACATCGAGACGGTCCCGATCCGTGGCAACGTTGACACCCGGATCGGGTACGTTACTTCCGGCAAGCTCGACGCGGTTGTGCTGGCCGCCGCCGGGCTGAACCGTATCGGCAGGCTCGCGGAGGCGAGCGAGCTGATCGACACCGACGTCGTACTTCCGGCCCCCGGCCAAGGGGCGCTGGCTGTCGAATGCGCCGCCTCCAACCCGGAGCTGGCCGCACAGCTGGGCGAGCTGGACGACCCGTTCACCCGGGCCGCCGTGACCGCCGAGCGATCCCTGCTCGCCGCCCTCGAGGCCGGCTGCTCCGCCCCTGTGGGCGCGCTGGCCGACCTTGTGGCCGACGGGCAGAATTCCGAGCTGCGTCTGCGCGGCGTCGTCGGCACCACCGACGGCACGGCGCTGGTGCAGATGTCCATCACCGGTCCCGTACCGGCATCGGACGACGAAGCGCGATCCCTGGGCCGCGAACTCGCCGTGCGGATGCTCGCCAAGGGTGCGGCCGGTCTTATGGGGGAGCGCACACCTTGAACCCCGCCGCCGTCGCAACAACGAACCCTGCCGGTACGTCCGGTGCCGCCGGTCTGCCGGGCACCGCGGACCGCACCGGCGCCGCCGGCCCGCCGAAATCCGGGCCCACCGCTGTCACCGGTCACGTCACCTTCCTCGGTGCCGGGCCCGGTGACCCCGGGCTGCTGACCCTGCGCGCCGTGGAGGCGCTCGCCCGCGCCGACCTGCTGGTCGGCGACGCCCTGGTCCTCGACGTCGTCCGCACGCATGCCCGCGCCGATGTGGGCACGGCTCAACCGGCCGCCGACGGCGAGGTGTTGGACTCGGCCGCAGAACGTTCCGCTGCTGCCGCACAGCTTGTCATGGCGTCCGCGCGCACCGGCAAGCGGGTGGTGCGTGCGGTCACCGGCGACCCCGGATTCGACTCCGGCGCCGCCGCCGAGATGCTCGCCTGCGCCCAGGCCGGCATCCCCTTCGAGGTCGTCCCGGGGGTGGCCGCCGCCCTCGGCGTGCCCGCCTACGCCGGGGTGCCGCTCAGCGGCAACGTCCGGTTCCTGGACGCGACCAGCGCCGCCGAGAACTGCTGGAGCGAGGTCGGGCTGAGCGACGCCACCCTTGTGGTGTCCACCACTTTGCAGACCGTCGCGGCCGCTGCCGCCGAGCTCGTCGGCGCCGGGCGCAAGCCCGACACCCTGCTGACCGTCACGGTGGCCGGCACCACCACCCGGCAGCGCACCTGGACCGCCACCCTCGGCACGATCGCCGCCGAGCTCAAGGCCACCAAGGCGCTGCCCACCCCCGAGGGGCCGATCGCGGCGATAGCCGTGGTCGGCGAGCGGACCGCCCACCGGCAGCATCTGTCGTGGTTCGAGACGAAGCCGCTGTTCGGCTGGCGGGTGCTCGTACCGCGCACCAAGGAGCAGGCCGCGTCCCTCTCCGACCAGCTCCGCTCGTACGGCGCGGTGCCGCACGAGGTGCCGACCATCGCGGTCGAGCCGCCGCGCACGCCGCAGCAGATGGAGCGGGCCGTCAAGGGCCTGGTCACCGGCCGCTACGAGTGGATCGCCTTCACCTCGGTGAACGCGGTCAAGGCGGTCCGGGAGAAGTTCGAGGAGTACGGGCTGGACGCGCGGGCGTTCGCCGGGATCAAGGTCGCCTCCGTCGGGGAGCAGACCGCGCGGGCCCTGATCGAGTTCGGCGTGAAGCCGGACCTGGTGCCCAGCGGTGAGCAGTCGGCGGCCGGGCTGCTGGAGGACTGGCCGCCGTACGACCCGGTCTTCGACCCGATCGACCGGGTGTTCCTGCCGCGCGCCGACATCGCGACCGAGACGCTGGTGGCCGGGCTGGTCGAGCTGGGCTGGGAGGTGGACGACGTGACCGCCTACCGCACGGTCCGCGCGTCGCCGCCGCCGGCCGACACCCGGGAGGCGATCAAGGGCGGCGGTTTCGACGCGGTGCTCTTCACCTCGTCCTCGACGGTGCGGAATCTGGTGGGCATCGCCGGCAAGCCGCACAACGTGACGGTCATCGCCTGTATCGGTCCGGCCACCGCCAAGACCGCGGAGGAGCACGGGCTCCGGGTCGACGTGATGGCCCCGGAGCCGTCCGTGCTGGCGCTGGCGCAGGCGCTGGCCGACTTCGGCACGGCCCGCCGCGAGGCGGCGGAGGAAGCCGGTGACACGGTGACCCGCCCGAGCGAGCGCCGCCCGGGCGCGCGACGCCGGACGCGGGTCTAGGCCCGGACAGGGCCTAGCGGGCCCTTCCCTCCGGGGGTGAGGGCTGGGCTGGCGGCCTGGTGCGGGTGCGTCGTGGTTGCTCGGGCAGCTCCTCGCGCCCCTTTGGGCTGGGGGTTGCGCGCCTCGCGGGGGGATTCGTGCCCGTAGGGGCGCGAGGAACTGCGCGCTCGGCAGGCCGCCGGCCGGTGGTCCGGCCACGGCCGGAAGGGGCAAGGCGGTCGGGCCCGGTACGGGAGGCGGCAGCCGACTTCGCGTCGGGAAGAGCATCGACCGCGGCGGCGTACCGTGGTAAGGGTTCCCCGGACCGCACGGGTCCGGGGGGTCGAGCGGAAGGCGGCGCCAGCCATGAGCCGGTACGGCGAGTTTCCCGGTGCGCGCCCACGGCGCCTCCGCACCACCCCCGCCATGCGCCGCCTCGTCGCCGAGACCCGGCTGCACCCGGCCGAGCTGATCCTCCCGATGTTCGTCCGCGAAGGTCTCAGCGAGCCCGCGCCCATCTCCTCGATGCCCGGTGTCGTCCAGCACACCCGGGACAGCCTGCGCAAGGCGGTCACCGAGGCCGCCGCGGCCGGCGTCGGCGGCGTCATGCTCTTCGGGGTGCCCGAGGTGAAGGACGCGGTGGGCAGCCAGGGCACCGACCCCGACGGCATCCTGCAGCGCGCGATCCGCGACGTGGTCGCCGAGGTCGGCGACGCGGTCGTCATCATGTCCGACCTGTGCCTGGACGAGTACACCGACCACGGCCACTGCGGCGTCCTGGACGACCAGGGCCGGGTCGACAACGACGCCACGCTGGAGCGTTACGCGGAGATGGCCCAGGTCCAGGCGGACGCGGGCGTCCACGTGGTCGGGCCGTCCGGGATGATGGACGGCCAGGTCGGCGTCGTGCGCGACGCGCTGGACGAGATCGGCGCCCAGGACGTGGCGATCCTCGCCTACACGGTGAAGTACGCCTCCGCCTTCTACGGCCCGTTCCGCGAGGCCGTGAACTCCGCGCTCATCGGCGATCGCAAGACCTACCAGCAGGACCCGGCCAACTTCAGCGACTCGATGCGGGAACTGGCCCTCGACCTGGAGGAGGGCGCGGACATGGTGATGGTCAAGCCGGCCCTGCCCTACCTCGACGTGCTGCGCAAGGTCGCCGACACGGTGGACGTACCGGTGGCGGCCTACCAGATCTCCGGCGAGTACGCGATGGTCGAGGCGGCGGCGGCCAACGGCTGGATCGACCGGGACCGTACGATCATGGAGGCGCTCACCTCGATCCGGCGGGCGGGCGCGAACATGATCCTCACCTACTGGGCGACCGAGGTCGCCGAACGCCTGTAGGTTCTGACGGGTCCGGCGGAACGTCGACGAGTGGAAGAAGGGGAGGGGCGCACATGAGCGGCATACCCTCGACCGTGGTGGTCTCCGGTCTGACCGTGGCCGCACTGGCCGTCGTCTCCGCCCTGGCGATACAGGCCAACGGCAGCCCGGCCGCCGCGCACCTGGCGCCCCCGGCGCCGCACAAGGCCACCGCCAGCGCCAAGCCGAGCGCCCCGCCGCCCCCGCCGCCGGTCCCGCCGCACTCCGACACCGGCAAGCGGATCGTCTACTCCCTGTCCCAGCAGCGCGTCTGGGTCGTCCCGCGCACCGGCCCGGTGTCGACCTTCACGGTCACCCCGGGCACGGTCCCGGCCCAGCCCGGCACGTACTTCGTCGGTGACCGCAAGCCGGTCAGCACCGGCAGCGACGGCGTGAAGATCGAGCACGTCGTGTTCTTCGAGTTCACCGCCGAGACCTGGGTCGCCTTCTCCGCCCCCGCCGACGACAAGGTCGTCAAGCCCGATTCGTCCCTGCGCACCGGCGCGATCCGCGCCCACCGGGCGGACATCACCAAGATCTGGAACAACACGGTCCGCGGGTCCACCGTCGTCGTCCTCAAGTAACTTTTTGCGTCGCCCCCGTCCATCCCGCCCACCCTGTCCGGAGCTTGCCGCGGCAATTGCCGTCGGCTGCCGCGAACGGAATGCGGCAATGCCCGCGGGGGGTTAAGCCGGCCGACCGGAAAAGGCGCCCGGTGTTCGTATCCGCCCAGGTCAGTGCGCACGTGCGGGCTGCCTTCGGGACGCCCGCACATCGTCGGCGGAACAATGACCTTCGTGGCGCGACGCGTGCTGTTGCCCTCTCAAGTCGCCCTGTCGACAGGGCACTTCACAGCTGATCTTCGCCGCGTTTTCGCGTGCCGCCCGAATTTCCCGCCGACGCGATGAGGTCCGCGGGTCCGTCCCGGCGGGGTGCCCGCGGCTGTGCGCGGGCCAGGTGCGGACCGTGCGCGACCCATGCGCGGGCTGTGTGCGTCGCGGGCCGTCCGGAGCGCCCCCAGCACGTCACATTGGATCTTGCAAGTAAAAGTATAGATTCAGCATTGATGTGTCTGGATATTGCGCGCTGAAGTCGTGGACGTTACGGTCCCACTTGCGCCGTCACCCGTCTCCCCCTGTCCACACCGACGCAGGATCACCTCGCCACCCACTGTTCACAGGTCTGGCGAGCTCTCTTGCTGTGTCCAACCCGCTTCACCCCGACGGGCGGTCACCACGGTGTGCAGTTCCGGCATTTCGTGTCGAGAGGAGCAGTAGGTGTTCCAGTCCATCCGAGAACTGAGACGAGCGTTCGTCATAGCGGTCAGCACCACATCGCTGGTCGCCGCGGGCGTCTTGGCTCTGGCGGCCCAACCGGCGGTGGCCGCGACCGCCACCGGCGGCAGCGGCGCAAGCCTGCCGTACGTCGAGGTGCAGGCGGAGAACTCCGCCACCAACGGAACGACGATCGGTCCGAGCTTCGCCGCGGGCCAGCTGGCCGACGAGGCGTCGTACCGCAAGGCCGTGACCCTGCAGGGCTCGGGCCAGTACGTCAGCTTCACCACACCGGTGGCGACCAACTCGATCGACTTCCGGTACAGCATCCCGGACGGCGCCGGCGGCGCGGTCTACAACGCGCCGCTGTCGCTGTATGTCAACGGCGCCAAGCAGACCGACTTCAACCTGACGAACGCCTACAGCTGGTACTACGGCAGCTACCCGTTTACCAACTCCCCGGGCAGCAACCCGCACCACTTCTACGACGAGGCGCACCGGCTCTTCCCGACCACCTATCCGGCCGGCACGACCTTCAAGCTGCAGGTCGACCCGGGGGACTCCGCCTCCTCCTACACGCTCGACTTCGCCGACTTCGAGAACGTCGGCGCCGCGCTGACCCAGCCCGCCGGCTCGGTGTCGGTGACCAGCAAGGGCGCCGACGCCAGCGGTTCGGCCGACGCGACCAGCGCCTTCAACGCCGCCATCGCCGCGGCCGGTTCGGGCGGCACGGTGTGGATCCCGCCGGGCACGTACAACGTCCCGGGCCACATCGCGGTCAACAACGTGACCGTGGCCGGCGCCGGCATGTGGTACTCGACCGTCACCGGTACCGCGCCGGGCTTCTACGGCAACTCCGCCCCGTCGCCGAGCACCAATGTGCACCTGCAGAACTTCGCCATCTTCGGCAATGTGCAGGAGCGCGACGACAGCGCGCAGGTCAACGGCATCGGCGGGGCGCTGAGCAACTCGACCGTCTCCAGCGTGTGGATCGACCACATGAAGGTCGGGGCCTGGATGGACGGGCCGATGGACAAGCTGACCTTCAGCGGGATGCGCATCCGCGACACCACCGCGGACGGCATCAACTTCCACGGCGGCGTCACCAACTCCACCGTCACCAACAGCGACATCCGCAACACCGGTGACGACGGCATCGCGACCTGGGCGGACTCCGCCCTCGGCGCCGACGCCAACGACACGATCTCCAACAACACCGTGCAGGACCAGATCCTCGCCAACGGCATCGCGATCTACGGCGGTCACGACAACACCGTCAGCGGCAACCTGGTCCAGGACACCGGCCTCGCCCAGGGCGGCGGCATCCACGTGGGGCAGCGCTTCACGTCCACGCCGGTCGGCACCACCACGATCTCCAACAACACCCTGATCCGCGACGGCAGCCTCGACCCGAACTGGCAGTTCGGCGTCGGCGCGCTGTGGTTCGACGGCAGCCAGGGCGCGATCACCGGCCCGATCAACGTGAGCAACGCGCTGATCGAGCAGAGCCCCTACGAGGCCGTCCAGTGGGTCGAGGGCACCGTCAGCGGGGTCAACCTCAGCAACGTCACCATCGCCGGCACCGGCACCTTCGCCCTGCAGGAGCAGACCGGCGGCGCGGCCAAGTTCACCAACGTCACGGCGACCGGGGTCGGCGCGCCCTCCCCGGTCTACAGCTGCGAAGGCGGGAACTTCGTCGTCACCGACGGCGGCGGCAACTCCGGCATCACCGGCACCCCGGTCTGCGGCCCCTGGCCGACGCCGGTCTTCCCGCCCTACCCGGTCACCGGCGTCTCGGCGAGCCCCGGCGCGTTGAACTTCGGTTCGGTCGCCACCGGTGCCACCAGCGCCGCCCAGACCGTCACGGTCACCAACCCGACCAACGCGGCGGCGTCCGTCTCCTCCATCGCCGCCGCCGGTGACTTCGCCCAGACCAACACCTGCGGCTCGTCGATCGCGGCGAACAGCTCGTGCACGGTCAGCGTGACCTTCAAGCCGACCGCCACCGGCACCCGCAGCGGAACGCTGACGGTCAACGCCGGCGGCCTCACCAACACGGTGACCCTGTCCGGCACCGGCACCGCGCCCGGCCCGGTCCTGAACGCCACCCCCGGCGGCCTGTCCTTCGCCGCCACCGTGGTCGGCTCCACCGCCACCGCGCAGACCGTGACGGTGACCAACTCCGGCACCACCTCGGCCACCGTCTCCAACGTCGCGGTGACCGGTGACTTCAGCCAGACCAACAACTGCTCCACCATCGCGGTCGGTGCCTCCTGCGCCGTGACCGTCTCCTTCAAGCCGACGGCCGGCGGCGCCCGCAGCGGCAACCTGACCGTCACCAGCAACGCCAACAACAGCCCGACCACGGTCGGTCTGAGCGGCAGCGGCATCGACAGCACCACCAACATCGCGGCCGGCCAGCCCGCGTCGGCCAGCTCGAGCAGCAGCCCCTACGTTGCCTCGAACATCACCGACTCGGACACCTCGACCTACTGGGAGAGCGCCAGCGGCGCCTTCCCGCAGTGGGCCCAGGTCGACCTCGGCAAGAACTTCAGCGTCGGCAAGATCACCCTGAAGCTCCCGCCGGCCGCCGCGTGGGCCACCCGCACCGAGACCCTGTCGGTCCAGGGGTCCACGGACGGCTCGACCTTCTCCACCCTGGTCGGCTCGGCCGGATACACCTTCGACCCGAGCGCCAACAACAACACCGTCACCATCAACTTCAACGCCGCCACCGAGCGGTACCTCCGGGTGAACATCACCGGCAACACCGGATGGCCGGCCGGCCAGCTGTCCGACTTCGCGGTCTACCCCAGCGGTGGCGGCGGCACGACGCCGGCGGCGACGCTGTCGGTCGCGCCGTCCTCGCTGAGCTTCGCCACGCAGGCGCTGAACACCGCGAGCAGCGCGCAGACGGTCACGGTGTCCAACACCGGCACCGCCGCCGCGTCGGTGTCGGGTGTCAG
>NZ_FMCH01000188.1 GCF_900091855.1 Streptomyces sp. DvalAA-14
TGCGGCCGGACGCCTCCGGCGCCGGGACGGCGCGGCTGCCGCGCACCGGGTCGGTCGGGGTTTTCTCGCCGGCCTCGATCGGGACCGCCAGCCGGTTCTCGGCAGGCGGCAGCGGGCAGGTGGCCAGGTCGGTGTAGGCGCAAGGGAGATTCACGGCCCGGTTGAAGTCGACCAGCACCTTTCCGCCGGCGTCGGGGGCGTCGACGGCCAGCGACCGGTTGGCCGCGTAGGTGGTCACTCCGGAGGTGGCGTCGGTGAGCAGCAGGAACAGGCTGCCCGGGGTGCGGCCGTTGAAGGCGGTCAGCCGGTGCGTGGCGCCGTCGAGTTCGAACTCGACCTGGCCGGGGGCGTCGTAGACGTGCTGGAGGCCCTCGACCGCCGCGCCGACCGTGGTCGGGCGGGGCGCGTCGAACGGCAGGTAGCGGCCGGTGCGGGCCCAGCGCGGGTCCGGGGCGTAGGCGGGGGTGCCGGAGTAGGCCAGCCGCAGCCCGTTCTCCGGGTGGCGGGGACGCAGGATGTCGTGGCCGCCGCGCTTGGCGACCTCGATCACCGCGTCGCCGGCCTCCGGGAACAGGCCGCCCCGCTCCTCGATCACGCCGAAGTCGTGCCGGCCGCACAGCACATGGCCGTCGAGGATCAGCTGCTCGTCGCCGGACAGCTCCACCACCACGCCGTCGGCGGTGCTCGACCAGGCGCCGGGGGCGTCGGGAAAGCGGGTCGGGGTGGCGTCCAGCCAGTGCAGGCCGGTGATGGCGAGGAAACCGTGCGGGTCGGCGCGTACCTGTTCGTGCCGGGCGTGCCACTGCTCCCAGTCCTGGACGAAGGCGGCGTGGTCGGTCTCTTCGGCTTGTGCGGTCATGACGACTCCTTGGCTGAGGTGCGGTGCGCAAGGCGGGATGGGGGCGGTACGCGGTGTTCCTCGTGCTCGGCGGCGGCGCGGCGGGGCCGGGCCGACGGCCGGTGACCAGTGACCGGGAGGAAGGGGCGGTCGGGCGACGAGGGGTCGGGCGAAGGGAGCCCGCTCAGCAGCCGGTGCGCGGCCGCGCGGACATCCGGTGGTCCGGCCCCGGAAGGGCCCTCAGTACGCCCGGACACAGGGCGCCGGCGACACGCTGGAGGTCGATGTGCCGTCGCGAGAACATGGCAACGGTCGGCAGCGACCGCTCAGAGGTTTCCCGCACCGCGCCACCTCCCCGTCCCGATCGGCTCGCGCCTGGGCGAGCACGCACATGCCGGGCCGTCGTCAGCTCCGCCGGCCGGGTCCGTGGGCGCCGGCCCGTACGACCTGTCAGCACCGTAACTCCGCCGCGCGGTCGAGCACAATGCCGCCCGGCGGGGAGCCGTGGCCGTCCGGTCGCACCCGCTTCACCGCGTTCACCGCGCCCGAACCCGGCGTCCGGTTGCCGCCCCGTCCATCGGCGGCGCCGACCGGGTGAGCGCGGTGACAGGTCGCGGCGCGGTCATCCCGCGCGTTTGCGGCCCGCCTTCTTGGCCGGGCTCTTCTTCGCGGTCTTCCTGGCCTTGCGGTCGATGTCGTGCACGTCGGCCTTGCCCTTGTCCTGCCGGGCCTTGTCGGCCGCGGCCTGCAGGGTGGTCATGAGGTCGGTGACGCCGGCCTCCTCCTCCCGGGCGGGCCGCGCCTTGGGTGCGGCCTTGTGCCCGGCCTTGGCCTCGATGAGCGCCCGGACGGCTTCGGCGTACTCGTCGTGCATCTGGGCCATGTCGACGTCGCCGACGGCCCGGATGTAGTCGTCGGCCGCGGCCCGCTCGTCGTCGGTGATGTCGATGTCGCCGCGGGGGGCGGCGTCGCCGGCCGGGCGGAGTTCGTCGGGCCAGCGCAGCCGCTGGAGGACGAGGACATCGCCCTGGGCGTGGACGATGCCCAGGGCCTCGCCGGAGCCCCTGAGCGCGTACTTCCCCACCGCGGCCTTACCGGCTTTGGCCAGCGCCTCACGCATCAGCACGTAGGGCTTGTTGGCGGCGGGGGTGGAGGGCGCGAGGAAGTACGGCTGGTCGAACATCTCGCTCGGCACCGACGCCAGGTCGAGGAATCCGCTGACCTCCAGGGTCTTCGCCGTGGGCAGCGGCATCTCGTCCAGCTCGCGGTCCTCGATCGGCACCAGCCGCCCGTCGGGGGCTTCGTAGGCGCGGCCGATGTCGTCCTGCGTGAGCCGCTGGCCGTCCTCCTCGCAGGTCTTGACGTACTTGACGCGGCCCTGGTCCTCCCGGTGGATCTGCCGGAACGCCACCTTGTGGGAGTGGACCGCCGACTCCATCCGGATCGGGATCGCCACCAGGCCGAAGGTCAGGGTGCCGGTCCAGATCGGTGGCATGATGCGGCCCTTTCGCGTAGCCCCCTGGCCCCTGGTCGCAGACTAAGCCGGGTCCGAGCCGGGCGCAGGTCGAGCCGGGGGCGGGTCGAGCCGG
>NZ_FMCH01000291.1 GCF_900091855.1 Streptomyces sp. DvalAA-14
GGACGACGACAACCGGCGCCGTCCGCCCGCCCGTCTCGCCCCGCGAATTCCCGCTGGACCGGCCGGACGCCCACCGCCTCCCGGACGGCGCCCCGCCCCCGGCGGACGACCCGGCCCGGCCCACCGTTGAGATCCACACCGCCACCGGCTGGCGCCCGCTGGGCACCCTGAACCCGGACGGCTGGACGGAGCTGCCCGCCGGCCTGCTCGCCGACGCCGTACGGCTGTCCGACGCCGACGGGGTCCGCGAGCTCGTGCCGTGGTTCGCCGAGCCGCCGCGGGTCACCGCGGACCGTACCGAGATCGACGCCGAGGCGGGCGGCGCCCCGGTCCAGGTCACCGTCTCCGTCAGCTCCGGCCTGCCGGGCGAGCTGACCGCCGCCATCAGCCAGGTCGCCCCCGCGCCGGTCGGCCGGGGAGAGCCCGCCGCGCCGGGTGGTCCGGGCCGGCCCGCCGCGGCCGGCAGCCCCCGTATCACCGTCGCCGTGCCCCGGCAGGTCGCCCTGCCCCGCGGCGCCACCGTGCGTGTCCCGCTGCGGATCAGTGTCCCGGCCGGCACCGCGCCGGGGACCCGCACCGTCCCGGTCCGCTTCACCGTGGCCGGGCGGACCGTCGAGCGGCGGCTGACCGTGACCACCCATCCGCGCACCGGCGGCCCGGACCTGGTACCCGGCTCGGCGGCGGCCTCCTCGGCGGACGAGACCCCGGATTTCCCGGCGTCCGCGGTGGCCGACGGCGACCCGGCGACGCGCTGGTCCTCGCCGGTCGACGACAACTCCTGGGTGCAGGTGGAACTGGCCGCCCCGGCGAAGGTCGGCCGGGTGGTGCTGCACTGGCAGGACGCCTACGCCGCCCGCTACCGGATCCTGACCTCGACCGACGGCGTCACCTGGCACACCGCGGCCACCGTGACGGACGGTGACGGCGGCCGGGAGACCGTATGGCTGGACGCGCCGGCCGACACCCGCTTCCTGCGGATGCAGGGCGAGCGGCGGGCCACGAAGTACGGCTATTCGCTGTACGGCATGGAGGCGTACGCGGCCGCGGGGTGACCCCCGGGCCGCCGCGCCCCGGTGGACCGCCCCGTGGCCCGTGTGCCGTCCGAAGGCGACACACGGGAGGCGACACACGAAAGCCCGGATCTCAGGCCGATATGCCGTCGATCCGGGCCAGAGCGTCATCCGCGCCGAAAGGTTGCAGGTACGGCAACCAGCGCGGGTCCCTATGTCCGGTCCCGATGATCCGCCAGGCGAGCCCGGACGGCGGGGCCGGTTGATGCCGCAGCCGCCAGCCGAGCTCGGCGACATGGCGGTCCGCCTTGACGTGGTTGCAGCGTCTGCAGGCCGCCACCACGTTCTCCCAGGCGTGCTGCCCGCCGCGGCTGCGCGGAATGACGTGGTCGACGCTGGTGGCGGCTGATCCGCAGTACGCGCACTTGCCGCCGTCGCGGGCGAACAGGGCCCGACGGGTGAGCGGCACCGTGCCCCGGAAGGGCACCCGTACGAACTTGGTGAGCTTGACGACGCTGGGCGCGGGCAGCGCCTGCGTCTCGCTGTGCAGATAGGCGCCGGATTCCTCGAGGCACACGGCCTTGTTGTTCAGCACGAGGACGAGCGCGCGGCGGAGCGGTACGACGCCGAGCGGCTCGTACGACGCGTTCAGGACCAGCACATGTGGCACGGATGCCTCCTTTAACGCCGGCGGCGCGTGGCTCGCGCCGGGACGATCTGACTTCAGTCTCTCCGGAAGGCGGGGCGGCGCGCCACCATGCCCGGGTAACGGACCCGAGGTGTTTTGAACCACACCGCTGGTCCACGGGCCCGCCACATTCCTTACATCCCCCGCCTGACGGGCTTCCGCTCCTCGATCACGCAACGAGACGGCATCAGTCCCCCGATAGATTGGAACCACCGCATCCCCACGGAGGTTCCCGCACGTGACGAACGCGACGACCCGCGCGGCCGCCGGGCCCGCGCACGCCCTGGTCCACCAGGCGCTGCCCCGCTCCGCCGACCAGGCCGGCAGCTGGGTGGACGACAACTGGGCCGGATGGCTGGAGGCGGGCCTTCGGATCGTGCTCATCGTGGTGATCGCGGTGGTGCTGCGGACCCTGCTGCTGCGGACCATCACCCGGCTGATCGAGCGGATGAACCGGGGCGCCGAGGCCGCCGCCAACACCACGCTGGGCGGTCTGCTGGTCAACGCCGAGCGGCGCCGGCAGCGCAGTGCGGCGATCGGCTCGGTGCTCAAGAGCGTGACCTCGTTCGTGATCCTCGGTACGGCCGCGCTGACGGTGCTGTCGGTGCTGAAGATCAATCTGGCGCCGCTGCTGGCCAGCGCCGGGGTGGCCGGCGTGGCGATCGGTTTCGGCGCCCGCAACCTGGTCACCGACTTCCTGTCCGGGGTCTTCATGATCCTGGAGGACCAGTACGGCGTCGGCGACGTGATCGACGCCGGGGTCGCGTCCGGCACGGTGATCGAGGTCGGCCTGCGGGTGACGAAGCTGCGCGGCGACAACGGCGAGATCTGGTACGTGCGCAACGGTGAGGTCAAGCGGATCGGCAACCTCAGCCAGGGCTGGGCCACCGCGATGGTGGACGTGCAGGTCGGCGCGGGCGAGGACCTGGAGCGGGCCCGGGCGGTCATCGCGACCGCGGCCGAGGGGCTGGCCAAGGAGGACCCGTGGGACGAGAAGCTGTGGGAGCCGGTGCAGGTGCTGGGCCTGGAGTCGGTCGGCGCTGAATTCGTGG
>NZ_FMCH01000187.1 GCF_900091855.1 Streptomyces sp. DvalAA-14
GACGGCCCCGCCGGCACCCAGGGAACCGGCAGCCGGCGCGGCGGGCGGGGGTGCGGTCCGGCGCGCGAGCGCGGGGGCGGTGGTCGGTTCCGCCCCCACGCGGGGCGCCGGTGGATCAGCGGGTCACGGTCGTCGGGTCATCCGAACGTCCACTGCTGGTTGGACTGGCCGTTGCAGGTCCACAGTTCGGCCAGGGCGCCATTGGCGGTCGAGGCGCCGGTGACGTCCAGGCACAGACCGGACTGCGCACTGGTGACGGTCCCGTTGGCGTTCAGCTGCCACTGCTGATTGCTCCCGCCGTTGCACGACCACGTCTCCACCTTCGTACCCGGCGAGGCGTTGTTGCCGTACGCGTCCAGGCACAACTGGCTGCCCCCGCTGAACACCGTCAACTGGTTGGACGACGTACGCGACCACCTCTGGTTCGCCTGGCCGTTGCAGTCCCAGATCTGCACCTGAGTACCGGGCGTCGTCGAGGAGTTCGGCACGTCCAGACACCTGCCCGCGGCCACCGCGCGCAACGCACCCGACGTCCCCCCACCGCCACCGCCGCCAGTGGTACCGCCGCTGCCGCCGCCGGACGATCCGCCCAGCGCGGCGACCGCCGCGTTGTACGCCGGCTTGGCCTGGTAGTTGCTGTCGTACATGGTGGCCGCGCCGTAACCCGGGAAGGTGCCGGGGATCCAGGAGTGGCCGTCGTCCACGCCCCACTGGCTGACGCCCACGCAGCGCGAGACCGCCAGGCAGTCGTTGACCACAGTGGTGTAGTCGGACGCCTGCTGCTGCAGGCTCGCGCTGGAGGCCGGGAGCTGGATGCGGTCGTCCAGTTCGGTGATCGCCACGTCAAGGCCGAGACTGGCGAAGCGCTGCATGTTGGCCAGCATCGACGAGGGAACCTGGCCCACGATGAAGTGGCTCTCCAGACCTATCCCGCCCAGCGGCACGCCCTGGGCCAGAAGCGACTGGGCCAGGCTGTACAGGGCATTGCTCTTGGCGTTCTCCCCTTCGATGTTGTAGTCGTTGATGTACAGCTTGGCGTTCGGATCGGCGTTGTGCGCGGTGCGGATCGCGTCAGCGAGGTAGCCCGAGCCCATCGCCTGGTAGAACACGTCCTGCCGCAGGCTGCCGTCCTCGTTGTACGGCTCGTTGATCACGTCCCAGGCGTAGATCTTGCCCCGGTAGTGGTTGACCTCGGTGGTGATGTGGGACTCCATCACACCCTGGACCTGGTTCAGCGGCAGGCTGCTGACCCAGCCGGGAAGCTGGGAGTGCCAGACCAGGTTGTGTCCGCGCACCCGGTCGTTGTGCGACTGGGCCCAGTTGAGGATCTGGTCGCCGGGACCGAAGTTGTAGGACCCGTTGGAGGGCTCGGTGGTGTCCCACTTCATCTCGTTGCCGGGGGTCACCATGTCGAACTGCGCCCCGGCGACCGCCATCTCCTGGCTGACGTTGAGATCGCCGGCGGTCAGCGCGGTGCCGAAGTACCTGCTCTTCCCCTCGGCCAGGGACCGGAGCGTGGTGGCGGCCTGGACGGGGGTGGCCGCGAGTACGGCCAGGATGGTTGCCGTGACGGCGGCCACCGCGGCGGTGAACACGCCCCATCGGCTGCGTCGTGATCGGAAAAAGCCTGTGCCCGAGTGCATCGGGAAACCTCCCATGTCAAGTCATCGGTGGGTTCGCGGCTCCGGACCGGCGGTCGCGGTCGCGCGCGGTGAGACGCTGCGCGGCCGTACCGCGAACCGGAGAGCGAGGGCTCTCGCCGTGGACGCGGTTCACCGAGGTGGCGCCGACCCGCCGGCGGTCGCTTGACGACAGCCACGGCGTTGGTGCGCAGGTCAAGCTGCGAAGCGGTGGGCGCGGCAGGGTCCTTGGGCGGGACCGACCCGCTCGGGGCCGTCCTGCACGAGGCCGACCCGCACGGGGCCGCCCTGCACAGTGGCTGTTGCCGTCGGCGGCAGTGCCACGCCCTGCGCCGGGTTTCTCGTCATCAGGCTTTCCTCACTGGTGGGGGACAGTGTCGGAGCGCGAGCCGCGCGGTGCGCGGATCGCCATTGTTAACGCTCACTATCGGGCGCCGGGGCATCCCTGTTGCGGTGGAGTTGCTGAGAGGTTTCGGGGTGAGACGGTGCTCTCCACTCCCCCGTCCTGTCAAGAGCGTGGGACCGGTCCGCACGGAGGGGGGCCGGCGACGTGCCGATACCTTCGTCTTCACGAGTTGAAGGCGGTCGCTCCTCTTGACGCCCGTGCGTGACATCGCTTTCATGCAGAGATGAGTGGGAGCGCTCCCAGATGATTTGCGCGCTCACACGGGACGCGTTCCGCCGCCCACCGAGAGGAATCGCAGCGCGACATTCGCCGCGGACGCCATCCGGAACGGCTCCCCCGGCGCTCGTCGCCGAGGGTGTCTCCAACAGCCCTACCGCCCGTCGGTCCGGCCGGATGCACCCTATGTGGCGCGGCGGCGGGGGCCGCCGCGCCACTGTACGAGAGGACGTGTGGTGCCTGTGGTGCTCAGCTCGCGCGGCAGGAGACAGTGGGCCACGTCCAGTTGCCGTTGGCCTGGACCGTCACGCCCCAGTTGTTGCCAGTGCCGTTGGGGGTGGCGGTGAGAACCTGACTGCTGGGCCAGGTGGCGTTGACGTTCCAGGTCGCGATGATCTTCTCCGGACTCGGAACATTCATGGTCACCGTCCAGGCACTGGAACCGGAGACCGCCACATTGAGGTTGTACCGGTCGGACCATGTCTGGCCCGCGGACAGTGTGGCGGTGCAGCTGCCGCCGCCCGTGCCGCCGGTGGACCCTCCGGTCGTGCCACCCGTCGTGCCACCCGTCGTGCCTCCGGTCGTGCCTCCGGTCGTGCCTCCGGTCGTGCCTCCGGCGCTGCTGCCCCCGCTATCGGGTGCGACGGCCCGACCGGTCTGCGGGGAGATCATGCCGGCACACAGACCCTTGCCCGCCAGCATCTGCGCGATCCGCGGGATGGCGGAGAGCGTGTTGGCCGGCCATTCGTGCATCAGGATGATCTGGCCGTTGGTGAGCTGGGAGTTGGCCTGCACGATGGCGTCCGTGCTGGCGCCGTTCCAGTCCTGTGAGTCGACGTTCCAGATGATCTCGGTCAGGCCGTACTTGGCCTCGACCGACTTCAGGGTCGCGTTGGTCTCGCCGTACGGCGGACGGAACAGCTTCGGGGTCCCGCCGCCGCCGGCCGCGATCGCCTGCTGGGTCCGGGAGAGCTCGGAGTCGATCTGCGACTGGCTCTCCTGGATCAGGTGCGGGTGGGTGTAGCTGTGGTTGCCCACCCACATCCCGGCGTTGATCTCGGCCTGCACCTGAGCCGGGTAGCTGGCGGCATACTGGCCTTCGTTGAACATCGTGGCCCGCAGCCCGTTCTGCCTGAGCGCGTTGAGGATCGCCGGCGTGTGGTCGTTGGACGGCCCGTCGTCAAACGTCAGGCCCACGTAGCCGTTACAGGTGGCCGCGTTCGATGGGGCCGCGCCGACGCCGAGGGCGAACGCGCTCACCACCGCCAGCGCGAGGGCTGCCAGTACGGAGACCAGCGTGCGCGTCGTCAAATGCGATGTGGTGTTCATGGGAAGGTTCCTCCTCTCCTGACTGGCTCGGTGACGCGCACTCAGCTCGCGCGGCAGGAGACAGTGGGCCACGTCTGGTTGCCGTTGGTCTGGATCGTCACGCCCCAGTTGTTGCCACTGCCGTTGGGGGTGGCGGTGAGAACCTGACTGCTGGGCCAGGTGGCGTTGACATTCCAGGTCGCGATGATCTTCTCCGGACTCGGAACGTTCATGGTCACCGTCCAGGCACTGGAACCGGAGACCGCCACATTGAGGTTGTACCGGTCGGACCACTGCTCACCGGCCGACATGATCGCGGTGCAGCTGCCGCTGCCGCCACCACCGGTCGAACCTCCGGTCGTGCCGCCCGTGGTGCCCCCGCTGGTGCCGCCGCTGGTGCCGCCGCCTCCGCTGCTGCCGAGGGTGATGTTGGAGTTGCCACTGCTCTGGTAGCCCTCGGTGGCCAGGATCTGGTAGTTGAAGGTCCCGAGGTTCATGCCGTGGCTGGCCCAGGCGTCGAAGTGGTTACCGGTGGAGATGGTGCCGCCGGTTCGCTTGGACTGCCGCACACTCCAGTACTGGTTGAAGGTCGCGGTACCGATGATGGAGGGCTGGTTCACCCGCGTCGTCTCGTAGATGTCGTACGTACCGCCGTCGCTGGTGACAGTTCCCTTGTAGGTACCCGTGGGCCGGTAGGTGCCGTAGTTGTCGACGATGTAGTACTCGACGAGCGGGTTGGTGGTCCACCCGTAGAGCGACAGGTACGCGTTGCCGGACGGATTGAAACTGCCCGAGTAGTTCACGTTCTGACGCGATCCGGTGCTCCAGCCCTTGCCGGCCACGAAGTTGCCGACGTTGCTCCACTGGGTGCTGTAGTTGCCGCCGGAGCCCAGGTTCATCGAGACCGACCCGCCGCCGTCGGTCCAGAACGAGTAGAAGTAGCCGTTGTTGGTGCCGGTCTGGTTCGAGGTGATGATCGTGTCCGCGTTGGCGGTGCCGGGCACCATCATCGCCGCCACGGCTACCAGCACCACGGCGCAGATACCACTGAGCAGCAACCGCAGGCGGTTCAGCGATCCGAGGCCGCTACGCCTCGGACGCGGTGGTTGTACGGATGTGTGGTTCATGGTGCGCTTCCTCCTGATGAAGGAGTGGGGGGAAGGCAGCGCGACTGGACGCTGCGGGGGGTCGCCGGCGATGAGCGAGGCCGCGACGACCGCACAGAGGTCCAGCGCACGGCGGCTCAGGCTTGGCTGTCGGCCGTGCGCTCGGCGAGCGGAGGGCCGGGGCACAAAGGTGACCCGGGCCGACAGGTGGGTCTGTCGACGCCGACAGTGTTGGCCTGGCTCCTGAAGCTCGTCAATGCTTTCGGCAAAATTATCGAAAGATTCGAGAGGAGCGATGCCTCACCATCCGTCTAAAAGAGCTGTTCAGCGCACTCCTACGCGAAGCCCAGGTGGATTGTCTCGGTGAACATCGCCAAAATTCGGATCAAGAGACTTCTGGCGGCCCGAAAGTTTCGAAACTTTCGAGTGCGTGAGTCCCGGACAGCGCAGAAGGCCGCGAACGCCCACCATCCCCACCCAGCGGCCCCGGGCACTGACTCCTGGATCGCACCCTCATCTGGAACCGCCAACACCTGCTTCACGGCGACGGGCTCGGCGGCACCCTTCACGAGCACCACCACGCCGCATGACCTGCACGGACGAGGTTTTCGGAAGGGCAGGACCGACCACCAGGATCCACCTGGCAGTCGAGCAGTCCCAGAAGCCGCTGTCCTTGGTGGTGACCGCCGGGCAGCGCGGCGATTCTCCGCAGTTTCAGGCCGTCCTGGGCCGTCTCCGCGTGCCCCGGATCGGCCCAGGCCCACCGCGTACGCGCACGGACAAAATCCGCACAGAACAGGGCTTACGGATCCCATGCCAATCGCGCTTACCACGCGGTGGAGTGCGGGATCAACCGCCTCAAGCGTCACCGCGCGGTGGCCGCGAGGTACGACAGGCTCGCCGTCCGCTACGAGGCGACCGTGCTGGTCGCGGGCATCAACGAGTGGTTGTGACAGCAACTGCCAACAGCCCCTGCGTGGCGCTGCTCCCGATCCGGTTGGATGTCACCGGCCTTGTGTTGCGAGGCCAACGAATCGGAGGAGTGCGAACTGGGTGAAATGGCTGAACGAGGTACTGAAGGACAATCACTACCCGGGACGTGGTGTGCTGTGGTGTCGAACCGGCAACGGCGACACACTTGGCGCGTACTTTCTCACCGGACGCAGCAGTGCCTCGCAGGCCCGCACCCTGCACCGCTCCGTTGAAGGTGAACTGATCGTCGCCCCGTCAGAACCCCTCGCCCACGACCACCTACGACACTACGTCGCCGCTTGCCAGAGCGGGGACTGGCTGGTCTTCGGCAACGGGGAACAGGTCGCCACCGTCGCCGAGCGCCTCGGCTCCGGACAGCATCCCGCATTGGCCCTGGACGGATTGGACTACGAACCGGACCCGCCGATCTTCACCCCTCGCTTGACCGTCACCGCCGACGGCCGCGACGGCGGTCGGGTCTGGTTCGGCGCCGCGCGGCACAGCAACGGGGAACGTATGGCCACCAACAGGGTGACCGTGCAGGTCAGTGGCCTGGGCCCTGGCGAAGGAGTGCTCATGACGACCTACGGCTCAGACGATTACGGGATTGCTGCCGGCGACCCGTTCGCCGAGGTTCGCACCGCTGCAGAAAGCCGCGACAGCCTCCTTGAGGAGCTGTGGTCCTCCCTCCCGCCACACCTTCGGATTGCTGCAGCAGTCTTCTCACATGGCGGGCTCGCGCATGCCGACATTCGGCAAGCTACCCCGACCTACGGCTGACCTGGGCCCAGGCACAGAGGCTGCTCCTCCTGGCGGCCCGGTGCACGACAATCCACCAAGATCACTTCTGAAACGGCCCCTAAGGCGCGTATTGAGTCGTGATCATCTCGTGGGCAGGTGGATCTCTGACAACTAGGGGTTGACGTCGACAACCAGGGGTTGTCACTATGAAGGCATGGCAAACACGAATGATCTCTCCGCGCATCAGTTGACCATCGAGCGGATCAAGGAGGCGCGCGCGCAAGCCATCCACCACACGCGCGTGGCCCGGCAGTTCGCCATTGAGCGGCGCGATTTGATGCAGGGCCTTCTTGACCAGGGCGTATCGCAGGCCGACATCGCACGTGAACTTGGGGTGACGCGCCAGGCCATTCAGAAGATGCTGGCCTGCTGAAACGCCGATAGGGCCGCGATCAAGGAGATGTTCGGACGAGGTCCTTGATCCAGATCATCGAGGCGCGCAGATGGAGTCCGGGATTAACGCCAGCGGGCGGCACTTGCGGTCGGCAGCGAGGTGGACCTTGCTGGTCTTGCACTGACCGCCTACGACCACTAAAGACCGCCCGAAAATCGCCTGACTGGACGGTGGTGTGGTCGACTGTCCCTCGCCATGAACGAAGTGCTGCCGCAGCTGAACGAGCTGCTGTTTTCCTCGGCGGCGGGCGTGTTGGTGGAATCGGTCGATGTGACCGCCACGGTCATCCGGAGCGAGGCCCGTACGACCGCGGGGCGGGCGGCCTGTCCGGGTGCGGGTGCTGGTCGGGGCGAACACACGGCTCCTACCTGCGATTTCCTCGTGATCTGCCGACGGCGGGCAGGTTCGTCGTGGTGTCGTTGCCAGTGCGGAGGTTCGTCTGCGAGGAGAAGTCCTGCGAGCGCATGACCTTCGCCGAGCAAGTACCCGGTCTCGCCCGCAGGTTCGGGCGACGGACCGAGCGGCTACGGTCGGCGCCGGTGTCGGTCGCCCTTGCGCTCGCGGGCCGGGCCGGCACCCGGATGACGGACGCCCTCAAGGTTCCGGTCAGCCGGAACACCCTGCTGAGGCTGCTCACCTCGCTTCCGGACCCAGCCATCGCAGCACTCCCCGTGGTCGGCGTGGACGAGTACGCCCCGCGCAAGGGCCGTGTCTACGGAACCGTGCTCGTCGACGTCGAGACACCTCGCCCGGTCGACCTCCTTCCCGACCGGGAGGCGGACAGGCTCTCGGCCTGGCCCGCCGAGCGGCCCGCCATCGAGATCGCCAGCCGTGACAGGGCCCCCTTCTTCCTCAATGCCGTCCTGGCCAACTGCCCCGAGTTGGCGGCACTTGCCGAGCACGTCCGTTCCTTCGGCCACGTGGTCGCTCACCTCCAGGGCGACCATGTGGCCGACCTGGATCGAAGCGGCCACCTCCACTACCGACCTGCCCAGCCTCCGGCACTTCGCCCGACACCTCGAACGCGACCTCGACGCCGTCACCGCGGGCCTCACACTGCCCTGGAACTCCCGCGTCGTGGAAGGCCAGTCCGGATCGCGGATCAACAACCCGGGTTGGCGGTCGCGGAGCGGAAATCGTCGCGAGCCGGCGCTCCCTGACTGTCCCTTGTCGGCTTCAGGCCCCAGTTGTCTCCAACGGGCGCTCGCAGTGCCGGTGCGCGAAACGCAGCGCTTCGTCGACGTCCCGCGTGCCAGTGGAGACACACAGGGTGTAGACGGTGTCCTCGAGGTGTCGGCGCGCCTCAGGGCAGTCGGCTGCGCCGACCTTGTCCTGCAGGTTCTCGTAGCGGCGGATCAGCGACTGCAGTGTGGCGGGGTGAGGCATCAGCATGACGGTGTCTCCTTCGGCGCCAGGGTTGCGTTCATCGGACCCCCGTCCTGGGGGAAGCCGGCGCGCTGCTGTCTGCGGAGCTGCGCCCGACGGCATCTCAACTCTTCGTCATTTGGTTTACGCAGGCGTGTGCCAGTGGCGTTGCGTGTCGGATGTCCCACAGCGCTGTGGTGCCCGAGTGCGCGGTGACAAGGCAGGACGTCAACGTTGACCTGGCCTGCAGCCCCTCGTCGCACGGGCTCGCCGGACTTGAGACTAGCTAGCGAATGTACGAAAGTCTACTGTGTCCACGACAGATTTTTCGTCGGTATCGCGGCAAGGGGCCGCGAGCCCACGGTAGATCAGCCCGCCGGAGGCGGCTCGTGCCCGATGTGCGACAGTCGGGCGCCGCCGCGTAGCGGTGTGCCGGTGACGAGCTCGGAGACCACGAGGACGAGGGCGGAAGCCGGCAAGGACCAGCACTTCGCTTACCGGGATCCGGTCGGACGCCCGTGCTTCCGTGCGATCGACTCTGCCGCACACAGTGAGCCCGGCAACTCGGCGTCATTCGCACGCGATGTTCTCCGCGAGCGGGCCCTTCGGGCTCTGCCTCAGGTCGAAGCTCACCTTCTGGCCTTCGACCAGCCCAAGAAGACTCTGATCCACCAGGTTCGAGAAGTGCGCAAATACATCGGCGCCATCGTCCCGCTGTTCGATGAAGCCGAATCCTCTGGCCGCATTGAACCACTTCACAATTCCCGTAGCCATTTCACACCTTCCTGCAAACGCCACGGACGAGAACAGATTCCGCAGATCCCACGCGTCCACGGCCCCCGGCCCGCAGGTTCGGGTGTCGCGAGCGGGCGGGTTTCTCCGACTGTCAGGCTGTTACGGGGATGCCCAGCAACGATGCTGCCGTCTCGAATGGCGGGAGGGCGCTCGTGGGTGCGGCCCCGGCGGTGGTACGGCAGGTGAAGCCCAGGTCGCGGAGCGCCCGGGTCATCTCGGCCGCGGTGAAGTCGCGGCGGTCCTGGCGGGTGACGACTTCTCCCACCTGTTTGACGGGGTAGTGACGCCGGCCGATGATCGCGGACTCACCCGTGATGATCTCGGGTTTGATGCCCTTCATCGATGCTTGCACGTCGCTCTTGGTCAGGTTGAAGGCGAAGCGGGCGATGATGCAGCGCATGGGACCTCGCAGGGGCTCGGCACGGGGACGGAAACGGGTTGCTTCCATGGACACGGGGCGGTGCGGGAGGGTCAGGCCGCCGAACCGAAGGAGGACTGGCGCTGTGCGGTTCCCGCCGCTGTCGGGGTGGGCCGGGTGGAGCGCCGGGCCTGCGCGGGGCGGCCGCGCCGGCCGCGCGAAGAGGAAGAGGGGGACGCGGCGCGCCTGGTGCGTGCGGCGACCGGCTCGGTGATGGTGACGGGCACGCCGGAGGGGGTCCGGGCGCCGGTGATGCGGGTCAGCTCGGCTTCCCCGGAATGGGTTTGTGTGCTCTGGGGGGTGATGCCGGCGGTGGCCATCAGCCGGGTCATCTCGCGGCGCTGGCTGGGCAGGACCAGGGTGACGACGCGGCCGGACTCGCCGGCCCGGGCGGTGCGGCCGCCGCGGTGCAGATAGTCCTTGTGGTCGCTGGGCGGGTCGACGTTGACGACCAGGTCGAGGTCGTCGACGTGGATGCCCCGGGCTGCGACGTTGGTGGCCACCAGCACCGTCACATGTCCGCTCTTGAACTGCGCGAGGGTACGGGTGCGCTGCGGTTGGGACTTGCCGCCGTGCAGCGCGGCGGCCCGCACGCCGCTGTTCAGGAGGTGCGCGGTGAGCTTGTCGACGGCGTGCTTGGTGTCCAGGAACATCAGCACCCGGCCGTCGCGGGCCGCGATCTCGGTCGTCGTGGCGTGCTTGTCGGTGTTCTGCACGTGCAGGACGTGATGCTCCATCGTGGTGACGGCGCCCGCCGACGGGTCGACGGAGTGGACCACCGGGTCAGTGAGGTACCGGCGCACCAGCAGGTCGATGTTGCGGTCCAAGGTGGCGGAGAACAGCATCCGCTGGCCGCCGGGGCGCACCTGGTCGAGCAAAGCGGTGACCTGCGGCATGAACCCCATGTCGGCCATCTGGTCGGCCTCGTCCAGCACGGTGACGGCGACCTGGTCCAGCCGGCACGCACCGCGGTCGATGAGGTCCTTGAGCCGGCCGGGAGTCGCCACGACGACTTCGGCCCCCGCCCTCAGGGCATTGACCTGGCGGCCGATGGACATGCCGCCGACGACTGTTGTCAGCCGCAGCCGCAGGTTGCGGGCGTACGGGGTGAGGGCGTCGGTAACCTGCTGCGCCAGCTCCCGGGTCGGGACAAGGACCAGGGCGAGCGGCTGCCCGGGCTCGGCGCGCTGCCCGGCGGTGCGGGCCAGCAGAGCCAGCCCGAACGCCAGGGTCTTGCCCGATCCGGTGCGGCCCCGGCCCAGGACGTCGCGGCCGGCCAGGGAGTTCGGGAGCGTGGCGGCCTGGATCGGGAACGGCACGGCCATCCCTTGCGCGACCAGGCACGACAGCAGCGCGGGCGGCAGGTCCAGCTCGGCGAAGGTCTCCACCGGGAGCAGGGCCGGAGTGAGAGTGACGGGCAGCGCGAACTCGCCCTGCGGGGCCGAGGGCCGCCGGCCTCCGTAGCCGGCCGAGCGGGACGGCCCACCGGAGCGGCTCGGGGCCTGCCCGCGGTAGCCGCCGCGGTCGGCGCCGGACGAGCGGGTACGGGAAGAACGATCGGTCGTGCGAACAGTGCGGTTCATGGAGAACCTTTCCTCGATGCGGTACGTCGAGGAATCCCGGGCGGCAGCAAACGGCGACGGGGAACACAAGAACGAACCGATGAAAGTGAAGGTGCGAAGCGGGCGACCCGCTCGAAAGCTCCGGCCGCCGGACGCCCGGCGGGGCTCGTCGCTGTCACGGCGCCCCGGTGACTACGGGACCACCGGGGGAAAGCGGCAGGCCGGGGCCCGCACCCCAAGGTGCGGGCCCCGGCCTGCTGTGCGCGCCAGCGTCAGGCGGGAACGATGTTCTCCGCCTGCGGGCCCTTCTGGCCCTGGGTGACGTCGAAGTTCACCTTCTGGCCTTCCTGCAGCTCGCGGAAGCCGGAAGCGGCGATGTTCGAGTAGTGGGCGAACACGTCAGCGCCGCCGCCGTCCTGCTCGATGAAGCCGAAACCCTTTTCCGCGTTGAACCACTTCACGGTACCAGATGCCATGTCAAATCTCCTTCAGGGGCAGTGCTCGAAATCCGCACTGTGCGGATTTCGCGTCGCCGCAATGATTACCCCATCCGGAAAGCACCGGAAATACAAAAGCGCTCCCGCCGCTCATGGCGACAAGGGCACTTGAAGTCTTTGGGAACCACAACTGCAACTGGTAGAAACCATAGCACGCCACCAGCGGTTATGTCGGATCCTTCGAATGCTGTGCCGTCAAAGGCATAAAAGACTACGGCCGGCCTGCCGGAATTTCTGCCCTTGCCGCATCAGATATTCCACGTCCGCCCGGGTGTACTCCGGTCCAAACGTGGCGCTGGGCCCCGGTGCGGGCCCAGCGGCGCCCACCGCTCCACACGACCGTCGCCCGTCGAGCAATCGGGAGAGATGTCGTCCGCACCGCGCCGCGCAGCCGAGAAATCGGATATCTGCTGTACCGGCGACAGAGTTGCCAGGGCGGTGCAGCCCGAACCGCCGACATCCCCGCGTGCAGACGACCGCGCATCCTCGGCTTCCGTGCGGCAACCGCCCATCCGACCCTGCGTATGCCGAAAATCCCCGCCGAATCCCGGCCTCGCCCGCCATAGCCGTAGCCGGGGCCGGTGTCGCCGGCGCGCTCGTGCTCTGCGTCGCCGTGGTCGTTTCCACGGCGGTCCGGGCGCCGATCGGGACGTGCGTGGCCCCGGCCGGTTCGAAGTCGAACAGGACGGTCTGCCGGGCCTCTGAGGGTGCCGGACACAGCCAGCCGGCCTCGGCTGAGACCATGATCCCACTCCACCACGGGTGGCCCATCTACGGCGGTGACCTCGACCGCCCGCGTCTAGGCCGTGTCTGACAAATAGCGCCGTCCGCCCGCAGGGCGGGGCCCCGCGGCGTCTGGTGCGTGCGATCGCAAGGCGGAGGGTCGCCCTCGTAGTGGGCTACTCGGACGACCCCGACAACGCAGCGAGCGCGCGTGCCAGACGCCGCGGGGCAGGCGGGATTTGTCAGACACGGCCTAGGGCCCGAGCCATGGCGCCGATCCGGTCGGGCAGGCTGACGTTCAGGCCGCCACCGCCTGGTACACCGAGAAGCTCGATTTCCGCGTCCTGCGGGAATGGCCGTTCGGCGAATTCCGGCTGGCCTGTCTCAGCCCGCCCGACGTCGACGGCTTCCACCTCGAAATCCTCGGCTCCCCGGCGCCCTTCCCCCGACGAGGTCACCGACGAGGTGGCGGTGAGCCTGCGGTACGGCGGCTACCAGCACGTCTGCCTGCAGGTGGACAGCGTCGACGCCGCCCGCGCCGAGCTGAGCCGGCGCGGCGTCCAGGCCGTCGGTGAGCCGTTCGAGCCTCCGTCAATGGACGGTGCAGGCGGGGTGGGTGTCGCCGGGCAGGTAGGTCCGGCGTTCGGCCGCGGTGAGGTCGCGGTGGAGGGTCTGGCATATTCGGTCGATCTCCTGGGCGGGAGTTGGGGTCGTGTCCGTCCAGAGCCACAGGCTGTGGTCGGCGCCTCCGGCGGCCAGGGTGTGTCCGTCGGGGCTGTACACCAGCGACGTGAGCGGGGCGGTCGGTCCGGTCGCCGTGGCGCGCAGTTCGCCGCTGGCGGTGTCCCACAGGCGCACGGTGCCGTCCTGGCCGCAGGTCGCCAGGGTGTGTCCGTCGGGGCTGTAGGCGATGGCGTCGACCCGGCCGGTGCGACCGGTGAGGGTGGCGATGGTGTGTCCGGTGGCGGTGTCCCAGAGGCGTACGGTGCCGTCCTCGCCGCCGGTCGCCATGGTGGCGCCGTCGCGGCTGAAGGCGAATGCGCGCAGTTGGGGCAGGTCCGCTGAGCTCGGAAGCGGCAGGACGTCGGCGG
>NZ_FMCH01000186.1 GCF_900091855.1 Streptomyces sp. DvalAA-14
GCCGCCGCCGACGTCCTGCGGCTGCTGGACGAGCGCGGCTGGACGCTGGCCGTCGCGGAATCGCTGACCGGCGGCCTGGTGGCCGCGCAGCTCGCCGGGGTCCCCGGCGCCTCCCGGACCTTCCGCGGCTCCGTGACGGCCTACGCGACCGCGCTGAAGCACGAACTGCTCGGGGTGGACGCCCACCTGCTGGCCGAACGCGGCGCGGTGGACCCCGAGGTGGCCCGGCAGATGGCCGCCGGCGTGCGGGACCGGCTCGGCGCGGACTGGGGTATTTCCACGACCGGCGTAGCGGGGCCCGACCCGCAGGACGGACAGCCGGTCGGTACGGTGTTCGTCGCCGCGGCGGGCCCGGGAAACGAGGCCCCACGGGCCCTGGAGCTGAATCTGACCGGCGACCGTACCGCGATCCGCACCGCCTCGGTGGCCGCGATCCTGGAACTGCTCGCGGCCCGGCTGCGGGGGAGTACGGTTGCGGGTCCGGGATTCGGCCAGAGTCCCGGATAACGGTCCTGGCACGAGTCCGGGGGCGAGGGATGGGGAAGAACACGGGGGGAAGGGATGTTTGCAGCCCTGAGTGAACACGTCTTGGCTCCCCGCACGGTCAGTGCCGGAGGCGGTACGGTGGGGCGTGGAAGATGCGGTTTCGCGGTCCGAGGAGGGAGCCACCGATGATCCTGCTCCGTCGCCTGCTTGGTGACGTGCTGCGTCGGCAGCGCCAGCGCCAGGGCCGCACTCTGCGTGAGGTCTCGTCATCGGCCCGGGTCTCGCTCGGTTACCTCTCCGAGGTCGAGCGGGGGCAGAAGGAGGCATCCTCCGAGCTGCTCTCGGCGATCTGCGAGGCGCTGGACGTCCCGATGTCCGAGGTCATGCGCGAGGTCAGCGACGATCTGTCGCTCGCCGAGCTCTCGCAGTCCTCCGCCGCCGAGCCCACCCCGCAGCCGATGCGGCCGCTGCTCGGCTCCGTCACCTCGGTCACATCCGTCACCTCGGTGGCGGGTGCCCCGGACGAACGGATCACCATCAAGGCCCCGAAGAAGTCCGCCGAAGCCGTGGACGTTGTCGCCGCCTAGGCCGGCCTCCGGGCCGCTGCTTTTCTGTTGCCTCGTTCTTGTTGTGTCGCGCGCGTCGGCCCGCCCGGGGATCCTCCCGGTCGGGCCGACGCGCTTTTGCCATGTGTAGGACCCCGGGGCAGGGTAGACGAAGGCGGTCAGCGGGGGATGAACCGGACCTGAACGCGTCGATCCACAGGGAGAACAACGCATGACTGTCGTGAAAAGCCCACTGCCGCAGCAGGCCGCCAAGACCGTCGGGGACGCTCTGCAGGGCGCCCTGGTGGATCTGCTGGACCTGTCGCTGGTCGGCAAGCAGATGCACTGGAACATCATCGGGCCGCGTTTCCGCTCCATCCACCTGCAGCTGGACGAGGTGGTCACCGCCTCCCGGACGGCCGCCGACAACGTCGCCGAGCGGGCGGCGGCGCTCGGCATCTCCCCCGACGGGCGGGCCGGGACGGTCGCCAAGACCAGCGGGATCGAGACGGCGACCGACGGCTGGGTCAAGGACGCCGACGTGGTGGAGGTCGTGGTGACCGCGCTGGGCTCGGTCATCACCCGGATGCGCGAACGCATCGAGGCGACGGACAAGCCCGACCCGGTGACGCAGGATCTGCTCATCGGGATCACCGCCGAACTCGAGAAGCAGCACTGGATGTTCCAGGCCGAGAACCACTGAGCCGGCCCGCACGGCACGCGCCCGGCGAGCGGCTGAGCCAGTCGCCGCCACGGCGTGGCACGACCTGACCTCGGGGTCGGCAGGGCCGCCCGGGCCCCAAGAGGGCCCGGGCGGCCGAGTAGGAGGCGGCGATGCGTGGATCTCGGGACCGGGAATCGGGCGGGGCCGGCGGGAACCGGGGGCGCCGGGCACGGCGAGACCCCCAGCGGGGCGGCGACCGCCCGGACCGGGGCCCCCGGTCCGGGCGGCACGGCCACGGCCGAAGACCCCGGCGCAGCCGGGAGCGGGA
>NZ_FMCH01000417.1 GCF_900091855.1 Streptomyces sp. DvalAA-14
CCCGGTGTGCGGATCGGTGTCGGTGATCTCGGCGAGGACCCGCAGCACCCGGTGGGCGTGCGGCCAGGCCCGCAGCCGGGCCGCGCCGTCGGTGTCGGAGAAGACGCCCGCCTCGACGCCGATGCCGGCCGTCAGCAGCGCCTCGGCGACCCCGGCCGCGCCGGGTTCGTGCCAGTTCACCGAGGCGTGGTCGGGCGGCACCGACCAGGAGGCCACCAGGGCGGCGCGGCGCCGCGGATCGGGTTCGGTCCAGGCCCCGGTCGTCACGCCGACGGGGATGCCGGGCGCGCTGGCCCGTACCGCGGCCACGGCCGCGTCGACGAAGACCGGCTCCATGGTGTCGGCGCCGTGGTCGTCCTTGGGATGGAGGTGGATGTCCCGGGCGCCGGCGGCCACCGATCGCGCGGCGGCGTCGCCGAGTTCCGGGGGCGTCACCGGAAGCCGTTCGCAGTCCGAGCGGGTCCGGGCGCCGTTGAGGCATACCTGCAGCATGGCTGTGATCATGGCAGCCGCCGCGGGTGCCGGATGTTCAGGAGTCGGTGTCGCCGCGCAGGCCGTCCGCCGTTCGGTGTGCCGGCCGGGTCTGTCCGTGCGGTTCGGCTGCCGGACGCTCACGCTGCGGGCCGCCCTCACCGGGCAGGCCCGGAACCTCCACCACGGGCGGCAGATCGCGTATCAGATGCAGAGCTCTGTAGTCCGTCATGACCTTCGTCTTTCCCGCTTGTCGCGATTCACCCGGAGGAGCGGCAAGAAGCCGGGATTCGTCCAAACATCCGGATGCGGGAGGTTTTCAACTGGGGGGAAACGGGGCCCAGTAGGTTGACGTACCGGTGGTAACCGTCGAATTCGCGCCAGGGGCGGGAGCGCGGGTTCTGCCGTCCCCGGGCCGCCGGCCGCTCAGCCGGCCTGGGGCCGGGTCGCGTCAGGCCTGCTCGCGTGCGCGGTCCAGCACGTCGTATCCCACGAAGGTGAACATCCGTTCCCCCGCTGGCAGCGGCTCCGGGCTGCCGGTGAAGCGGTGCACGCCGACGCCCTGCGGCGTGTCGGGGTCGTTCAGCCAGACCCGGGCGAAACCGCGCTCCTCCAGCAGGCGGCAGATCCACGGAAAGCGGTCGGGCCGCTTGCGGTTGCGGGTCCATATGAGCGTGCCGCCGCTCATACAGAGCCGGGCGCAGTAGCCGGTCACGCGTTCGATGTCCGCGTCGGTGATGTTGCCGAACAGGCCGCAGACCAGTACGAGATCGGCCGGCGCCGCATCGGCGTACCGGTCGGTGAGCCCGGCGTCGCCGGTCACCGCCTCGATCCCCGTCAGGCCGAGCGCCGCCGCGCGCCGGCCGGCCTCGGCCACATTGCGCGGGTCCAGTTCCACCAGGCGCGCGGTGACGTCGTGGCGCCGGGGGTGCCCGGCCAGGGCGCCCAGCAGATCGCGGCCCTGGCCGGCGCACAGGCTCAGGGCGCGGACCGGGCCGGGCGGACGCTCGTCCAGGTCCAGGGCGATGCGCTGCTGGACGGTGCGCAGCCGCCGCACGAGAGCGGAGTCGGGGGAGTCGTAGGCGCGGTGCCAGGTGTGCCAGTCCACGCCCGGCAGCGTAGGGTCCCCGCGCACCCGGCACACCTGGTTTTCCGGGCGTGCCGACGGTGGTGACGCGGGCCGCCTCGGCCGGGCGGTTCGGCCCGCTGGCTCAGCCCGCCGGTTCAGCCGTCCATCCGGTCGATCTGCCGGATCTTGTTGGTGACGTCGAGCGCCGCGATCTTGTACGACTCGGCCAGCGTCGGGTAGTTGAAGACCGCGTCGACCAGGTAGTCCACCGTGCCGCCGCAGCCCATCACGGCGTGGCCGATGTGGATCAGCTCGGTCGCGCCGGTGCCGAAGCAGTGCACTCCGAGCAGCTTGCGGTCGGTGGGCGAGACCAGCAGCTTCAGCATGCCGTGCGCGTCGCCGATGATCTGGCCCCTGGCCAGTTCGCGGTAGCGGGACACGCCCACCTCGAACGGGATCATCTCATCGGTCAACTGGTCCTCGGTGCGACCGATGAAGCTGATCTCAGGAATGGTGTAGATACCGATCGGCTGGAGGTCCTGCAGGCCCCCCACCGGCTCGCCGAAGGCGTGGTAGGCGGCGACCCGGCCCTGCTCCATGGAGGTGGCCGCCAGCGCCGGGAAGCCGATGACGTCACCGACGGCATAAATGTGCGGCACGGCGGTCCGGTAGTTCCCGTCCACCGATATCCGGCCGCGCTTGTCCGCGTCGAGGCCGGCCTTGTCCAGGCCGAGGCCCTCGGTCAGGCCCTGCCGCCCGGCGGAGTACATCACCGCGTCGGCGGCGATCTTCTTCCCGCTGGCCAGTACGGTCAACGTGCCCCGGGCGTGCCGTTCGACCGCGGCGACGGTCTCGCCGAAGCGGAAGGTCACCGCCAGGTCCCGCAGGTGGTACTTGAGGGCCTCCACCACCTCCGCGTCGCAGAAGTCCAGCATCCCCTCGCGCTGCTCGACCACCGTCACCTTGCTGCCCAGGGCGGCGAACATGGACGCGTACTCCATGCCGATCACCCCGGCGCCCACGATCACCATCGAGCGCGGCACCCGCTCCATGTTGAGCACGCTGTCGGAGTCCATCACCGTGACGTCGTCGAAGGCGACGCTGGCCGGGCGGGCCGGGCGGGTGCCGGTGGCTATCACGATGTGCTCGGCCGTCACCAGCCGGTCGCTCCCGGAGGCGCCCCGCACCGCGACCGTGTGCTCGTCCATGAACCGCCCGGTGCCCGGCAGGATCGCCACTTGGTTCCGGGACAGCTGGCTGCGGACCACATCGATCTCGCGGGTCACCACGTGCTGGGTGCGCGCGGTCAGGTCGGCGACGGTGATGTCCTCCTTGAGCCGGTAGCTCTGGCCGTACAGGCCGCGCTGATTGAGCCCGGTGAGGTAGAGCACCGCCTCGCGCAGTGTCTTTGACGGGATGGTGCCGGTGTGCAGCGACACCCCGCCCAACCGGTCGGGGAGGTCGACGATCGCCGCCCGCCGACCGAGTTTCGCCGTGGCGATGGCGGCCTTCTGGCCGCCGGGACCGGAACCGATGACAAGCATGTCGAAGTCGGGCACGAAGGGAAGTGTGGCAT
>NZ_FMCH01000172.1 GCF_900091855.1 Streptomyces sp. DvalAA-14
CGCGTCCACCACGATGATCGCCGTTCCGACGTCGACCGTCGTTCCCTCGCCGAAGCGGATCTCGCTGACCACCCCGTCGAACGGGATGGGCAGCTCGACGGCTGCCTTGGCCGTCTCCACCTCGCAGATCACCTGCCCGTCGGTGACCGTGTCACCGACCGCGACATACCACTTGAGGATCTCCGCCTCGGTCAGTCCCTCACCGACATCCGGCATCCTGAACTCGAGAAAACGCTGCGTCCGTGCGGTCATGGTCGTCACAACCCTCTCCTCAGAACGCCAGCGCGCGGTCGACGGAGTCGAGTACGCGGTCCAGACCCGGCAGGTACTCGTCCTCCAGGCGGGCCGGCGGATACGGCGCGTGGAAACCGCCCACCCGCAGCACCGGCGCCTCCAGGTGGTAGAAGGACCGTTCGGTGATCCGGGCGGCGATCTCGGCGCCGGCCCCGTAGAACACCGGCGCCTCGTGCACCACGACCAGCCGGCGGGTCTTCTCCACCGAGGTCTGGATGGTGTCGAAGTCGATCGGCGAGAGCGACCGCAGGTCCAGGACCTCAAGGTCGCGGCCCTCGTTGGCGGCGGCCGCGGCGGCCTCCAGGCACACCTTCACCATCGGCCCGTAGGCAGCCAGGGTCAGATCGGCGCCCTGCTTGACCACGACGGCCTTGTGCAGGTCGCCGGGCACCGACTCGACGTCCACCTGGCCTTTGTCCCAGTAGCGCCGCTTCGGCTCGAAGAAGATCACCGGGTCGTCGCACTCGATGGCCTGCTGCAGCATCCAGTAGGCGTCCGAGGGATTGGCCGGCGAGACCACCTTCAGACCGGCGACGTGCGCGAACAGCGTCTCCGGCGACTCGCTGTGGTGCTCGACCGCGCCGATGCCGCCGCCGTAGGGGATGCGGATGACCACGGGCAGCTTGATCTTGCCGAGCGCCCGGGCGTGCATCTTGGCCAGCTGGGTGACGATCTGGTCGTAGGCCGGGAAGACGAAGCCGTCGAACTGGATCTCCACCACCGGGCGGTAGCCGCGCAGCGCCAGCCCGATCGCGGTGCCGACGATGCCGGACTCGGCCAGCGGGGTGTCGATCACCCGGTCCTCGCCGAAGTCCTTGTACAGGCCGTCGGTGATCCGGAAGACGCCGCCGAGCTTGCCGACGTCCTCACCCATGATCAGGACCTTGGGGTCGCTCTCCAGCGCCTTGCGCAGCGACTGGTTGAGGGCCTTGGACATGGCCATCGTGGTTGCCGTCTCGCTCATGTCAGTGCCCCTTCCCGGCGCCGGCTGCGGAATCGGTCGCCGTGCCGGTCGCGGAACCGGCCGCGGAGTCCGCGGCGGAGTCCGTCGTGGGGGAGCCGTTCGCGGCCCCCTCGCCCCGGCTGTCCGCGAAGGAGTCCAGGTAGGCCGCGAACTGTGCCCGCTCCTCGTCGACGAGCGCGTGCCCGTCGGCGTAGGCGTGGTCGAAGATGGCCATGGTCTCCGGATTGCGCATGTTCCGCACGCCGTCCCGCACCCGCTTGGCCAGCGCGTCCGCCTCGGTGCCCAGTCCCGCGTAGAAGTCCTCGTCGGCCAGGCCCTGCTGGTCGAGGTAGGTGCGCAGCCGGGCGATCGGGTCCTTCGACGCCCACTCCACCCGCTCGTCGTCGTCCCGGTAGCGGGTCGGGTCGTCGGTGGTGGTGTGTGCGCCCATCCGGTAGGTGAAGGCCTCCACCAGCATCGGTCCCTGGCCGCTGCGGGCGTGCTCCAGGGCCGCCCGGGTGACGGCCAGCACCGCGAGCACGTCGTTTCCGTCGACCCGGACGCCGGGGAAGCCGTAGCCGGCCGCCCGCTGGTAGATCGGCACCCGTGACTGCTTCTCGGTCGGCTCGGAGATCGCCCACTGGTTGTTCTGGCAGAAGAACACCACCGGCGCGTTGTAGACCGCCGCGAAGGTGAAGGCCTCGGCCACGTCGCCCTGGCTGGAGGCGCCGTCACCGAAGTACGCGATCACCGCCGCGTCCGCGCCGTCCTTGGCGATGCCCATCGCGTAGCCGGCGGCGTGCAGGGTCTGCGAGCCGATCACGATGGTGTAGAGGTGGAAGTTGTTCTCGTTGGGGTCCCAGCCGCCGTTGTTGACGCCGCGGAACATGCCGAGCAGGTTCAGCGGGTCGACGTCGCGGGTCCATGCCACGCCGTGCTCGCGGTAGGTGGGGAAGATGTAGTCGTCCGGACGGGTGGCCCGTCCGGAACCGATCTGGGCCGCTTCCTGGCCCAGCAGCGAGGCCCACAGGCCCAGCTCGCCCTGCCGTTGCAGGGTGATCGCCTCGGCGTCGAAACGGCGGGTCAGCACCATGTCGCGGTACAGGCCACGCAGCTCTTCCGGCGTCAGGTCGATGGAGTACTCGCTGTGCTCGACGCGCTCGCCCTCGGGGGTCAGCAGCTGTACGAGCCCGGGCTCGTCCCCACGGCGCTTCGCGCCGCCGCGGGTAGTCCTCCGCGCGGCAGTGCTCTTCACGCTCACGTTCGCTCCTCCGTCTGTCCGGCCCCCGGGGTCTGCCGGGGAAGCCAGGTGCGGCTCACCTGGTCCGACGTGACGCACGGGGTGTGTGCGGCATGGCCGAGCCAGGCGTCATGATGCCACGGCGATGGGCCTGCAAGAACAGACGTTACCTACAAGTTCCACCATCGCGCGAAGCCGTCCCACCTGCGGTTTTGCTTTGATTTCCTACTAAACGGCATTCCCGCAGGCCACCGGGACCATCGCACCGTATCCCGGATGCGGAAAGTGCGTAAGAGGCAGCGGGACCGCGGCGGTGCGAAATCCGGGCCTGGGGTGAGCAGGGACATGTCCAGCGACATATCCGCGTATTCCGCCCCGACGGCGAGCCCGGTCGAGGGCCTATCAGGTCCGGGCGGGTGGGCGCCAGTTCGTCCGGACGGTCCCGGTCGGTGATCTACGCTGAGCCGCGTGACGGGCACGGCATCGGCGCCGCCGCTGACGGTTGTGCTGCGCCGCTATGAGGACGCGGGGAGGCCGCTCACCTGCGAACCCGTCCCCCGGGGGCTGCTCAACCGGGGATGGCGGGTGACCACCACCGAGGGCCGTTTCTTCCTCAAGCAGTACATCGCCGCGGACACCGCCGCGCCGGACGTCGTGCTGCGCCAGCACCACGCCACCCGCCGCCTGGCCCAGCTGGGCCTGCCCATCGCGGCGCCGCTGCCGGACGCCCGCGGCGCGACCGTGACCGTCTCCGGCGGCGCCGGTTACGCCCTCTTCCCCTGGATCGACGGCCGCCACCGCGAAGGCACCGACCTCAGCCCCGCCCAGTCCCGCCGGCTCGGCGGGCTGCTCGGCCGGGTGCACACCGGCCTGGCCCGCATCCAGCCGCCGGCCCCGGCCGTCCGGCACCTGAGCGCCGACCCCGACCGCACGCACGCCCACATCGACCAGCTGCTCGCCCTCGTCCGCGGCCACCGCCCCTACGACGCCTTCGACGCGCTCGCCGAACACCGGCTGCTGGAGCGCCGGGCGCTGCTGCGGCAGTACGCGCACCGCCGGCCGCCCGCCGCGGAGGGACCGGTCAGCGGCTGGGTGCACGGCGACTTCCACCCGCTGAACCTGCTCTACCGGGGCCGCGAACCGGCCGCCATCGTCGACTGGGACCGGCTCGGCGTCCACCCGCGCGCCGAGGAGGCGGTACGGGCCGCCGCCATCTTCTTCGTCCACCCGGTCACCGGCCGGCTGGACCTGCGCAAGGTGCGCGGCTACGCGCGGGCCTACCGCCGCGGCGCCCGGATCGCGGCGGCCGAGGTGGCCGCGGCGGTGCACCGGGTGTGGTGGGAGCGGCTGAACGACTTCTGGATGCTGCACTGGCGCTACCAGCGCCGCGACCGCCGCTCCGACCCGCTCTTCCCGGCCGCCTCGGCGCTCGCGGTGTGGTGGACCGAGGAGTACGAGGCGGTGCTGGACGCCTTCACGGGGTGAGGGCGGGAGCCGCTGATGGTGGCGGCTCCGGAACCGGGGCCGGGACTGGTGCCGGAGCCGGCGCTTGTGCCGCATTCGGAACCAGCGGCGGAACCCGCTCCGGAACCGGCGCGGGCCGGTTCCGGTCGCTCACCCGGTGCGGCTCAGCGGTTGCGGTTGGCGCGATTGGCGCCGGAATGGTCGGGGCCCTGGCCGCCCCCGCCCCCGCCGTCGGTCGGGGAGGCGGTGTCGGTCGGGGCATCGGGCGTGGTCGGCGGCGGCGTCGTCGTGGTGGGCGGCGTCGTCGCCGGCTTGCTGGTCGGCGGGGTCGTCGCCGGCTTGCTGGTGGGCGGCGGCGTGGTCGGCGTGGTCGGCGGCGGCGTCGTCGTGTGGGTGTCGGTGGGGCGCGTCGGCTGCGTCTCGGTCGGCCCGGTGCTGAACTGGCCGGTGTCGGTCGGCACGTCGGACGGCGAATCCGAGGGGGCCCCGGTGTCCTGGGTGACCGTCGGCGAGTCCGTCTGGCTCGGCTTGCCGCCGCTGCCGCCGTTGCCGGAGAAGTGGGTGGCGGCGAAGACACCGAGGGCCACGACCATCACCGCGACGATGGCGAACAGCACCGGCTTCAGCCAGCGGTTCTCCCGTGCGGGCGGCGGGGCGCCGTAGCCGTGCACGTCGTCGGGGCCGCCGGCCCCGGCCACGCCCGCCAGCAGCGGCAGGCCGAACTCGGCGGTACTGCCGGAGCCGGTGTGCGGGCCGCCCTGGGAGACGACGGTGGGCGACGGAAGGGGACCGGGCGCGATCGCGGTGACCGCCCCGGTGTTCCACCGGCCGCCACTCCAACCACCCTGGTCGTGCAGGGCCTGGAGCGCGTAACCGACGACGCCGCGCATCTCCTCGGCACTCTGGAAGCGGTCGTCGGGCTGCTTGGCCAGCGCGCGCAGCACCATGCCGTCCAGCTCGGGCGGTACCCGGTTGTTGACCTGCGAGGGGATCTGCGGCTGGTCCTGGACGTGCTGATACACCACGGACAGCGGCGTCTCACCGGTGAACGGCGGGCGCAGCGCGAGCAGTTCGTAGAGCAGGCAGCCGGTGGCGTAGAGGTCGCTGCGGTGGTCGACGGTCTTGCCGAGCGCCTGCTCGGGCGACAGATACTGCGGGGTGCCCATGACCATGCCGGTCTGCGTCATGGTGCTCGCCGCGCCGTGCAGGGCCCGGGCGATGCCGAAGTCCATCACCTTGACCTGACCCGTCGATGTGATGATCACATTGGCGGGTTTGATGTCGCGGTGCACGATGCCGTGCTGGTGGCTGTACGCGAGCGCGTCCAGCACCCCGGAGACGATCAGCAGCGCCTGCTCGACGGGCGGCGGCGTGGGCCCGTTCAGCAGATCCTTGATGGTGTGGCCCTCGACCAGCTCCATCACGATGTACGGGACGGTGCCGGTGGCGGTGCGGTCCTCACCGGAGTCGTAGACGGCGACCACCGCGTGGTGGTTCAGACCGGCGACGGCCTGTGCCTCGCGGGTGAACCGGGCCTTGGACACCGGGTCCTCGGCCAGGTCGGTACGCAGCAGCTTCACGGCCACCGTGCGCCCGAGCCGGACGTCCTCGGCCGCGAACACCTCGGCCATACCGCCCCGGCCGAGCTTTCCGCTCAGCCGGTAACGGCCGTCGCCCACCAGCGAACCCTCGCCCCACTGGCCGGAGCTCTCCGACGCCCCCGTGCCGGCGGTCGTCTCGTTCCGGTCGACCATCAGTCCTCGCCGTCGTTCGTCCATCGGTCGTTCGGCAGCCATGCCTCTGGTGCGCCACCGTACCGCTTTTCGGGGGACTGAATCCCCCCTGTCCACAGGCTCGGTCCCCTGCCGTGCGGGCGACCGGCGGCCCGTCGGCGCGGTGTGGTGGAAGTCATGGCCTCTTGGCCGGTACAAGGAGGAGGCGGGCAGCGCCTCCGGGGTGCTGCCCGCCTCCTCCAAGTGGGCCGGCCGGCAGGCGCCGGCAGGCCCCGGTTAGAGGTACGGCTAGAGGTACGGTCCGGAACGGGCCCCCTGGGCCTCTTCCTGGTCGTCCTCGTGCGAGAGCACCCCGGGCGGCAGGGCGCGGCGCATCTGCTCCAGCTGGGCGCGGGCCGCCATCTGCTGGGCGAACAACGCGGTCTGGATCCCGTGGAAAAGGCCCTCCAGCCAGCCCACCAGCTGAGCCTGCGCGATCCGCAGCTCCGCCTCGCTGGGCACGCTCTCCTCGGTGAACGGCAGCGACAGCCGGTCCAGTTCCTCCACCAACTCGGGCGCCAGCCCGGCCTCCAGCTCCTTCACGGAGCTGGCGTGGATCTCCTTCAGCCGTACCCTGCTGGCTTCGTCGAGAGGAGCCGCTCGCACTTCCTCCAGGAGCTGCTTGATCATGCTGCCGATCCGCATCACCTTCGCCGGCTGCTCGACCATCTCCGTCACCGGAATCTCGCGGGGCCCATTCCCCTCGGCATCCCCCTTCGGCGACCCGGTCAAAGCCATCCCGTCCGGGCCCACCACCAGGACCTGCTGATTCTGCCCGCCCTTCGGGCTCTGCGCGTTCTGTGAATCCCGCGGGTCCTGCGCGTTCTCCGGCGACCGTTCATTCATCGGCATCTCCATACCTCCATTGTCCCGCACCTCCTCCAACGACTCATCCCGACGGCCCCTTTCCCTCCCCGCCCCCACACACCCAGCCCGCCAGTCCCCCCGGGGCCTGGGCCACCCCAACCGCCCGGGAGCCCACCGGGGCCCCTGCGGGGGCGCGGGGAACTGCGCGAGCAACCACCCCCGGGCCGAAGATCTCGCTGGGCCCTCCACCCGACCCCCACGGGGGGAAGCCCCGGCAGGGGGCGGGCCGGCCC
>NZ_FMCH01000181.1 GCF_900091855.1 Streptomyces sp. DvalAA-14
GACGGCTCGGCGGGCAAAGCGGCCGGCTCTCGTCCCCGGCGTCGGGGGCGGGGGCGCCCGCCGCCCGAGCCGCCCGGCCGGCGGGCGCGCGCCGCGGCGTCCCGTGGGACCGCGGTGCGGGGAGCCGCGTGATGGACGTGCGCCTGGCGTACGGCGAGACCGGCCTGCACATCGACGTCGACCCCGCCGTGACCACCGTCGTCGAACCGGTCCATCACGAGGCCGCCGCCGATCAGCCCGGGGTGCTGACCAGGGCGCTGCGGTTCCCCGTCGCCGGGCCGCTGCGCGAGCGGGTGGCCCGCGGGCAGACGGTGGCGATCTCCGCGTGCGACGGCACCCGCCCGCAACCGCGGCAGCTGATGATCCCGGCGGTGCTGGCCGAACTCGACGGCATCGTCCGCCTGGAGGACGTGGTGATCCTCGTCGCCACCGGCACCCACCGGGGCAACAGCGACGGGGAACTGCGCCGCATGTTCGGCGACGCCGTCGTCGACAGCGTGGCGCCGTGGTGCGCGCCGCCGGTCGTCCCGGGGAGACGGTCACCCCCACGGCCGCCGCCGCCCTGGCGGCGATGGGCGCCCGCTACGAGCCCTTCGGCCCGATGACGCTCGGCCGGACCGGGTACGGCGCGGGCACCCGCACGATGCCGGATCGGCCGAACGTCGCCGCCGTCACCCTGGCCACGGCCGTCCGGTCCGGCGTACGGCATCTGTACGTGCTGGAGACGAACCTCGACGACGTCACCGGCGAGACCCTCGCCCATGTCCTGGCGCGGGCCCTGGAGCACGGGGCCCTCGACGCCTGGGTGACGCCGGCGGTGATGAAGAAGGGACGCCCGGCGCACGTGGTGCATTTGCTGAGGGATCCCGAACGGGCGGACGGCCTGCAGGAGTTGCTCGCCGCCGAGACCGGCACGCTGGGAATCCGCAGGAGCGCCGTCGAGCGGGCGGCTCTGCCCCGGCGCACCGAAGTCGTCGACGTCGACGGAGTCGGGATCCGCGTCAAGCACGGCCCGTACCGGTCGAAACCCGAGTACGACGACCTGGCCGCCGCCGCCCGGCGCCTCGGGCTGCCCCTGCGTGCGGTGGCCGACCGGGCGGTCAGGCGCGCTGATCCGAGCGACGGGGCGCGATCATGATGGACGACCAGAGCGTCGCACTGCTGGGCCGGTTCGCCGGCCTGGGCCGGCTGGCTGTCGCCTACTCCGGCGGCGCCGACTCCGCCCTGGTGCTGGCAGCCGCCGTGCGGGCTCTGGGCCCGGACCGCGTACTGGCGGTGACCGCCGTCTCGGAGAGCCTCGCCTCCGGCGAGCTGGCGGCCGCCGCCGAACTGGCCGCCTCCCTCGGCGTCGTCCACCTGGCGCCGCCGACCCGGGAGCTCGACCGGCCCGGATACCGGGCGAACGGCCCCGACCACTGCTACTTCTGCAAATCCGAAGTGCTCGGCTCCATCACCGCCTTCGCCGCGGAACGCGGTTTCGGCTGGTGGCCACCGGCACCAACGCGGACGACGCGGCGGACCCCTTCCGCCCAGGCATCAAGGCGGGCAGGGAGAACGGGTCCTCACCCCGCTGCTCGACACCGGACTCACCAAGGCCGATGTCCGGCGGATCAGCCGCCAGTGGGAGCTGCCCACCTGGGACAAACCCGCGACGCCCTGCCTGGCCAGTCGCATCGCCTACGGTGTCCAGGTCACCGGCCACCGGCTGGCCCGCGTCGACCGGGCCGAGGCCGCCGCGCGGGCCCTGCTGGCCGAGTCCGGTATCGCCGTCCGCGACCTGCGGGTCCGTGATCTGGGCGACGCGGTCCGGATCGACGTCGACGCCGCATCCGTCCCGGCGGCCGGCCGGCTCACCGGGTGGACGGCGCTGCTGACGGCGGCGGGGCTCGGCGGCCTCCCCTACCGCGTCGCCCCCTTCGCCTCCGGAAGCCTCAACACGCCGCCGACCGGGCCCTCGTCGAGCGCGATGAGCCGGGAACCGGGCGCCGGCGAGGGCTGACGGGCCGGTGCGCCGGGCCGGTGCCGAGGAGTTGCCCTTCCGCGTGTTCAGGGCGCGCCGGGCGCCCCCGGCATCCCGTCCGCGGGTGCCGGTCGGGCGGAGCCGGCGCTCCCGGCCAGGGCGATCCTCCGCCGTCCGTCCGCCCCTCCCGTCCCTGTGAGGCAATCGATTCGACCATCCCGGCCGAATTCCAGCGGGCTGCCGCCTGCGCGGCGCGTGCCGTTCGGCGGGCCGGCCCGTTCGACCGGCGCATCAGCGCCGCGGGCCGGACCGGCCCGGGCCTCCGCCACCGAAACCCTGCCCCACCTGTCAGTTCACCGTGGGTTTCGGATACCGGACGGCGACCTTGATCCCGACGCGGCGGCTGGACGCGGTCGGCGCGGAAAACACCGGACGGCTGCTTCGTAACCTTCCATTGACCGTGTCTGCCGACGGTCGTAACATCCGGACGAGCCGTCAGCGAATCGGTTCGACCTCGCTGCCGCGGCCTCGCATTCCGGCACGCGCACGAGCGGACAGGGCAGGACGCACCGGGCGCTGCGATGAAACGGCGGCAGGTGAGGTGCCGCGGGACGGCGGCGGGGGCGACCTCGCCGGTCGCCGCCGGTTCCTCCCGCCCGCCGGCTCGACCTGACGGACCCGCGGCCGCCCGGCCTCCGTCCACGACACACCGGCCGCGGACGGGTGCCGGACGCGCCCTGGTTCGTCGCGCTCCCCTCCACCGCGCCATGGCGACGCGGCGCGAACCCCCACACACAGGAGACCCGATGAGAATGAGAAGTCCGATGAGAACCGGCAGCGGGTACCGCCGCATGGCGACCGCGGCGGCGACCCTACTGACGGCGGCCTTCATGCTGGTGGCTCCCGGGCGGGGCGTGGCGGCCACGAGCGAGTCGCTGAGCGTCAATCTGGCCTCGCCCCGCGGGGCGGCCACCGGAGTCGGCGAGGGTTTCCTGTACGGCGTCAGCCAGGACGCGACGCAGCCGTCGGACCAGTACATCCAGCCGCTGGGCATCACCGCCTTCCGCGGCGGCGGCTGGTTCTCCGGCGGTTGGATCAAGGACGGCTACACGTTCGGCTCCGCCACCCAGGCGGACATCAACTCGATCGTCAGCCAGGCCCGGCGGTTCACCCAGCCGCCTTATCACGCGCAGTACCAGGTCCTGGTGAGCGACCTGTGGGGCAACAACGGCGGACAGCCCTCGAACGAGGTCTACCCGTGCGACAACGGCAACTGCGCCAACTGGGTCAGCTTCATCGACTCGACGGTCGGCGCGCTCCAGGCGACCGGACTGCCGTTCGCGTACGACATCTACAACGAGCCGGACATCTCGGTGTTCTGGACCCGGGGGATGAACAGCACCCAGTACTTCCAGATGTGGGACACTGCCTACAAGGAGATCCGCCGGGTCGCCCCGAACGCCAAGATCGTCGGCCCGTCGCTCGCCTTCACCCCGCAGAGCAACCCCGGGGAGTGGAACACCTGGCTGGCCCACGTCAAGGCGGCCGGCACGGTTCCCGACATGATCACCAATCATGACGAGGGCGACGTCGACGACCCGGTCACCGTGTCGCAGTCGCTCAACAGCGCGCTGTCGGCCAACGGCATCTCCGCCCGGCCGCTGTCGGCGAACGAGTACCAGCCGGCCGACCGGCAGACCGCGGGAGTCACCGCCTGGTACCTGGCCCGTTTCGCGCAGTCCGGCTACACCAACGCGATGCGCGGCAACTGGGTCTGCTGCACGACGCCGAACCTGACCGGGGTTCTCACCCAGAGCGGCGGCACATGGCAGCCCACCGGCAACTGGTGGGCGATGCGCAGCTACGCGGACATGACCGGCACCCTGGTGGCCACGTCCGGGCAGGTCGGGAGCACCGCGATCTCCGCGGCCGAGGACAGCGCCAACAAGCGCGCCGTCGCGGTGATCGGCGACAGCAACGGGTACACCGGCGCCGCCAGCGTGTCGTTCAGCGGGCTGTCGTCGGTACCGTGGCTGGCGAACAACGGGAGCGTCAACGTCACCGTGGAGCGCATCCCCGACCAGGCACCGCTGACCGCGCCCCAGGTGGTGTACAACCAGAACCTCTCCACCTCGGGCGGCACCGTGACCGTCCCCTTCTCCTTCCAGGCCAGCCACGACGCCTTCGCCGTCTATGTGACACCGGCCGGCTCGTCCGGCGGCGGCTTCCCGAGCGGCTACCACCAGTTGGTCATGAGCAGCGACGGCCTGTGCCTGGACGTGTACGGCAACAGCACCTCGGCCGGCGCGGTGATCGACCAGTGGACCTGCGGCAGCCAGTCGAACCAGCGGATCCAGTTCGTCCCGGTCTCCGGCAGCTACGGCGAACTCCAGGTCAGCAGCTCCGGCCAGGACATCGCGGTAGCCGGAAGCTCCCCCGCGGCGGGCACACCTGACATCGTCCAGCAGACTCCCAACGCCGCGCCCAACAGCCTCTGGCAGCCGGTCCAGCAGTCCGACGGCTCCTACGCGTTCCGCAACCAGAACAGCGGCCTGTGCCTGGACGGCTTCGGCGCCAACGCCACGCCCGGGCAGCAGCTCGACCAGTGGACGTGCAAGAACACGCCCGGCAGCAACCAGGACTTCACCCTTCGCTGAGCGTGCCGCGCGGCTCCCCACGCGGCGCCGCCCCGGAGGTCCTCACGGCGGCGGCGCCACGTGGCGACCCGGCCGCTACGAGTCGCTCGCCGCTCCCGGCCGGCTGTCCCCGGGCGGAGTGGGGGCCTGCGCCGTCCCGGAGCGCCGCTGGTGGTCACCGGCCAGGAGCAGGTAGCAGCTCGCGGTCCAGGTGTAGGCCCGGTCGCGCAGTCCCTGGCCGGTCAGCGCGTCGAAGTTCTCGGCGAAGCCGGACTCCTCGCACAGCGCGCGGAACCGGGCGTTGATCTCGTCCGCCAGCCGGGTGTGCCCGGCCCGGCGCAATCCGTCCTCGATCAGGACCGTCGAAGGCGCCCAGATGGGCCCGCGCCAGTACCCGTCCGCCTCGTAGTGCGGGGATTGGGGGTGCTCGGTGGCCAGGCCGTGCGACGTGAGGTGGGCGGCGAGCGACTCCGCCAGCCGGTCACTGACATCCTTTGGCAGCAGTTCCCCGAGCACGACGGGCATCAGGTCGAGGAGGCTGCGGCTGTGCGAGAGGCGGCCGGTGTGCGGCGAGCGGGCATGGAAGCGGCCGTCCACCCACAACTGGTCCAACAGCGCTTCCATCATGGCCTTGGCCGTGTCCGTATGGCGCGCGGCGTCCTCGGTGTGCCCCAGCTCGTCGGCCATCCGGGCCAGTTCGTGCAGCTGCAGGATCAGGAAGGACGCCAGGTCGGCGGTCACCAGGACCCGGCGGGGATCGAAGGTGGTGGCGTTGTCCCAGCCGCTGTCGTTGCCGTGCTGGTAATGGGGCAGCGCCTCGCCGGGCGCGCGCCGGGCGGTGAGCCAGAAGTCGGTCCACCGGCCCAGCCGCCGGTACGTCTCCTCCAGTTCGCCCGCCTCCACCGGTCCGGGCAGCCGCTCCCTGAGCCGGCGCAGCGCCCACCCGTGGATCGGCGGCTTGACGAAGTTGTACAGGACCTCGGAGTGGGTGACGGAGTCGGGCAGCGCGCCGCTCTCGTCCTGGTGGTCGAAGGGGAGGTGGAACTGGTGCCAGGCCAGCCGCGGCGCACCGGGCGCCAGCGCCAGGGCGTTGAAGCAGTGGTCCCAGCTCCAGACCTTGTCCATCCAGTGCTTGGACATCAGCACCGCGGGCCGGCCGACGAAGCCGGCCGGCCGCACCGTGGCCGACCACAGGACGTAGGCCGCCAACTCGGCGGCGGCCGGGCGGCCTTCGGGCGGGCCGGTCACCTCGGCGGCGAACGCGCCGAAGGCATCCTCGGCCCGGGCCGCGGTGCCCGCGAAGTCGTCCGCCGGGGTGTACGGCGTGCGGGCGCTGTCGATCTCCTCGATGGCGGCCTCCCAGCGGCCGGCGCCGGTCAGGGTGAGGCGGCGGGAGGCGCCGGCGAGCCCTTCGCCTCCCGCGAGCCGGGCGGTCGCGCCCTCCAGCGCGGTGATCCGGTAGCGGCGGCCCGTCTCGTACGAGGTGAACTGGAACGAGCCGTCCACCGGGTCGCGGTAGAGGTACATGCCGCTGAACGGGGTCAGCCGCGCGTCCGACGGGGTGATCTCCAGGTCCAGCCCCTCCCCGCTGACCCGCAGGGTGTCGGCCGACTCGTAGACGAGCGTGATGTCACCGTGCGGGTCCTGCCACGTCAGGCCGCCCGACGCGGCCCGCCAGCCGGCCGGGGCGCGGTCTCCGGTGTCGGGGACGAGGGGCACGAAGCGCAGGACCGGGTGCATGCCGTTCTGGTGGGACACCAGGTGCAGGTCCTCGGCCTGCACGTGCTGGGCGATGACCGGCGAGACGTTGAGCCATGACCCGTGGAAGCTGAACGGGATCTCCTGGATCGCGAAGACGGGGCCGGACGGGATGACGGTCATCGGGAAACGCTCAATCCTTCTGAGGAGACGTGCGGGGGTCTGCGGGAATCTGCGCGGATCCGCGGGGACCCGAGAAGACAGGTCGGGTTCAGACCCGTGCGCCGTCAGTCCTTCGGGTGGACGGCCCGCGGGGCTCTCATGCGTACTGCTGCTTTCTCTGGACCCGGATGTAGAACAGCCCGAAGGCCAGCGCGATCAGCACCAGGAGGTTGCCCACCGCCGCACCGGGGCCGAACTGCGGCAACAGGTTGCCGAAGCCCAACCGGTAGGACCAGGTGGCGAAAGTGGTCGACGAGTCGCTGGGGCCTCCCTTGGTCATGATCCAGATGATGTCGAAGACCTTCAGCGTGTAGACCAGGCCCAGGAGCAGGGTGATGGCCGAGACGGGGCGCAGCAGCGGAAAGGTGACCCGCCAGAAGCGCTGCCAGGCGTTCGCTCCGTCCAGCGCGGCCGCTTCGTACAGCGAGGCCGGGATGGCCTGGACGCCGCTGTAGAGCACGACCAGGTTGAACGGGACCCCGATCCAGATGTTGGCGATGATCACCGACGCGAGGGACCAGGTCGGCGAGGTGAGCCAGTTGACCGGGCCGATGCCGAGGCCGTGCAGGGCGGCGTTGACGACGCCCGAGTCGCTGTTGAGCATCCACGACCATGTGGAGGCCGAAACGATCAGTGGAAGCAGCCAGGGGACGAGGAACAGCGCCCGGAGCGTCGCGGACAGACGGAAGTGCTGGGCGAAGAAGACCGCAAGCGCCAGCCCGATCCCGTACTGGAACAGCAGGCTGGCCGCGGTGAAGAGCACGGTGTGCACCAGGGCGGGTGCGAAGGTCGGATCGTCCACGACCTGCCGGTAGTTGGCCGACCCGGTGAAGGGTGCGCCGCCTTGGACGAACGAGCGCACCGTGTAGTCCCGCAGCGACAGGTCGATGTTGCGGTAGAGCGGATAGGCGTAGAAGGCGGCCAGATAGGCGGTGACGGGTATCAGGAAGCCCCACGCGGCCCACTGCGGGGAACGCGGTCCGCCGCGCGGCGGCCGTGGGGTTCGGGTGTCCGCCGGCCCGACGCCGGGCCAACCCCCGCGCCCGCGCCGCTCGTCGGCCGTCTGTGCCTTGTCGTTCATCGGCGATCCGGTCCTTCGCTTGGCTCCCAGGGCCGCGCCGGGCAACGCGGCTCCGGCACGGGCGGCTAGGCCGTGTCTGACAAATCCCGCCTGCCCCGCGACGCCTGGCACGCGCGCTCGCTGCGTTGTCGGGGTCGTCCGAGTAGCCCACTACGAGGACACCCTCCCCCAGCTATCGCTGGGAGGTGCCCCCACCGCCTTGCGATCGCACGCACCAGACGCCGCGGGGCCCCGCCCTGCGGGCGGACGGCGCTATTTGTCAGACACGGCCTAGCGCGCGGTGGACGAGCCCGCCGGCGAGGACGACCGAGCGGCCACCGTGGCGGCCGTCTCCGCCACGGTCACGGTCACGGTCACGGTCACGGCCGCGGTCACGGCAACGGCGGCGAGCCGCCGCTGGGTCGTTTCGACCATCGCCCTGTTCCTTCCTGCCCCCACCCGTGCGGCCGCGCCCGGTCCCCGGCTGCCACGAGCCGCATGCTGCGTCGAATCGATTGCGCGAACCGGTTCGACAGGGACCGTAGATCCGGGCGCGCCGTCCGTCAAGGCATGGGGACTCGTGGACCCGAAGGGGACACCACGCGCGCCTCGGTGCCGGGCGGTTGGGCGACATACGGCAGCGGCTTGGCGCCGGCCGGCCGGCGATCCGAATCGATTCGATGGCGATGGGGTAATCTGTGGCCCGACGGACTGCCGAGGAGCCACATGAACATCGGGGAGATCGCCCGGCGGGCGGGAGTGTCGCGGAGCACTGTCTCGTACACGCTCAGCGGCAAGCGTCCGGTGGCCCCCGCCACCCGCAAGCGTATCCAAGATGTGATCGACGAGCTGGGATACCGCCCCAACGCGGCCGCCCGCGCGCTCAAGGAGGGCCGGACGCGGACCATCGGCCTGGTGATCCCGCCAGCCAGTAAGCGACTGACCCACATGCAGCTGGACTTCGTGGCCAGCGTGGTGGACGCGGCCGCCCGCGCCGACCTGGACGTGCTGCTGTCCCCCTCCGGCGGCGACCACGAGCGGTCGTTCGAACGACTGGTATCCGAAAGCCGGGTCGACGGCGTCATCTTGATGGAGATCCGCATCGAGGACGCGCGGGTGGGGCGGCTGCGCGAGGCGCGGCTGCCGTTCGTCGGCATCGGGCACACCGCGGGGGACCGCGAGATGTGCTGGATCGACGTCGACTACGCCGGACTGATCAGCCACTCGGTGCGGCATCTGGCTGATCTCGGCCACCGCAAAGTGGCACTGATCAACCGCTCGCCCGAACTGGTCGCCACCGGTTACGGTCCCAGCCACCGGGCCCGCGAGGGCTTCCTGGCCGCGGTGCGCGAGCGGGGCCTGGGGGGCTTGGAGCTGTTGTGCGGGGACGACAGCCGGTCCGGCCAGGAGTGCGTACAGCAACTCCTGGACGCGCACCCCGACACCACCGCGATCACCACGATCAACGAGGCCGCCCTGCCGGGTATCCAGCGGGCCCTCGCCGAGGCCGGCCTGCGGGTTCCGCGGGACTTCTCCGTCACCGGGGTCGCGGCGCAGCTGTGGGCCGAGGACTTCCGCCCGCCCCTCACCGCCGCCGACGTGCCCGCCCAGGAGATGGGGGCCCAGGCGGTCGCCCTGCTGATCGAGCGGATCACCGACCCGGCCACGCCCGCCCGGCACATCCTCCTGGCCCCTCCGATCGCCCTCCGGTCGAGCACCGCCGCGGCGCCCGCCCGCTCGGCCCCGCCGGACCCCTCGCTGGACGCTCCGCGAGATGCCCTCGCCAAGCCGCTTCTCGCACCCGGGGACTGAACGCGGCGTACGCCGCGCCGGGGCCACGGCGAGCCAGGTAAACAGAGCGCCTCGGCGGCGTCAACAGCGTCGACGGCAATCGCGTCCCGCACCAGCGCCGACGCGGGTCGGCAGGGTGTACCTGTGTGAAAAGGGTTGACACCGGGTTCCGGTTGATGGAGGCTCCCGCCGTCGGATCGCAGGCAACCCCACTCCCCCAGACCGACATCCGCGCCTTCATGTTAACGCTCACACATTTGGCCTCGCCCCCACGCACCTAGGAGTCCTGAGTGAACATCCGAGCAGCCCGGCCCGACCGGCGAACGAGACGCCGGGCCGACGCGCCGCGACAGCGGACCGCCGCCGTCGACGGCCGCTTCGGGGAACCCGGCTCCCCGATCCGCGACCGGTAGCCGGCAGCCTTCTCGAAGCCGCCCGCCCTCAAAGGCCGGCACCGATCGGCTCCGGTCAGCGCCGGTCCGTGCCGATCTGTACCGGTTCGGGCTCGGCCCGTCTCCGGTCCGCACCCGGTCCGCACCCGGTCCGGTCCGGGCGACCGCCGTCCGCCCGGCAGGGCGCGTACGGCAGCCGATGGCAACCGAGAAGCGCGCGGCACCGGTTTCCGTCCTCCGACGACGCCGGCCGCCGGACGCGTCGTCCGCTTTCCGGCCGGTCCGGCACGAGTGAAAGGAATCGCGCAGCACAGCAAGAGACGCCTGTTAGCGCTCTCATTCATCCAAGGAGAATCGATGGGAATCACCTCCATGAAAAGCATGACCGGGCGGCTCCTCGCCGCGGCTCGCCGCCATGGCCGTCAACGCGCCCTGGGAGACCCGGAGCTCGCCGACCCCCGGGAGCGCCCGTCGTCTCGTGGCGTCAGCCGGCTCGCGCGGGTCGCCTTCGCGTCCGTGCTCGTCGTCGGCGGCCTGGCCGCGGCCGCGGCCACCTCCGGCACGGCCCAGGCGGCTGGTTCACTGCCGTGTGATATTTACGCGGGTGGTGGGACGCCGTGCGTGGCGGCGCACAGTACGACGCGGGCGTTGTACTCGTCGTACAGCGGGTCGCTCTACCAGGTGCGGCGGGCGTCGGACAGCGCGACGCTGAACATCGGTGTGCTGAGTACGGGCGGGTATGCCAACGCGGCGGCGCAGGACTCGTTCTGCGCGGGTACGAGCTGTGTGATCACGGTGATCTACGACCAGTCGGGGCGGGGCAACAATCTGACCCAGGCGCCGGCCGGCGGTGCGGCGGGCGGTCCGGACAACCTGGCCAGTGCGACGGCCGCGCCGACGACGGTGGGCGGCCACAAGGCGTACGGGGTGTTCGTGGCGCCCGGCACGGGCTACCGCGACAACCACACCAGCGGTATCGCCACCGGGGACAGTCCCGAGGGCATGTACGCGGTGCTGGACGGCACGCACTACAACGGGGGCTGCTGCTTCGACTACGGCAACGCCGAGACCAACAGCAACGATGACGGCAACGGCACGATGGAGGCCATCTACTTCGGCAACATCAAGGTGTGGGGCTACGGTTCGGGCAACGGGCCGTGGATCATGGCGGACCTGGAGAACGGGCTGTTCTCCGGTGTCAACCAGCACCTGAACTCGGGTGATCCCACGGTGAACTACCGCTACACCACCGCGATCATCAAGGGCGGCGCGAACCACTGGGCGATCCGGGGCGGCAACGCGCAGTCCGGGAGCCTGTCGACGTTCTACGACGGGGTGCGTCCCAACGTGTCGGGCTACAACCCGATGAAGAAGCAGGGCGCGATCATCCTGGGCACCGGCGGCGACAACAGCAAGGGCGCCCAGGGCACCTTCTACGAAGGCGTCATGACCAGCGGCTACCCCTCCGACGCCACCGAGAACGCCGTCCAGGCCAACCTCACCTCCGTCGGCTACGGAGCCACCTCCAGCGGAGGCGGCACGACCGGTGCCCTGCACGCGGTGGGCGCCGGCAAGTGCCTGGACGTCCCCAACTCCTCCACCACCGCCGGCACCCAGCCCCAGATCTGGGACTGCAACGGCCAGGCCAACCAGCAGTGGACCCGTACCTCCTCGGGCCAGCTGACCGTCTACTCCGGCAGCACCCAGCAGTGCCTGGACGCCTACAACAACCAGACCACCAACGGCACGAAGGTCGACATCTGGCCCTGC
>NZ_FMCH01000243.1 GCF_900091855.1 Streptomyces sp. DvalAA-14
GGGCAGGCGCGGCGCCTGACCGGGGGCGCGGCGGCGATCCCGGCCGCCGGTGCCCGCACCGTAGGGAGCATCCGTACCGTCTCCGCCGCTCATGCCGCCGCCTCCCGATCGTGCCGTTCGCGCCTTCATGGACCCAACGTGGCCTAGACCACGTGGGTCTGGCAAGCGGGCCGCCGAGCCCGATCCCGCACGGACGCGACGAAGAGTCCTCGGACGGGCACCGATCGTAGTCGCGGGGCGGGGTTTCTCCCGCGTCGCCCGGGGCGAGCGGGGGTGCGCCAGTACCCCTCAGCGCCGCGGCGCCGGAGCTTTCCGCGTCGTAGCGTGGAAGGCATGACCGATCGACGCCCCGCGGCCGGCGACAAGGGCGAACTGCGCGAATTCCTCCGTACCCGCCGGGCCCGGATCACCCCCGAGGAGGCCGGCCTGACCCCCCGCGCCGGGGAGCCGCCGGGTGCCGGGGCTGCGCCGCGAGGAAGTGGCCCAGCTGGCGGGGGTGAGCGTCGACTACTACGTGCGCCTGGAGCGCGGGCGGGGCGCGAACGTGTCCGAGGCCGTCCTGGATGCCATCGCCCGCGCGCTGCGCCTGAGCGACGACGAGCGCGAGCATCTTTTCGCGGTGGCCCGGCCCGCGCGGGACCGGCCCCGGCCGCTGCCGCCGCAGCGGGTACGGCCCGGCCTGTACCGGCTCCTGGAGACGATGACGGAGGTTCCGGCCCTCGTCCTGGGGCGCCGGACCGACGTGCTGGCGACCAATCGGCTGGCCCGTGCCCTCTACACGGATTTCGACGCGCTGCCGCACCGCGAGCGGAACATGTCCCGTTTCATCTTCCTGGACGACAGCGCCCGCGAGCTGTACGCGGACTGGGAAGGCGTCGCCCGCTCCAGCGTGGCGTCGCTGCACCTCTACGCCGGGCAGCACCCGCACGACCCGCGGCTGGCCGAGCTGATCGGCGAGCTGTCGGTGCGCGACCCGGATTTCCGCCGCTGGTGGGCGGACCACGACGTACGCCGCCGCAGCTTCGGCTCCAAGCACTTCCACCACCCGGTGGTGGGCGACCTCACCCTGGACTACGAGGCCCTGGGCGTCATCGGCGACCCCGAGCAGGTGCTGGGCGTCTACACCGCCGAGCCGGGCAGCCCGTCCGAGGGGGCGCTGCGGCTGCTGGCGAGCTGGACCAGTGAGGTGGCCGGCGCGGACCGGCCCGATCTCCCCCTG
>NZ_FMCH01000653.1 GCF_900091855.1 Streptomyces sp. DvalAA-14
CCGCCGTGTCCGCCCCGCCCGGGCCGCCGTCGCCGTAGCCGGCGGCCCGCGCGAACCGGACCTTCCGCCACGTCCCGCCCCCTCCCGCCCGAACCACCCGGGCCGCCTCACCCGCCACAGCACCATTCCCCGAGGTGAAAGGGCAGGATGGGGGTCGCGGGGGATGGGCACAGGGAGGGGTGGCGCGTTGCTGGAGGTGCTCGGACTCGATCACTGGCAGGAGACGGCGTACTTCGCACTGCTGGACGGGCCCGCTCTGGGCCTGGACGAACTGGTGGGCCGCAGCGGGGTCGAACACGACGTGCTCAAGGGGGCGCTGACCCGGCTGGAGGACCGGGGGCTGGATCTCCCGGCTGTCCGGCCGGCCGACCCGGTGGACGGCGCTGCCGCCCGAACACGCCATGGAGGTGCTGCTGCTGGCGCGGGAGCGGGACATCCGGCGGGTCCGCGCGCTGACCCAATGGCTCGCCGAGAAGCACCGCAAGGGCCGCATCGGGCAGGACGCCGCGGCGCTGATCGAGGTGATCACCGGCCCCGACGGAGTGGCCCGCTGCGGCCAGCAGCTGTTCAACAGCGCCGAGCGGGAGGTGCGGGGCATCGACGCCCCGCCGTACGCCCAGGGCAAGGACGGCTCCTCGGTGAACTCCAGCGCCAACGTGCACTCGCGCGGGGTGCGCAGCCGCTTCATCTACGGCCAGGACAACCTGACCCTGCCCGGCACCATCGGGCGCATCGAGCACGACCTGGCGCACGGCGAGGAGGTGCGCATCCTGCCGCACGCCCCCATGAAGATCATCCTGTCCGACGACCAGGCGGGCCTGATCCCGCTGGTGGCGACCCCGCAAGTGCTCGACTCCTGCATCCTGGTGCGCCCTTCGGCGCTGCTGGACGCGCTGTCGGCGCTGTTCGAGACCCTGTGGCAGCAGGCCCAGCACTACGTGACCGACGGCCTGACCGAGAGCGAGAGCGCCGGGGGCCCGACCGAGGACGAACGGCGCATCCTGTCGCTGCTCTCGGTCGGCCTGTCCGACGAGGCGATAGCCCGCCAACTGGGCATCGGCCTGCGGACGGTGCAGCGCCGCGTCCAGGCGCTGCTGGTGCGGCTCGGCGCGGCCAGCAGATTCCAGGCGGGCGTGCTGGCCGCCGGGCGTGGCTGGTGGCGG
>NZ_FMCH01000493.1 GCF_900091855.1 Streptomyces sp. DvalAA-14
AGAATGTCGAGTGCCGCGTCCACGTTGTGCTGTGAGCGTCTCACCCAGACGAACGTGTCCTGGACGGGGGCTCCTTCCATCCGACTCAGCGCGAAGTCCACACGCTTGATCGTGAACATGGCGACGTCGACGTCTCCGAGATCTTCCCAGCCACGTTCGACGGTCAGCCGCAATCGCGTCGCGAGCGCTTCCAGCGGCGGCCGTAGCCCCGCCACCAGTTGGAAAGAGCTGGCAGCGTAGTCCCACATGCTCCGCTGGAAGGCGGGATTGGGATTCCCACCCTGGTACCCCGGAGCGTCCTGCCAATCCGGCTCAGGCGCCGGAACCTCTATCTCGGCCAAGCCAACCCCCTCGATCGAACATCGCTACGACCGTCGATGCTTCACCGTAGCGGCTCGGCCGAGCTCTATTCGGTGGATCTTCCCGGTCAGAGCACGTGCTCTGACCGCATGCGTTCACCGGATCGGCTCTGGGCACGGTATCCCGGCCTCCTGTCCAGGACCGCCTATGCTCAGCCCGTGCAGCCGCTCTCCGACCACAGCGATCCGCTGATCGCGGCGTTTCCAGCCGATTTTGCTGGCGATGTCGAAAATGTGCTGGCGGTGATGCCAGCTTCTCGCTGGGGACCGGTCAACCCGTTTTCGGTTGTCGTCGAGGGCCAGGAGGTGTCCATCCCCGGGCGTCTCTACCACGACGAGCCGCCGGCTGACGTGGTCGCGTCGCTCTCGCCGCGTCAGCGGCAGCTTCTGCACTGCCTGTACTCGCGGCACTGCGATGGGAGGGTCAGGCAGCGCCACTTGGCAGCGATCGTCGGGTCCCTGGACCCGTGGGTCCTCCCGTACATTCTGCAGTTGGTCGGCGAGTACGTCGTGGAGATCCTGATTGCCATCATTGATGAGCTCCGTAATCTCGCAGCGCCAGGCAACTCGGGACACCGTGCGTACGGGCAGTTCATCGTGGAGAACCCGCTCTTCTTCGCACGCACCCAGCGCCGGGTCGTGAGCTACTGGAGCTGCTACTACCGGTCGGCCTGGGCGAGCTTCGGTGACTACCCGGGCTGCGCTCTTCTCGATCTCCTGCGGTCCGCTGCCTCCGACAGAGCAGGCCCCCCCTGGCCCAATCTCGCTCCAGCGGTCGGCACCCGGGCGGACGGCTGTCGCTGAGGCTCAGCCGTGCAAGCTCGCCCAGCCGATCAAGCTGCGCGGGCGATCGGCCCGCCCCATCGGAGGCCCCTCTCGCTGTGGAGTCGGGCGCGCTTCTTGCGCTGGGCGGCCAGCACGTCGGGGTGGCGGGCTTGGCGTGGCGCCAGCGAAGGTAGGCGTGCAGGGTGCGCGTCTGCGTCGATAACACCTCCGCCCGAGCCCCCGGGCCGCCTGAAATCTCTTGCCTGACCCGTCAGGCCGACTTCACCATGGTCGGATGTTCGAACTCGTCCTCAGCGAGGGGCTGCGCCTCCCACTCGGAGCAGGTCATCTGACCGTCGGTATGTCCGAACGGGAGGCGCAAGACAGGGTGGCGACTCTGGCCGACGTACGAGAGGGCTGGCAGTGCGGAGCGGGCTGGTCCTTCGTCGCGAGGTACGAAGGGCTAGGGTTGACGATCTCCGGCGACGTCTCGGACCGGTGGGGAGTCCTGCCAGATATGCCCGGACTCAGAGGCGTCGCTGTCGCGCGCCATACTACGGCGCCGACCGGTCCATCCGCTGTCCCGGTCGTCCTCGACGACGTCGACCTTTTCGGCTATCCCGAAGCCGAGATCCTCAGCTTCTTCGGCACGAAGCCGTATCCAGGACTCTGGCTACGACCTGCCGACCCTGGCGGCAACTACCTCCGGGAAATCTGGTTCACCCCAGAAGCGGCACCACAGACACAACCTCCTTAACGGCCCCAGCCGCTTGCCAGAGCCACCCGAAGTCCGGGGGGGTCGGCGAGGGCAACGACAGACGGGGAAGGGTTGCAGTTCGGGTTGCGTTCACCCCCGTTCGGCGACGTCCGTCAACCGCCAGAGACGCACATCGGCACTGGTCAGGACCGTGGCGAACGCTCCTGAACCCCCCGGCGAACAGTTGGAAAGCAGGTTGGGGGCAACCCCTCAGGAGTTCGAGTCTCGTATCCTCCGCACCCGCACGTGAGCAGACCCCTGGGTTACTGCTCAGTAGAAGAAGAGAGATAGGTCCTCCAGCGAACCAGGGCCGATGAAGAAACGCTCCGTGGTGGCCAAAATCCCTCGCAAACGAGGGAGCACACTCGGCGAGCGCCTGGTCGACGTCTTTCGGTTGCCACGGAGGATGGTTGCGTGCTGCGGCGTTGAGGGCGGAGATGGTTGCCGGCATCAGTTGCCGCCACCGTTCGCCCTGTTCCGCGAGAGCGTAGATCCCCGAGAGCTGGTCCGCCATACCGATGGGCCTGGTGAGGGACGAGGGTTCCGCACCCACCACCGGATGGAGTTCCCATCCGCCGGCGCGTGCGGCGAGTCGCAGCACGCCGGCCCAGTTCCTGATGCGCCCCCAGGCGCACGTACACCGATTCATCGTTGTGCGGTGGTAGACGACCACCACGGAGGGGATTGGTGTCCGCGAGAACGTCGGACAGGATCCGGCGCTCCGTCCCGGTCAGTACCCACAGCCCCTCCTGTTGGGCTTCCGCGGCGGCGCTGATCCAGCCCTCGGCCGCAGCGAGACAGGACACGAAGTCTGCTTGGTCGTTGACCGGTGAAGGCGGGGACTCCGTGATCACAGCGATCAGTATCGGTCCCCGCCCAGGTGTTCAGGTCGAGCGTGCGTGCACATGAAAGGGTCGCCTGCCACAGCTGTGTCCAGGCCAAACCGAACCTTCCCGGGACGGGGGACTCCGCCCCTTCGTCGCGACGTGAACCCGGTGGGAGCCCCCAAGCGAATACTGTGCTGCTGGTAGATTGTGCGACATTCCGAGGGGGCTGAGTTGTGCTGACCGCTGCGCACCCCCACCCCCCGTAGGTACCTCTGGATAGCCCGGAGGGCCCTACGGAGGCTCTCGATGTCCCGAACCGTCCGCACGACTCCCAGACAACTCCGTGTCCAAGACGGCGCTTCGGAGTCCATGTCGCTGTACGACCTGCGCTACACGCACGCGGAATTGGCCCTGTCCGCCCGCGAAGGCCGTCGCCCCGTCCCGACGAAGACGCTGCGCCGGATCACCTCCTGGCAGTGGATGCTGCTTCACTGCAGAGGCGGCTCCTTCTCGACCGAGATCGCAACCGCTGAAGCCCGGGCCCGGCACCAGGGTCGCCTTGAAGCCCAGCGGATCCGCGGGCTGCACCGCGCCGGCCGCGATCTTGACGACGCGGATATCCCTCCGGTTCGCCACCGTCACGGCGGGCTCTGGAATGCTTGGTAGGTACGAAGTGCCCAGGGCTGCTCGGCGGGTGCGAGCACAGGAAGTGCCTACAAGCTTGCGCCTTCCTCTTTCGTACGTGATCGCTGATCGCCGTTACGCCGCTCACGGAACTGCGGCCAGAGCCATCTCCGGGGGTACTCGTCAACACCGACGTTCCATTACCGTGCCCGCCGGCTCCGCACTCGTGGACGGGCTGTTACGTCCGCCGGCGTAGCAGAAGCGCTGCCCCTCTTCCCGTACCACCCCGACCCCTTGGCCGCGGGATCGATCGTCCCGTCCACCACCGTCTGCGTCTGCTGCGGACAGGCACGCGGGCACATCTACCGGAGTTCGGTCTACGCGGTCACAGAGTTGCACGAGCTGCTAGCTGCTGTGCCCCTGGTGCATCGCGCGAGCCTGTCGGCCACGACGTCCCGCTCGAAGTGGTCCTGTCCGTCGATGCACGGACCCCAGGCTTCTTTTCCCGGCAGGATCCGCGATGGTTCTTCCACTGCGGAGACGGCACCACATTCCTCGGAGCCGTGGGAGCTGGCGAGCCGACGGCCTTCCCCCACGTCATGCAGGCACTACGAAGCGAGGCAGCCGCCTGGGGGTGGGCTGCGGACGAGGTGGAGGATCATCTTCGTGCCCTGGACAAGGACGGCCAGCCCGCCGCCTACCTCTTCCGCTGCCGCACCTGCGCAACCCACCTTGTTTGCGCAGACCTCATGTAGCCCACGACCCAAGGCACCGGATGCGCCTCGCCCGAGCGGTCAGGCGGACGCCACACTGGATCCATGGACTCGCTGCCCGTATTCGTCGCCGACTGGGAAATGCAATGCTGCGGCGAGCCGTTTTCGATCGGGACCGAGGTCCGCTGGCGCCTCGAATTCCTCTACGAGGACGAGATCTCAGCACCCATCGAGGCCCTCCTCCCTCCGGACTCCGTCGTGACCGCAGCAGCGACAGCCAGCATCGCCGACCCCGACGCTGCCGAGGGTCTGCGCGGTGTCCTCAACGCCACCTGGCACGGCACCGGAGGTGACCGCCCAACCCCGCCGGTGGCCGGCACGGTACGTCGTATACGCCTCGTGCGGCAGTTCACCGTGCGGGAGGATCGTCTCGTGACGGTCATCCGCGTCGGAGCACGACTGACGGAACTCACCACGAGCCGCGACCGATTCGCCAGGGGCAGTATGCGGACACCCGAAGGATCGTGGGAGGAGACCGGACTGCTCGTCGACCTCGCGACGGACCTCGGCGAGGTCATCGCAAGCGTCTCTGGCTAACGGGAAGTCACATCCAACCAGCCATGGCGGAGCCCAGCCCCAGGCCAGTCAACCGCCATCCCGGTCTCCCGAGTAGTTGCAGTTGTGGTTGCACTCACCTCCGTTGGGCGGCTGCGCCGCCGCACGTCAGGTCGCCCGCCACTCTGCCAGTGCTTCAGCGGGCAATCGTCCAAGGGTCCCGCCGGTCGCGGTGGGGTCCCTGGACGCGGACAACCGTCAAGGCGAACGGAGCGCCCGGCCGTACCGCAGCGGGGTACAAACAACGTCGCGGAGTTGCAGTTCAGATCCGATCCGCTCTCAGGCGACCGCGACAGATGGAACGAGGCAGTCCAGTATGCGTCCGTCCCAGGTGCCCAACAGCAGCCTGCTCTCGTGGAGGGCCAGTGACAGCGCTACGGCCTCCACACCACCGACGGTGATGTTCTGACGCCACCGCACCGTGCCCGTGCGGGCATCCGAGGCGACGAGTTCCCCGTTGCTGAAGGCCGCATAGACGGTCACGCCGTCGGTGTCGACAGCGGTGGGGGAGGAGTCGGCGTGGAACACCCAGGCCGGCTCACCGTCGGGCAGGACGCGGCGCACGACGAATGCGTTGCCACGAAGTAGTCCGGCGCCGTCGTGCACGGCGCCCGCGTGTACAACGGACGCGCCCAGGCCGTCGTGGAGGTACACACCCGGGCCGCCGAAGAGATGGCCCTGACGGGCGGAGTCCCACTCCAGGGGGAACAGCGCTCGGACGGTCGGCGCAGCTTTGCTCTCCGCCGGCTCGATGGTCACGATCTTCTTGTCACGGTGCTCACGCGGTCCGGTGCCGTCAAGGAAGAGCAGAATGGGGCTGTTGCGGATGGCGAAGTAGTGGTTGTAGGGGTCGTAGCCGCTCAGCTTCGCGTGGCAGTCCTCATCGGAACCGTCGAGGTCGATCAGCCGGATCGGCGATCGCCGTGCCTCGATTCTCCAGTTCGCATCACGCAGCGCCAGCCGGCCGTCCCGGCTTGCGGTCACCACCACAGGGCCAGTGGTGTCGAGCGTTTCAAGTACCCGTCCGTCTTCCAGGGACAAGCGGTCGACGCGGGTGGGAAGGTCCTGCCACCCGCCTCGCGTTCGCACATGTCCTTGCGGCACCGTCGCCCAGACCGACCGGCCGTCCGGAGCAAGATGCAGTTGCCGGCCTCCAAGGCTGTCGGGGACCGACCACGCCAGCGATCCCCCTGACAGCCAGGACTCCGCTTCCACGCCCTCCAGCGCGGCGACCACGTTCCCCTCCCCGTGGGGTTCCACCGCCCAGACCTGGCGACGTGAAACCCACGACCGGCCGAGGTCGGCGCAGATCTCGACAAGATGCCACTCGGCGAGACGCGTGCCAGGGGGCAGGGCGCAAGGGACACGCGGACCGACTTGCTGCTCGGCCGTGAAGGCTCGGTCCGGCACCGTCGTCCAGTCATCGCACACAAGGCTGAAGGCATGGCCGAAAGCGTGTGCCTCGTCGTCCTCGTAGTCGTCGTACGGAGAGGCGACGACGTCGAGCGTGTCGTTGTCACTCCAGCTCAGCGACCGGATCTCGCGCTTGCGCTGCAGGACGGAAGCAGACCGGCCGGTCTGAAGATCCAGCAGGAGCAACTCACCTTCGAACGCGTACCCGCCGTCGTAAGAACCGGTCCCGACGGCGGCCACGGGAAGGAGGGGATGCAGCGCCACCGCGTTGACCGGCCAGCGCGTCGACTGAACCATCCGGCAGCGCACATCGTCCAGTGAGAAGACGCCGATGCGGTACTGAGAGGCCCCGCCTCCGAGGAGTCGACCCTGCCATTGAAGCGGCCCCAGGTCGCCACCTACGACGATTACACCCTGCGTGCTACTGGACGCCACACTGGTGGGCTTGCCTACAGGCGCAAAAGGAGCGTCCCCTAGGATCCGGGTGATCGTCAGGGGCGTCTCCGAGGTCCTCCCGTTATCAGTCATGTTGACGATCATCCCTGGTCAAGCGAGAGTCGTCAGCTCCGTTTCCACGGGTCGGGTCCCAGCCGATGGTCGCCACAGAGTGCCCGAGAGCAAGGCAGGCCGCCGCGATGGCCGAGATCGGCCTGCCCGACGACGAGATCACCACGTGGGTGGACGCCACCGCGTTCAGCGGTCAGAAGTTCGACGCGCTGGCCGCGCACGCCAGTCAGGGCGAGAACATCTTCTTCCTCACGATGGGCAAGGAGAGGTTCGGCGAGTTGATGGGCGTGGAGACCTTCGTACGGGTCCGGGACACCACCGGCGCGGCCGTACCCGAGAACGACCTCTTCGCCGGACTGCGCTGAGCCGCCCCCGCCCTACCGGCGGGGAGCCGCCGGCCGGCGGGTGGCCGGCGGGTGGCCGGCGGGTGGCCGGCGGGTGGGCCGCGGCCGGGAGGTGGTCGGCGTTGTCGTGGTGGAGGTCCTCGTACACCTCTGTACCGACCTCCCGCCGGTGTCGACCGTGATCAGGCGCAGGCGGCGCCGTTCCACTGGCAGAACAGGACGGTGGCATCGTCCTCGAGGCGGCCTTGCTGGTGCTCCAGGAGGGCGTGGATGAGACGGCGCAGCGTTTCGGCGACCGTCAGGCCGGCTGCGTGGTGGCGTATGACGAAGTCGGTGAACCGGTCGATGCCGAACTGCCGTCCGTCGGCGTCCCGCGCTTCAGTGATGCCGTCGGTGTAGAGCAGCAGCCTGTCCCCAGGTTCGAGCTGTTCGCGGCATACGGTGATCGGCAGCTTGAAATCGGCGCCCATCGGACCGGCCGGGGGGCAGCGGACAACGCTGGCCCAGCGCCCGCCACGGATGACGATGGGCAGCAGGTGGCCCCGGTTGACCCAGGTCAGGACTCCGGTGTTCAGGTCGAGATCGGCAAGTATGCCGGTGGCGTAGCTTCCGTGATCGAACTGCTGGAGCAGCAGGTCCTCGATGGCCCGGCTCACTTCCGCGATACCCGCGCCCCGCCGGCGCTCGTTGCGGCAGGCGGCCATCACCAGACTGGCGGTCAGCCCTGAAGTGGTGTTGTGGCCCATGGCATCGAAGACCGCCAGATGCACCGTGTCGCCGCATATCGCATAGTCGAAGCCGTCGCCGGCGACCTGGTACGCCGGTTCCATGGCGGCACTCACGGTGACCCGCTCGTTGGCGAACGTCGGCGGCGGCATCAGCGTCCACTGCAACTCCGCGGAGACGGCCATGTGCCGGGTGCGGATCAGCCGTGCGTAGGAGTCGCTCTGCGCGCGCTTGGCAATCAACAGCAGCCCGGTCACCAAGGCGAGAGACTCCGCGGCGGGTAGATCTGCTTCTGTGTCCTTTTCCGAGCGCAGGCGCAGAACACCCAGACGCTGCGTGCCGTCCACGATCGGGAGCCAGTGGTCGCGTCCGTTCGAACTGCTCAGAATCTGCTCGGTCTGATAGGCGCGGCCGGCCAGCGTGGAGTCGATGCGCAATTCGGCGCCGCCTGCTCCGGCGTTCTGGCCGTGCCCGGTGACCTCGCGCAGCACATCCTGCTGGAGGTCCGCCACGTACAACCGAGCCCGACCGACACCGAGGCGTCCCGCGGCGGCGTCCAGCAGCGCCGGCAGTTGCTCGAAGGCCGCTCGGCAACTGTCCTTCAGCAGGCGGGCCAGCGCGCCGGACCCGTCGGTATGCGGTGCTGCCATGGCGTGAACCCCGAGGATGAGGGGGATGGAGCCGGTCCGCCTCTCCGCGGCCCCCGGCTACCAGCAGCGCGACGGACGACTGCGAGAAGCCCCGGCGACTCGGTCGCCGTCACCCTACCGCCGCCGCGGCACGCTCGGCCCGGGACCGTTGGGGCACACCGCCCGCAATACCCTCAGGTTCAACACGAATGCCCGGCCGTGTCCGGTCGAGGCGAACCGGTCAGCGAGTGGCATCATATAGATGTGGACACGCCCAAACTGGCCCTCGCCGCCAAGCGGTACGACGACGCAGAAGACGCCCGCGAGGCGGCGGCGGACGACCTCAGGGCCGAGAGCGCGGCCGCCCTGGCGCAGGGGGCCGACGAGGAAGAGCTCGCCGAAACCATCGGCAGACCGCTGGAGGACCTGCACAAGCTCTGACGGCGACGCCCCGGGGCCGCTGGGCGCGCCGTGACCGCGATGATCGGGCGATCGTGGCCGCGGAACGGCGGGACATTGCCGGGCGCAAGGTCACTGCCGGTAGACCACGTCCGGGACCGTCCATCCCCCGCCCGGTGCTCGCTCGACCGCAGGTCAGAAAGCCTCCAGTTCCTTCTGTACAGCCCCCGCGATCTGCGGGTACTCCTGTTCCCTCGGGAACGGTGAGGGAACCGGGGCCGCCGCGGTCGCTGGTGAGAGGGCGGCTGTCGCGAGAGGGGCCCGCACGACGTCTTGCACCACGTGATCGGGCGTCCACGGCTGGCGGCAACCATCCGTGGTGGGACGGCATCTGGGCCCTCGGATAGGTTGCCGGTCATGTCTGGCAGACGATTCTCACCGCGTACCGTCCGTACAGCCGTCCGAGGCGTGGGGGTTGACGTCTTGCTGGTGCTGATATGGCGGTTCGTTGGGCACCACAGGTGGACCACCTCGTTGCTGGCGGGGGCCGCGACGCTCGCGTTGACGGTCGCGGCGACGGCCTACTTCTGGTGGTTGGACCGGCACCCGGACGCGGAGCAGCGCATGATGGCCGAGCAAAGGGGAGCGGTCGAACGACGTGCCCGCGAGACGGAAGCGGCTGAGGCTTCTCGACGGGCGACCGGTCGGCGCTGACCGCCGCTCCGCACATGGGCGATTGCGGCAGCTGACCGGAGTCCGCGATCACCCGGCGGTTTCGGTGGTGGGCAATTCGGGAACTCCCGCCGTGCTGAGCGCGGCCGGGTCACAGCCGGTCAGCGTCGCGCGGGCGGTGAGAGCCGCCGCGAGCCCGGCGCCGTAATCGCCCCCGGCGCGGGCGATTTCGATGGAGGCGCTGGGCGCGGACGACACCACAGGGAGGAACCCGTGTCATACCCGCAACTGCTCACCCCCGAGGAGAAGCTCGCCGACGCGAAGAAGCTGTTGAGCCTCCCGCGTATCGTCGTGATCTGCGGCTCCACCCGCTTCATGACCGAGATGAACGAGGCCGATCTGCGGGAGACCAAAGCCGGAAAGATAGTCGTCAAACCGGGCTGTGACCTGAAGTCGCCGCACGAACTCTGGTCCGATCCTGTCGAGGCCGAGGCGCTGAAGGTCCGACTCGACGATCTGCACCGGGCGAAGATCCGGCTCGCTGATGAGGTGCTCGTAGTCGGCGACTACATCGGAGACAGCACCCGAGCCGAAATCGCCTACGCCCGGTCGCTGGGCAAGCCCATGCGGTTCACGCACCCCGAAGTCGCCCCTGACGCCTGACCGCCCGCTGCCACCTCGACAGCCAGGGCCGGCAGCCCGCCACCTGACCGTCTCGCTGTGGCTTCGGCCGCCGCCCACCCCACACCCTCCGCAGGCATCCCTTGGAATTGATGGAATTGATCATCCAGGATGCAGGCCGCGGTGAAGCCGCCCGCGGCGGCGTGGCGCCGAGACATGCACATCGCGCCCGTACCCCGTTCGTTGTAAAGCCGGGACGGCCACACGGCCGTGCCGGGAACAGCCGGCCCGGCTGACACGGTTGAATTGACGAGGGACGGGCGCCGCACGGGCAGGAAACCCGAAGGCCGCAGGCTCGCCCGTCCCGCCGGTACCCGAGCCCCTGCATCGTGGTACGCCCGCTACGTGCTTCGGACCAAGACGTACTTCTGCAGGAGGACTGCTTCATGACCGACCGGCCCTTGACACTCATGGCCGTACATGCCCACCCCGACGACGAGGCCACCGGAACCGGAGGAATCCTCGCACGGTACGCGGCGGAGGGCATGCGCACGGTTCTCGTGACGTGTACCGACGGCGGCTGCGGTGACGGACCGGGGGGTGTCAAGCCCGGCGATCCCGGGCACGATCCGACAGCGGTCACCGCGATGCGCCGTCAAGAGCTCCAGGCTAGCTGTGACGTCCTGAAGATCAGCGATCTGGAGATGCTCGGCTACGCCGACTCGGGGATGATGGGCTGGGCGACCAACGACGCCCCTGGATCCTTCTGGCGCACTCCGGTTGAGGAAGGCGCCGCCCGACTCGCGGAACTCATGCGGCACTACCGGCCTGACGTCGTCGTCACCTACGACGAGTACGGCTTCTACGGCCACCCCGACCACATCCAGGCCCACCGCATCACGATGGCGGCGCTGGAGATGACCGCGCCGACACCGAAGGTGTACTGGACCACGGCGCCCCGCTCGATGATGCGGCGGTTCGGCGAGGTCATGCGGGAGTTCGGTGCGGACATGCCCGCACCGGATCCTGCCGAGGCCGCGGCGATGGCCGAGATCGGCCTGCCCGACGACGAGATCACCACGTGGGTGGACGCCACCGCGTTCAGCGGTCAGAAGTTCGACGCGCTGGCCGCGCACGCCAGTCAGGGCGAGAACATCTTCTTCCTCAAGATGGGCAAGGAGAGGTTCGGCGAGTTGATGGGCGTGGAGACCTTCGTACGGGTCCGGGACACCACCGGCGCGGCCGTACCCGAGAACGACCTCTTCGCCGGACTGCGCTGAGCCGCCCGCCCATCGTGGTTCCCGACTGCACCGACCACCTGCCGGGCGGTGCGCGCTTCGAAGTCCCCGAACGCCTCGAGCGCGGCGCTGCGCCCCAGCTGAGAACGCTGGCGTAGGGGCCTGAACCCCAGGACGAAGCGTTAGGAAGCGTGGTGGGGGCAACCCCTCACGGGTTCGCATCGCGTAGCGACGCCTGACCTGCACGAGAGCGGCCGGCGCGGGATCAGGCCCGCGGCGTGTCACCGTCCGCTGCCAGTCGGGTCAGCCATTCGCGCAGCAGTCGCTGCTCGGCGTCGCTCAGGACATCGGCGTCGTCGGGGAGGGCCGCGCGCAGCGCGCGGGCCGCCGGGGCGGGGCCGGACTCGGTGGCGGAGACCGTTGGTTCGGCGCGGGTGACGGCGGCGACCATGGACTCGCGCAGGACGGTCAGCAGCGCCGGATTGCGGCGTTCCGCGGGCGTGGAGTGCCAGGTGGTGACCGCGCCTTGGCCGGTGGCCTGGATGATCTGGGCGGCCAGTTCCTCGTCGACCCGAAGCCACCCCCCGGCCGCCAGCCGGCGCACCCGCCCGTGAAGGATCTCCAGGCCCGCGCGGTGTGCCGCGTCCGGCCCCCGGCCGGTGGCCCGGTTCATCACCGCGAACAGCTCCGGGCGCGAGACCCCGAACTCCACCACCAGGTCCCAACCGCGGCGCAGCTCCTCCACCGGGTCCTCCGGGACGGGATCGAGCTGTGCGCGCTTGCTCTCCAGGAACTGTGCGTAGCCGTGCTCGGCGACTGCCTCCAGCAGCCCCTCCTTGTCGCCGAAGAGGCGGTAGATCGCCGGCGGCTGCATCCCGGCCGCGGCGGCGACCGCGCGGGTGCTCACCGCGTCCGGCCCGCCGTTCTCCAGCAGCTCGACGGCCGCCAGGACGATGCGGCGGCGAGAGCTGTCGGTGGTGTCGCGGAGAGGCATGGATCCAACGATATCGGAATCGTGCTTCCATCGTTAATATCGATGTTATCGTTTAAATGATTCCACTGGAAGCACCGTTGGGAGAACCCCCGTGATCATCGTGACCGGAGCCACCGGAAAGCTCGGGCGCCGCATCGTCGAGCGCCTCTTGGACCGCGTTCCCGCCCACCGCGTCGGCGTCAGCGTCCGCGACCCCCGCAAGGCACAGGACCTCACCGACCGCAGCGTCCGCGTGCGGCAGGGCAGCTTCGACGACCCCGCCTCGCTCGTGCACTCCTTCGAGGGCGCCGAGCAACTGCTCCTCGTCTCCCTCGACCGTACGGGCGAGGAGTGCGTCACCGGCCACCGCACCGCCATCGAGGCCGCCGAAAAGGCCGGCGTCGGCCGCATCCTCTACACCAGCCAGACGGGCGCCGCCCACGACTCCCGCTTCCAGGCATGCCGCGACCACGCCCGGACCGAGGACCTGCTGCGCGCCACCGGCCTGCCCTGGACCGCACTGCGCAACGGCTTCTACGCGGCCAGCGCCCTGCAGTTCCTGGAGCCCGCCCGCCACACCGGCGACATCGCCCTCCCCGCCGACGGCCCCGTCGCCTGGACCGGCCACGACGACCTCGCCGAGGCCACCGCGGCGATCCTCGCCGACGAGAGCCGCTTCGACGGCCCGACCCCGCCACTCACCGGTCCCGCGGCGCTCGACTTCGACGCCGTCGCCGAGATCGCGGCCCAGGTCACGGGACGGTCCTTCACCCGCACCGTCGTCGCCGCCGACGACTTCCGCGAGCAGGCCCTGGCCCACGGTGTCCCGGCACCGGTCGCCGACCTGATCCTGAGCATCTTCGCGGCAGCGCGGAATAGCGAGTTCGCCGCCGTGGACCCGACGTTGGCCGACCTGATCGGTCGAGAGCCCGCCACTTTCCGCACCCTGCTGGCGCAGGCCTGGGCCGAATAGACCGGGTGGGGCGCGCAAAGACGGGTAGCGGCCCGGACGAGGGCGGCGACCGCCCGCGAGCGGCTGTGGGGCGGCCACGCGATCACCGTCGTCACCGTCGGCGCGTCGGCTACGGGCACGGTGACGAGGCCGTAGTACGCCAAGGACGACGGCCCGACCGGTGCGTTCTTCGGCGAGGACGGGGTGGTGCCGCGGTGACCTCGGCAGCGGTTGCCACGGCACCCGGCGGCCCCAGGCTTCCGGCTACCCGCACGACGACAACCGAGGTTGTCCCGGCGGGTCGGCCGGCGTGCGCGGGGTAGGCGGCTGCCGGGAGCCCATCACCCATGGGCGTTCCCCCGAGGACGCAGCCCGCGTTCCGGGGAGGCGCCCGACGACGCGGAGGCAAGCTGATGGATGACGAGCGCTTCGACGCCAAGATGACCGTGCTCATGGAGAACGTGCGTCATCACGTCGAGGAGGAGGAGCAGGAGTGGTTCCCCCAGGTGCGCTCCGCCATGGGCCGCAACCAGCTGGTCGAGCTCGGTGAAGAGCTCACGGCCGCCAAGCCCGGTGCGCCTCGCGATCCCCTGAAAGTCCCCAGCGCCCGCGAATAACGGCCCCGGGCGCCGCGTGGCGGGTCGAGGATCCCGGCTTCACCCCCCACCCACGAGGTGCGCATTCCGGGAGGTTTTTCGCCTACGGTTTTCGAAGGAGCAGCAGCATGGCAAGCGAGCAGTCGGGCAAGGCGGTCCAGCGGACCAGGTCGGTGGCCATGCCGGTGGCCGAGCAAGCCGGTTGGGACGCGGTGGACGTGCGGGCGGTGGACACCGCGCGGCTGCTGGCGGCCGACGCGGTGCAGAAGGTCGGCAACGGCCACCCCGGGACGGCGATGAGCCTGGCCCCGCTGGCCCACCTGCTGTTCCAGAACGTCATGCGGCACGACCCGAACGACGACCGGTGGCTGGGCCGGGACCGGTTCGTGCTGTCCTGCGGACACTCGAGCCTGACCCTCTACATCCAGCTCTGCCTGACCGGCTACGGCCTGGAGCTGTCGGATCTGGAGGCGTACCGGACCTGGGGTTCGGCCACCCCCGGACACCCCGAGCACCGGCACACCCGCGGCGTGGAGATCACCACCGGTCCGCTCGGCCAGGGCCTGGCCAGCGCGGTGGGCATGGCGATGGCGGCGCGCCGCGAACGCGGTCTGCTCGACCCCGACGCCGAACCGGGCACCAGCCCCTTCGACCACCACGTCTACGTCATCGCCTCCGACGGCGACATGATGGAAGGCGTCACCAGCGAGGCCGCCTCACTGGCCGGGCACCAGGAGCTCGGCGATCTCACCGTCTTCTACGACTCCAACCACATCTCGATCGAGGACGACACCGACGTCTCCTTCAGCGAGGACGTCCCGGCCCGCTTCGCCGCCTACGGCTGGCACGTGCAGACCGTCGACTGGACCGGCGCCGGAACCCGCAGCGGCGCCTACGTCGAAGACGTCGACGCGCTGCTGGCCGCGACCCGCAGGGCTCGCGAAGAGACCGGCCGCCCCTCCCTGATCATGCTGCGCACCCTGATCGGCTGGCCGGCCCCCACCAAGCAGAACACCGGCAAGGCGCACGGTTCCGCGCTGGGCGAGGACGAGATCGTCGCCACCAAGACCCTGCTGGGCTTCGACCCCGACCAGCACTTCACCGTCGAGGACGAGGTGCTGGCCCGTACCCGCCAGGCCGCCGACCGAGGCCGCCGGGCCCACCGCGAGTGGGACGAGGCCTTCACGGCCTGGCGCACGGCCAACCCCGAACGCGCCGGGCTGCTGGACCGACTGCAGGCCCAGCAGCTGCCCGACGGCTGGGCCGACGCGCTGCCCGCCTTCCCCGCCGACCCCAAGGGCATGGCCACCCGGGCCGCATCCGGCGAGATCCTGTCCGCGCTGGCACCGGTGCTGCCGGAACTGTGGGGCGGCTCGGCCGACCTGGCCGGGAGCAACAACACCACGATGGCCGGGGAACCGTCCTTCCTACCGGCCGACCGCCAGACCAAGGACTGGAAGGGCGGCCCCTACGGCCGCACCCTGCACTTCGGCATCCGCGAGCACGCCATGGGCGCGGTCCTGAGCGGCATCGCCCTGCAGAGCCTGACCCGCCCCTACGGCGGCACGTTCCTGACCTTCTCCGACTACATGCGCCCCGCCGTACGCCTGGCCGCACTGATGAAGCTGCCCGTCACCTACGTGTGGACCCACGACTCCATCGGCCTCGGCGAGGACGGCCCCACCCACCAGCCGGTGGAACACCTGGCGGCGCTGCGCGCCATCCCCGGGCTGGACGTGGTCCGCCCCGCCGACGCGAACGAGACCACCGCCTGCTGGCGCGCTGTCCTCGAACACACCGACCGTCCCACCGGACTGATCCTGACCCGGCAGAACCTGCCCGTACTGGACCGCGACAGCGGAGAGTACGCCGCCGCGCAAGGGGCGGCCCGGGGCGGATACGTCCTGGCCGACACGGGGGACGGCGCGGCACCGGACGTCATCCTGGTCGCGACCGGCTCCGAGGTGCAGATCGCCCTGGACGCCCGCGCCCTGCTGGCAGCCGACGGCCTCACGGTGCGGGTGGTGTCGATGCCCTGCCGGGAGTGGTTCGGCGCCCAGCCCCCGGCCTACCAGGACCAGGTCCTGCCGCCGGCCGTACGGGCCCGGGTCAGCGTCGAGGCCGCCGTCGGACAGGGCTGGCGCGAGGTCGTCGGTGACGCCGGACGGATCGTCAGCCTGGAGCACTACGGCGCCTCCGCCGACTACCAGCGCCTGTACTCCGAGTTCGGCATCACCGCGGAAGCGGTCGCCGAAGCCGCCCGCGACAGCATCCGCGACACCCAGCAGGCACCGCGCCCCGGCGGCCACCAGCAGACCTCCGCCCCCACCAGCGGCGGCACCGGCGACCGCGGGTGACCCCTCCCGCTGACGCTGCCGCACAGGATCGTGACGGTGGTCGCATCAGCCGGCGCGGGCGAGCGGATATCGGCATAGGTGTTTCAGTCGGGGGCACACGGCTCGTTGGAGGTTGATAATCATGGGACCGTTGCTCATCGTTCTTCTGCTCGCCCTGCTTCTTTTCGGCGGGGGCTTCGCGCTTCACCTTCTGTGGTGGATCGCCGTTATCGTGCTCGTCGTGTGGGTGCTGGGATTTGTCATGCGTGGCACCCACTCCAGCGGCAGCCGGAACCGGTGGTACCGCTGGTAGAGCCCGTACCAGCTCGTTCCGCGGGCGCCGCCCACCCTCCGAGGTGGGCGGCGCCCGCTGGCTTTCAGGGAAATACATCCCGTGGTCGGGTGAGCCGGGAAATCGCGGATAGGAGCAATGTGCTGGGGTGTCTTCCGGAAACACGCAGCGGATCCACCTCTCCGGGGACAGCCCGGCACTCAGGACGACTCAGGACGACTGTCCGACACCGCTTCACTGAAAAGGCAGGGATGTTCTCCGGCCGGGGCGGGACACCTTCCCCCTGTGCGACGAGCATCCGGCGGCCACCGCCGGCGACCGTTCTGCCGATCGGCAACCAGCGGCCCGGTGGAGCCGCTGAGCCCACGGGGGCCCACCTTCCCTGGAGGATCTTCATGTCCGTTTCCAGCGCGTCCGATCCACTTGCCGAACTGTCCGCCGCCGGAGTCTCGGTATGGCTGGACGACTTGTCGCGGGAGCTGCTCGCCGGTGGTGAGCTGAAGCGGCTCATCGAGGAGAAGCACGTCGTCGGGGTGACGACGAATCCGACAATCTTCGCCTCGGCGCTGTCCAAGGGCGACCGCTACACCGAGCAGCTGCGGCAGTTGGGAGTGGAGGGCAAGAGCGTCGATGACGCTGTCTTCACCCTCACCACCGACGACGTCCGGGCCGGCTGCCAGGCGTTCGGCGCCGTGTACCGGCGGACCGGGGGGACCGACGGACGGGTCTCCATCGAGGTCGATCCCCGGCTGGCCAAGGACGTCGACGCCACCGTCGCCCAGGCCCGCAAGCTCTGGGCGGCGGTGGACGAGCCGAATCTGTTCATCAAGATTCCGGCGACCCGCGAAGGACTGGCGGCGATCACGGCCGTGGTCGCGGAGGGCATCAGCGTCAACGTCACGCTGATCTTCTCCCTGGACCGCTACCGCGCCGTGATGGACGCCTACCTGACCGGCCTGGAACAGGCGCTGGCCGGCGGCCACGACCTGGCGGGCATCCACTCCGTCGCGTCGTTCTTCGTCTCCCGGGTCGACACCGAGGTCGACCGCCGCCTCGACGCCCTGGGTACCCCCGAGGCCCGGGCGCTCAAGGGCAAGGCCGCGATTGCCAACGCCCGGCTGGCCCACGAGGCGTACGAGCAGATGGCCGTTGGGCCCCGCTGGCAGAACCTCGCCGCGGCCGGAGCCCGTCCGCAGCGCCCGTTGTGGGCATCGACCGGGGTCAAGGATCCGGCCTACCCCGACACCCTGTACGTCAGCGAGCTCGTCATCGCCGGCACGGTGAACACGATGCCCGGCACCACGCTGGCCGCGTTCGCCGATCACGGAACCCTTCCCGTGCACGCACCGGCGACTGACGACTCCATCTCGGCTTCGAGCCACTTCGAGGCGCTGGAGCGGGCCGGCGTCCGGTTCGCGGACGTCACCGACACCCTGGAACGCGAGGGCCTGGCCAAGTTCGAGGACAGCTGGTCCGAACTCGCCGCCACGGTGGACCGCGAAATGCACGCCACCGGCGACGAGCCGTCACCCGCCGACGCGTCGTCGGAGGACTCCGCGGACAGCGCTGATCTGCTGGCGATCTACCTCAATGATCATCTGTCCGGTTCCACCGCGGGCGTGGAACTCTTCCGCCGGGCCGCGCAGGCCCAGCGGGGCCACCAGGGCCAGCAGAGCCAGCAGACCCGGCGAGACGAAACGCTGGCAGATCTGGCGAGGCAGGTCGAGCAGGACCGCGACTCGCTGCTGCAGATCATGACCGATCTCGGTATCACCCCCGATCGCTCGAAGATCGCTCTCGGCTGGCTGGCCGAGAAAGCCGGCCGCCTCAAGCCCAACGGCCACCTTTTCTCCCGCTCCCCTCTGAGCGATGTCCTGGAGCTGGAATCCATGCTTCTGGGCGTACGGGGCAAGGCCGCTTGCTGGCGCACGCTGCGCGCCCTCGCCGAGACCGACCAGCGTCTCTACACCGATCACCTGGACACCCTTGTGGAGCGCGCCGAGCACCAGTCGGCGTCCCTGGAGGAGATGCGGCTGACCGCTGCCGCTGCGGCATTCGGCGCCGGACGTCCCACCGGTCGCTGATCCGGCAGCGCGCCTGACACCGTTTCGGCGATGCCAGGACGGGCCCGGCATGGAGGGGCCCAGCAGGGAGAGGCCCAGCATCGAGGGGCCCAGCATCGAGGGGCCCTGGCGCCGTATGGCAGCCAGGGCCCCGAAGGAACATCAACACCATCTGCCGGTTCTAGAACTGCGCCGGCCTTCTGTTTCCGCAGACCCGACCGAGATGACGTCGGGGGTGCGGGGATCGCGGTTGCTTGACCGGAGACCACCTCACAATCGATGTCCTGCGGTACCCGGGCTCAAGACGTCCGCCCGGGCGATCCTGATGGCGCGGAGCCCTCCGTTCTTCCCTCTGCGGGCAATCACTTGCCCAACTGGTCACGCGCTACCGCGTACTGCCGGTGACGCGAACTACTGGTGGCCTGCGCCAGCGCCACTCTTCGGACAGTCGGCTCCGTCGCCCGTCCTGCATCTGCTCCGGCTCCGAATCCCGCTGCCGAACCTCCCGGTACGCGCGCCCGCCGCCGGCGCCTTTACCGAGGTACTGCTCGCGGCGGCCCCTGATCACTGCGGGCCACCCGGTCCGGCAGTCAGTCCCGTCGCCGTCCAGCAACTGCCCTGGCTTCGAAACTCCACCACCGCACCGCCTTGCACACTGCGACTGCGTGTCCTGCTGCCCGGCAGTTCGTCTCTGCCGGGCCCTGCTGTCTCTCTGGACTACGAGAGAAACCATACCCACGCCACCGCCCAATGTCTACTCCAGCGATCACAGATTTTGCGGAGTCCGAGGCAGAGATAACTTCCACCGAACACCATGGGGACGGGGTGCCCGATAGCGGTGGCCAGTCAGGTTTGACCGCAGGCGACAGGGCAGGCTGCTGCCAGTCGTGCCGGCGGGACCTCCTCCGGTGCGCCGTTTACTCCGGGGGTAGCGATGGACTACGTGACGCGGCCCACGGCCGCGGTGTGGGCCGCCGGGCGCACACCATGAACGCTCTGCTGCTCGAAAGCGAGGACGTGGCCTGGTTCCGCGACGACCTCACCGGCGCCCGACTGGCCGCCTCCCGGCTGGCCCGGCGGATCGGGCTGAGCGAACACCGGGCCGGTGAGATCGCGCTGGCGGTGTCCGAGGCCGCCTCCAATCTGGTCAAGCACGCCGTCGCGGGGGCGATCCTGCTGCGAGTGGTGCGGACCGCGCAGCACGGCGGGATCGAATTCCTCGCGCTGGACAGCGGCCCGGGCATGGCGGACGTGGCAGCTTCGATGCGTGACGGCCGTTCGACCGCCGGCACGCTGGGAATCGGCCTCGGCATGGTCGCGCGGCTCGCGGACACGTTCGACCTGCACTCTCTGCCCGGGCACGGAACGGTGATGCTGGCCCGGTTCTGGCCACGCGACGCGCGGCTCCGCCCGGCCGTCGGCGGTGAGCGGTCGGAGTCCGCGGTGGGAGGAGTGACCCGGCCCATCGGCGGAGCGCAGGAGTGCGGGGACGGCTGGGCGGCGCGCTGGGACGACGCCGGGACACCAGTGCCTGGGGATGCCTTGCGTGATGTGACGGCAGCCGCCCGTATCCGCGCTTCGGACCGGTCCACGCCGGGTTACGGCGGCGGCCCCGCGGCCGGCCCCGCGGCCGGCCGCGCGTCAGCGGCCCTCGGGGCGGGGCGAGCGGTGCTGGTGATGCTCTGTGACGGTCTCGGCCACGGCCCGCTGGCAGAGATGGCCACCCAGGTCGCGATCCGCGCCTTCCACACCGGCGCCGGCGGACACCCCGAGGAGGTCGTGAACGAGATCCACCACGCCCTGGCAAGCACGCGGGGCGCCGCGGTGGCCGTGGCACGCATCGAACCCGACCAGGAGCGGGTGCTCTTCTGCGGGGTGGGCAACATCGCCGGCGCGGTCGTGACCTCCACGTCCAAGAGCAGCCTGCCGTCGCTGCCGGGGACCGCCGGCCACCTGATACGTACCCTGCGCACCTTCACCCACCCGATGCCGACCGGCAGCGCGCTGGTCATGCATTCGGACGGCCTGACCGAACGGTGGAGCCCCGAGACCCTGCCCGGAGTCCTCCAGCACTCCCCGACCGTGATCGCAGGTCACCTCCTGCGCATCGCCGGGAAGTACCACGACGACGCCTCGGTCGTCGTGGCCAAGGGACCGTGGTGAGCGGGCGAAGCGAGCCGGTCGCCGGACCGCGCCGGTCCGGCGACAAGGGCGACGGCGTCCCGCTCAGTGTTCGGTGAGCATTCCGGTGCGGAGCTTGGCGAGCAGGCGGGTCAGCAGCCGGGAGACGTGCATCTGCGAGTAGCCGAGTCGGGCGCCGATGTCGGCCTGGGTCATCTCCTGGCCGAAGCGCATCTGCAGGAGCAGCCGCTCCTGATCGTTCAGTTCCGCCAACAGCGGCGCGAGGGCGTGGAAGTCCTCGATGAGTTCCATGGCGGGATCGCTGGCGCCGATGATGTCGGCGTAGGAGCGCCCGTCGTCTTCCTCGGTGTCGCCGAGGGGCAGGTCGATGGAGCCGGCGGTGTAGCCGTTGGCGGCGATGAGGCCCTCGATGACCTCTTCCTCGCTGATCTCCAGGTACGCGGCGAGTTCCGCGACGGTGGGCGGGGTGTCCAGGACCGCCGTGAGGTGGTCGCTGGCCTTGGCGAGTTCCACCCGCAGCTCCTGCAGCCGCCGGGGGACGTGTACGGCCCACGAGGTGTCCCGGAAGAACCGCTTCATCTCGCCGACGATGTACGGGATGGCGAAGGTGGTGAACTCGACCTCGCGGCTCAGCTCGAACCGGTCGATGGCCTTGATCAGACCGACGGTGCCGACCTGGAGGATGTCCTCCATCTCCTCCGGGCCGCGGCTGCGAAAGCGGCGGGCGGCGAAGCGGACCAGGGACATGTTCATCTCGATCAGGGTGCCGCGCGCATAGGAGTACTCCCGCGTGCCCTCCTCCAGGCTCTGCAGCCGGTCGAAGAACAGCTTCGACAGTGCCCGCGCGTCGCTGGGCGCGACCTTGCCCGCGTCCTCGATCCAGGGCAGATCCGCCGTCTCTGCCCGGGCGGGCGCGAGGGACGCTGCTGCGGACTGCTCAGTGGACATCGTCACGTCAACTCCTCGATGCGTAGGATCTGCCGGACCCAGTACTGCCCCCCATCGCGGAGGCCATACCTCCGGTTATCAAAGAGGAACGAATCCGCACCGCCGGCGGCGGGGTGTAAGGGCGCCGACATCACGCCGGCTGCCGCACAGCCCGTGCAAATCAGCAACCCGCCCCACGTACCGGCCCCCGGCTCCTTCCGGATCCCGCGCGGCGCGCGCTCACGTCTGCCGTGGCTGCGCCGGCGTCAGCGGGCGTACCGGACACCGGAGCGGGCGTGCGAGGCACCGGTGAGGTCGGCGCCGGTGGCGGCATCCCGCCTGGCACGGTCCACACCGTGCCAGTCCAGGCACATGACCGTCGCGTCGTCCCTCAGGTGACCCCGGTTGACGTCGACGATCGCCGCAATGAGCGTGCGGGCGGCCTCGCGGGGGTGTTGCGCTCGGGTGCGGACGATCAGTTCCTGCAGGTCAAGGCTGCTCGCGCTGCGCTCCAGCATGCCGTCCGTGAGCATCACCAGCCGATCACCCGGCTTCAGGTCCAACGACTGGACCCGGTAGGCGTGCGGGGCCTGGACGCCGAACGGAAGGTCGATCTCCGGAACGAGCTCCTCAACCGCCCCGTCCCGCATCCGCAGCGGCCAGGGGTGTCCGGCGTTGATGAACTCGGTCCCGCCGTCGAGCAAGCTGATACGGAGCAGCTGGCCGGTGACGTAACCCCGGCGGCCGTGTTCCCGCACCGCTTGGTCTGCCTGGCGGGCCTGCTCTTCGAGGCCGACTCCGGCCCGTCTCGCCCGGCGCACGGCCCCCACGACGATGGTGGCCAGCAGTGCGGCCGCGACGTCGTGGCCCATGGCATCGGTGACGGAGAGTTGCACCGTGTCCCGGTCGATGACGTAGTCGAAGGTGTCACCCCCGACATGGTCGGCGGGCTCGAGTACCCCCGCAACGCTGAACTGCGCCGCTTCGCACGCCAGCGACGCCGGGAGCAGCCGGTGCTGGATCTCCGCGGCCAGGCTCAGCGGGTTGGTGCGGCGGGCCCACTGGTACACGTCGGTGAAGGACCGGTTCGCGATGACGATGTATGCCAGCGCGTGCGCGGTCTCGCCGATCTCGCGCATGATCTCCGCGTCCGGCGCCTTGGGCAGGAAGAGTTCGAGGAGCCCGAGGGTATCCCCGCGGTTGGTCACCGGGGCGACGATCCGCACCAGCGTTCCCCCGCCGTTGTCCTCCACCAGCGGCTGCTGGGTCCGGATCGCATCGTCGTACAAGGTGCCCCGCAGGAAGATGCGCCGAGCCGGTTCACCTGTCTCGACGCTTCCCGCGGCCCCCAGCCGTACGACCGAACTACCGGTGAAGTCGATGATCAGAAACGACACCGACGCCGCCCCGAGGTGCTCCTTGAGAATGTCGGCGACCACGTCGAGCGACTCCACCGGAGCCGCGGCCTCCGCTGCCGCCAGCATTCCCGCCAAGATCCCCGAGTCCGCTCGACGACTCCCACCCTCGGGAGGACAAAAGGCCCGCCCGCCGTCTCCGTCCGGCTCCCTTGAGACCACGGCGACTCCTCACTGCTCGATGACGCTCAGGGCTCCGTCCCGGCTACGCGGGAGTCCCGCGCCGAACCGGCCCTGAACCGGTCATGCATCACGCGACCCTCGCCTGCGCCCGGCCCCGCAGGCAACCGGCCCACCCCCCTCTTGGAGCATGTGCGGCCAGGGCCTGCCTACCCGTGTGCCCCGCACCTGGAACAACAGTCATGGAGCCGCCGGGACGACGCCCCGGGCAGCGCTCGGTGAAGGCCGGCCGCACTCGACCTCCGGCCCGCGTCCGTACAACACCTGTTCCGCGTAGCTCCCGCGCCTAGAATGGCTGCGGCACAGCGCGGTTCGGGCGACGTGGGGGCTGGCGTGAGTGATCTCAAAGCTGATACCGCGCGGTTGAGGGAGTGCTCGCGGTCGTTGCAGCGGATCTACGACGAGTTCACCAGCCGACCGAATCCGACCGAAGGCTACTCCGAGGGCGACCTGGGAGATGACCGGATCATGTCGGCGTTCAAGGATTTCGGGGACAATTGGCGGATCCACCGGGAGCGGCTGGCGGAGAGGATCCGCACGCTCGGGGTGATCAGCGAGGACGCCGCGACGTCCTACGAGGGCGTGGATGCCCAGTTGGCGGCGGCGTTGCGCAAGCAGGACTCGGACGCCTCGCATGGGGGCGGGTTCAAGTGAGCCGGCCGCCGGCGCACGAGTGGGCCGTGCTCGGTGAGGGCGGTGACCCGATACCGGGCGATCCGGAGACGGTGGTGCTGCTCGGACTGACGTTGCGCGACACCGCGGACGACATCCAGCGCGAGACCGGCGAGGTGCAGGCGCTGGCGTCGGTGGAGTCGTGGACGTCGGACGCGGCGGGGCGGTTCCGGGACGCGGCGCACGACACGGTGGGCGACCTGCGCAAGGCGTTCCACCGTTACGACGTCGCCGCCGCGGCGATGGGCGTCACCGTGCGGGAGGGCAGCGACGCCGACTGGGCGAGCGCTCTGGCGCAGGCCCAGGCTCTGTCGCTGAAGGCGTTACACGACGCGCAGGCGGCGGACGCGGACAGCAAGGCGGCCGGACGGCACCTCCAGTCGCTGCCTGCGGACACCCCGAAGGACGATCCGGAGGCGACGTCCGCACACAAGAAGCAGCAGGCGGCGCAGGATGCGCTGAGCGCGGCGAAGCGGCTGCTGGCGTCGGCGAAACACATACGGGACCAGGCGGCGAGCGCCGCCGCCTCGCGCATCCACCAGGCGATCACACACGACGGGATGCACGACAGCACCTGGGACAGGATCAAGGACACCACCGGGACGGTCCTGTCGGACACCGGGCACTTCCTGGAGAACGCGGGGGAGACGGCCCTGTCCGACCTGGCGTCGCTCGGCAAGGCGATGGCACACGACGCCGGCGCGGTGGGTGAGGTGCTGGCCGGTGTCGGGCTGGCCACGCTGGGCGCCGGCGGAGAGATCGGCGGCGCGGCCCTCGACGTCACCGGCGTCGGTGCTCTTCTCGGCGTGCCGGCCGGCGTGGTGTCGGCGGCTGCGATCGCCGGCGGTGTCGGCCTCATCGCGGCCGGCGGCGGCAAGCTCGCCATGGACGCGGCCGGCCCTGATCGCGTCGACATGACGTCCGAGGGCGGTAGCGGCGGCGGAGGCGGCGACTGGTCCGGGACGGAGACGTCGAAGGGCGAGCCCAAGCCGATCTCCGAGGAGGACCAGGCCCGCTACACCGAGCGCAAGTCGGATCTCTCGGGGCTGAGTCGCAACAAGCAGATCGCCGAGGTCCGCAAAGGCATCACGGAGAACGGGCAGAAATACAAGCCCGAGGGAAACGCCCTGAAGGGCGGCAAGCACGGCATCGACTGGAACGAGGGGCCGCAGCGGGCCAATCAGTCCGGGAACCCGCAGGGAAAATTCGGCAGCCCGGCCGACGTGGATTATGCCCTACAGAAGGCTGCGGAACTCGGCCCTGGAAAAGAGGGTTTCTTCGATCTGCCGCCGGACAACGACTGCGTCGAATACCTGCCGGGCCAAGAAACCCCCGAGAAACCCGACGCGTTGTACGTCAAGGTCCGAGCGGATGGTACGGTCCACGCGTACCCTTACACCAAATAGGCTGGTCATGGATTTCTGGATTCAGACGGGCTCGCCGGAGGCCCGCGACGTCCCCGGCGTCGTGGACAACATGCCGGAGGCCATCGCCGAGATGTACCCGGCGGACACCGACCGCATGGTCCTGTCCTGGAACGGTGTGCCCGTGTCATTGGTGTACTGCGAGGAACTGCAGGTCATGGTGGACGACATCGCCGTGATGCTGGCGAGGCTGGCGGAAGGGTCGGACAAACCGGTGCACGTCCGCTGGGGGCCGTCCGGCTTTCAGGCCGAGTGGCGGATCAACCGGGACGGCGACGACCTGGTTGTCGACTCCCACTGGGACACCGTCGACTGGGGGCCTGCGGACCTGCTCAACAAACGCAGCCGGCTGGTGGTGCCGGAGGCGCATTTCCGCAGCGAGTGGCTGAAGGTATTGCGCCTGCTCGTCGACGACATCGCGGCGCGGTCCGTCGTCATGGAGGACACGCTCATTTTCGATCAGGTCCGTGCGGTGCTTGCCGCCGGAACGCTGCCGCTGGCTTCTGCGGAACAGATCCAGCGAGGCGCCCGCATTCCTCGGACCACCGGGAATACGGTTGAATTCCGCGCCGCAGCCGAGGAGAGCAAGGAATCCGGCGCGGTTCTGTGGGCGGTGGATTCCGCCGTCGCCCGGCTTTTCACCGGCCATGCCGCCCTCGTCTCGCAGTTGCTCGGCATCCCGTCCGGCATCGGCGCCGACGCCAGGATCGACGGGGAAGCCCTGCGCGAGTTCTGCGAGGTGGCGCTGGATCGGTACGGACGCACCGACCAGGGCATCGAGCGGTCACTGACTGTCGGTTTCCTGGCGACCGCGCTGGAACTGCTGCACCGGGCCGGCCACGACGTCCCCCCGACCGTCTCCGCCGAACAACGCGCCGCCTGGACCGCCCTCCGCGACCAGCACGCCCCTCAGATGCCCCGCTGACCCAGGGCGCCCAGCGACCGGTCCCGCCGGCCTGTGGGCGGCCACGGCTGTCCTCGTCGAGCGGAGCGAACGGTCCCAGGGATGTCCCCGGCGCCCCCAAGGCCTGGCGGGCGGTGGTGACGGCCGCCGCGACCGCCCAGGGACCGGCCAGGGACCGGCGGGACCCGCCAGGGACCGGCTGTGGACGGCGGACCGTTCGTCTCGAAGAGTGCTAGCGTTCTTGAGGAGGGGTGAAATCTGGCGATTTTTACTATTCCTCCGTTCCCCTGAGCAGAAGGCGGGCAGGGCGAAATGACAGCTGGGAAGGCCTCCTCCGCAGACTCCTCCGGTCCGCCGGGCTCGGTGGATCCCGGGGCTTCGCCGGCTGCTCGGTCCCCGGACGGAAGGCAGCCGGACAGCAGCCGGGCCCTGGCCTTCGCCCTGGCCCTCCAACAGGCGAAGACGTGCCTGGGTGGCCTGGCAGCCTTGGCGCACTGGCGTGAGCCCGCTGACGGGCGGCTGCGGCTGGTGGCTTCCGACGAGGTCACCCCGGCGGTCGCCGAGGCGTGGGCGCAGCTGCGCGGCGAGCAGGACACGGCCCCGGCACGCGCTGTCCGGCGCGGCGGCTACGTGTGGGTGGACGGCGACGCACTGGGGATCGGGGCGTCCGGCACAGCCGCGGTGCCGCTCCTCGGCGCCGACGGTCCCGTCGGGGTGTTGTCGGTGCTCACGGGCGCGGCCGGCGAGCCGGACGAGACGCAGCGGTCCTTCCTGCGCGCGATCGCGGCATGGGCTGCGGCGCGCGTGCACGGTGTGCCCCAGCCGTCGGCCCCTGGTCCGGTGGCCATGGCGGAGCGTTCCATCCTGATGGGCGAGCTGACCGCAGCGCTCGCCGAGGCCGTGACCGCCCAGGACGTTGTGCAGGCCGTCGCGGACTATGTGATGCCCCCGTTCGGCGCCGACGGGCTGCTGGTCCAGGTGCTCAACGAGGACGAGCGGTTGTATGCCGTCGGCTCCGCCGGATACCCGGAGGAGTTCACCAGGCTGATGGACGGGTTCCCGCTCTCCGACTACGCCACCGTCCACGACGTGGCACGGACCCGCACTCCCCGCTTCATCGAGTCGAAAGCCGAGTACAACCGGCTCTATCCCTCGATGAGCCAGGTGAGTGTGCACTCGCCGAAGGAGGCGTGGGCGTTCCTGCCCATGATCGCCTCCGGCCGGACCATCGGCCTGTGCACGGTGTCCTTCAGCGAGCCGCGCCCCTTCAGCGACGAGGAACGCACCCTGCTGACGGCTCTGAGCGGCCTGGTCGGGCAGGCCCTGGAGCGGGCCCGCCTGTACGACATGGAGCACGCCCGCGCCCGGGAACTGCAGCGCGGTCTGCTCCCCAGCGCGCTGCCCCGGCTCCCCGCTGTCCGCGCCGCCGCCCGCTACCTGCCTGCGGCCCAGGGCGAAGAAGTGGGCGGCGACTGGTACGACGTGATCCCGCTGTCCGCCGACCGGGTCGCCATCGTGATCGGCGACGTCATGGGACACGGCATCGCGGAGGCGGCCACCATGGGACGGCTGCGCACCGCCGTGAGCACTCTCGCCGACCTGGACATGGCTCCCGACGAGTTGTTCGACCGCCTCAACGACCTGGTTTCCGACCTGGGCGAGGACTTCTACGCCACCTGTCTGTACGCCGTCTTCGACCCGGTCGCCCGCACCTGCTCGTACGCCTTGGCCGGCCACCCACGACCGGTCGTCGTCCATTGCGACGGCACCGTCCACAGCCCCGTCGTCGCCGCCGACCCGCCGCTGGGCGCCGCGCATCCGCCCTTCGAGACACACCAGCTGCAGCTGCCCGGCGAGAGCCTGCTCGTCCTGTGCACGGACGGGCTCATCGAGTCGCCCACCCAGGACGTGGACCAGGGGCTGGACCGGCTCCAGCAGGTCCTGACCCAGGCCGCCGCCGACACCGCGTACTTCCAGGTCGCGGACGAAGAGGACGACGTCCGGCAGCTGGAGGAGCTGTGCGACACGGTTGTCTCCGCTCTGCTGCCCGAGGACAGGCAGACCAACGACGACGTCGGCCTGCTCATCGTCCACACCCGGTGCACCGACCCGCGTGACGTGGCCGGCTGCGACCTCCCCCAGGATCCTCGGGCGGCCGGTCAGGCCCGCCAGTACATCCGCGCACAGCTCACCGCCTGGGGACTGGCCGACCATGTGCTCACCACCGAACTACTGGTCAGCGAGCTGGTCGGCAACGTCGTCCGGCACGCGAGCGGCCCGGTCCGGCTGCGCCTTCTGCGCAGCCGGAGCCTGATCTGCGAGGTCTACGACGGCAGCCTCAACACCCCCCGCATCCGCCACGCCGACTACACCGACGAAGGCGGCCGCGGCCTGCAACTCGTCGCAGCGCTCTCCCGGCGCTGGGGTGCCCGGTATCTCCAAGGCGGCAAGTGCATCTGGACCGAGCAGGACTTGTCGAAGACCGACCAGCAGCTGCCGAACGCCGAACTCGAGGGCGCGGGACCCGCCGCCCCGCATGCCGCCTGACGCATGGGGAGCCGGCACCAAGGATGTTGTTGCTCGACGTCAAGGCATTGGGGTTGGGCGAGCAGCTTCGCCCGGGGCCGTCCGACGGCAGGCCGCAGCTGCCTTCGTGGTCAACTCGTCTGCGCCGTACCGGGAATGCGACGGGGCCCCTCCGGGCCTGCGGGGCAGCCGATCTAAGCTGTGCCGTCGTACGAACGAAGCTCACATCCCCACGCCTTCGACGTGCGCCACACGACATCGCTGCACCATTCTGGGGGGATCCTCAATTGCGGCTCCATCACCGGCGCCCGCGCCCTGATCGGCGCGAACCGGGTAAGAAAACACTCCGGGCGGCCCTGGGCCTGCTCGCGATCTCGGCAGCGTCCGCGATCGGCGCGCCGGCCGCGCACGCGGACGCGTCGACCGACCTCGCTCTCAGCGGCTTCTCCAGCATGACCGTCGACCAGTCGGCCGGCCATGTGTTCGTCAGCCAGGGCGCCGACGGTTCGGGGATCGTCGCCACTGACCTGCAAGCGGCGGATCCGCAGCTGATCGCGGGCACCGCGGGGGCCACCAGCATGGCCGTGTCACCGGACGGCGGCACTCTGTACGCGGTGGTGCCGGACAGTGGCCTCATCCTGGCGATCGACGCCCGCACCCTGGAGGTCACCGCCCAGTACAGCCCGGGCAGCGGCCTCACCGTCACCTCGCTCGCGGTGGCCGGCGGCAGTGTCTGGTTCGGCTGGACCTCGGCGACCGACCGGGGTCTGGGCTCGCTCGCTCCGGACGGGGCGGTGCGGTCCAGCGTCTGGCACACGTCCGGCGCCGCCACCCAGGTGCTGGCCGGCACGCCGGTCCCGGGGAACGAACTCGCCGTGGCGAGTTCGTTCGACACGCTGTACACCTTCCAGGTCATCGACGGCGCCCTGCAGTGGCAGGGAGCCCTCCAGTACACCGTAGGCTCACCGGACTCGCATCTCTTGCTCACCCCGGACGGCAAGGACGTCGCCGAGTCGGGGGCAGGGGGCTTCCCGGGATGGTTCGCCACAGCTCCTGCGGTCTCCGACCCCGGGGCGGTCGATCCGCCGACGCTCGCAGTGGCTCCGGTCCGGCCGTACTCAAGAACGGACCCGCTGGACTTCCGCCATGCCGTGATCGCACCGGACGGCTCCCTCGCCACGTCCGAGGGCGCCGACCTCATCGTCGAGAACACGTCCGGGACACAGATCGGCTACCGGTTCCCCCTGCCGGACGGCGACAGGGTGCCCGTCGGCGGCCTCGCCTGGGCCCCGGACTCCAGCGCTCTCTACGCGGTCGCGCAGGACACGGGCGGCGGCTACCACCTGTTCGCACAGACGCAGCCGGAAATCGGACGAGCAGCGCTCGGAGGCGTCTTCCTGTCCTCGTCGATGTACGCGGGCCAGCCCTACACCTTCCAGCTGGAGGCCTGGTCGGTCAGCGCCAGCGTGTCGAACTCGCTTCCGAATGCGGCGGTCACCCTCACTCTCTACGACGCCGAGCACCCCGGGGGGCTGCCGTTGCAGCCGACCACCGCCCATTTCGGCGGGACCAGGGGCTGGACCGTGGCCGGCACCTATCCCGTCCACGGGACGGGCGTCTCGATCCAGGTCCAGCTCACCGACCCCCAGGACGGGGTCGTGCCGATCAACCAGACGTTCACTCCGGAACGACCGATCGTGCCCGACACCGCCGCGACCGGGGCCTTCCAAGAGACCGGCACCACCGATCACGACGGGAACTTCGTCCGCGGCAAGGCGATCACCTTCACCGGTGACTCCTACGTCTGGCGCAGCGGGGCCCCGCTGACGGGCGTCGGCAAGGTCGACGTGGTGCGCGTGGACGCCCAGCACCCGGCCGGCATCGCGGTCGGCACCGTGACCACCGACGCCAAAGGCCACTTCACCTTCACGGACACGCCCCAGGTCGGCGGCCTGGTGCACTACCGGTTCGCCTACGACACCGCCGGCACCGATCTCAACCTGACGCGCCAGCAGTTCGAAGAACCGGTGCTCGTGGACCGTGCCACCACCCCGCTGAGCGTCGCGGTGGACAAGTCCTCGTACGCCTACGACGGGACGATCAAGGCGACGGCGCACCTGGGAACGACGTACAACGGCCGCACGGTCACGCTGGAGGAGCGGCCGGCCGGCGGCGCGGTCAAGGTGCTCAGGACCGGCACGGTGGACGCGAAAGGCAACGTGTCCACGTCCTTCACCTCCCCGGTGTCCGCCACGGTGTACGCGGTCTTCCCGGGCGACTACCGGTACGCCCCGCGGACGGTGAGCGTGATCGCGCGCGTACAGGCGCGGGTCGGCGAGCAGGAGAGCGCCGACCACGGATCGGTGCGGATCGGCACCACCACGTACCGGATCTACCGCCCGGGCACCAAGCCGTCGTTGACCGCCACGGTCGCACCGGGCAAGGCCGGCGAGTGCGGCATCACCTTCCAGTTGCAGCACTGGTACCAGGGAGCCTGGCGCACGATCTCCACCAGCGCCTGCGTCAAGGCCAATGCCTCCAGCACCGCCACACACGCCTTCGCGGGCCTGACCAAGGGAGGCCAGTACCGGGTCCGCGCCGTCTGGAACGTCATCACCGCCGACACCCGCAACGTGACCACCTACGGCGCTTGGGTCGACCTCACCGTCCGCTCCTGACCTCATCGGCCCTTGTCCCTGGCCTTTGTTCCTGGCCCTTGTCCTTGGCCTTTGTCCCTGGCCCGTTCGCTCGCCCGAGGCTCCACTCGGGCGAGCGAACGGGCCGCGTCGTTTGCCCCGGGCGCGGATCCGCGGGCTGCACCGCGGCACCTGGAAGTCCGTCGGCGAACGCGTCCGCTGTCCCGCGCCGCCCGGCCGGACCGGAGCCGTCAAGGCGGCCGGTCCGCCGTAGCGATGGTGATCAACCCGGCTCGGCGCCGAGGCGACGCCCGGTCCGAGCCGCCGTCTGCTCACCGCCCACCCGAGGCTCTGCACGAGGCGCTGCACGCGACGCACCGATGCGGGACGCGAGCGATCCGGGTAGCGGGTAGGGGCGTTCAACCGGCAGCAGCCGGGCGGCCTGCTCTCCTGCCCCCTCGCGGGCGAGGTCGTGGACCGTACGGGCAAGGTGGGTGACGTCGTCGATACCGACGATCCACTCGTCGAGGTAACGGTCGACCGCCTCACCGCGCAGGCCGACCTGCAGCGCGCGCACCGACATCGGCCGCAGGTCGAGGTCCCGCTCCGGGTCCCATTGGACGCGTACGGAGCTGCGGCGCATCTCGCGTTTCCACTGGTCGCGTGACGCGTGGACGCGGCCGTCGTATCCGGACAACGCACTGTGGGCGAGAGCCCACTCGAACCCCTCCCGGCGAATCCGGATGGCCAACACCCGCTCTTGTCCCACCGCGGAACCCCACGAACTGCGGTACATCATCCACAGGAACGAGGGCTTGATCCACGTCATCCGGCCCCGGTCGTACCCGTCGGGAAACCGCCCTTCGGCCGCCGCCGGGCCGGCGATCTCCGAGGAGTAGGCCTGGTAGACCGTGATCGTCTCGGCGGAGTAGAGGGCACGGATCTCGCGCGGCACGTCAGACACAGGTGCATGCTCGCAACCGGCGCCGTTTCGGGCCACCGGGTTTTCACCGCCGAGCCGACACCTGGTTCGCGTGAGCGCGAGGGGCGCCAAGGGCGGGCCGGCTGCGGTCCGGCAAAGAGGGGGCTCTCCTCGGTCGCCTTTGACGGCTTACCCGAGCCGCGACTCGGGCTGGGACACGATGGGCCCATGCCGCACATCAGCCCTGGCCCGAGCATCCCGCTTATTCTTCGGCATTTCGGCCGTTTTAGGGTGACAACCGCGGCTCGAACGTGCGCCCGTTCACACCGCGTTCATGCCTGGAATGGAAAAGGGAACAGGTCGCCCTGATACATGTCCTTGGGCTTGGAGTGCCGCCGGTGAGGTCAGCGGCGATCCGGCCGGCACAGCCCGCTAAGGAAGGAAATGGGAATGCGTTCGTCTTCGGTGGGACAGGTATCACGCGGTTCGGTCGGACGGAGGTCGAGGGGGATGATCAGGGCGGGGCTCGTCGCCGCCGGTACCGCCACGGCGTTGTTGGCGGCGCCGCTCACGGCCCAGGCCGACGTCATCGGCAATCTCCCGGCCGGCGCCGGCGGCACGGAGGCGTCGTTCTCTCCCGCGTACGACTACGACGGGGACGGGTGCCTCGCCACGTCGGCCGAGGACATCCAGGGCAACCTCAACCCGGGCCTCGCGCTGGGCGGAGCGGTGAACGGGCACTGTCACGACATGGCCCAGCTGAACAGCTCGAACACGTACGCGCGCAGCGAGTGCAACAACGGCTGGTGCGCGGTCATGTACGACAGCTACTTCGAAAAAGACCAGTCGACCAATGGGGTGGGGGAGATCGCCGGCGGTACCAACGGCCACCGGCACGATATCGAGTCCGTGATCTCCTGGGTCAATCAGTCGTCGAACCAGGTGGAGTACCTTTCCGTGTCCCAGCACGGCGATTGGAAGACGTACACCCGGTCCCAGGTGCGGTTCGACAACTCGCATCCGAAGGTCGTTTATCAAAAGGACGGCGGCTTTACTCACGACTTCCGTATCGCCAACGCCTCGGACGACGCGGTGGAGAACCCGACCCACCAGTGGTTCTATCCGCCGCTCGTCGACTGGAACCACTGGCCGCAGGTGAATGCCCCCACCAACTGGCTGCGGGACCGGTTGATGGCGGCGGACTTCGGCTCGGCCACCTTCAAGATCAAGGACAGCGCGTTCGTCCCGGAGCTCGGCCGCGCGAAGCCCCTGGAGATCCCCTTCCAGCCGTGAGGCGCGAGGTCTCCGTTCTGATGGCCCCACCGTTCGAGGCGGGGCCATCGGTGTCTTCCGCAGCGGCGGTGACCGCCCAACGCCCGCGGTGGCCGGGGCGGTTGGACGTATATGCCTCGTGCGGGAGTTCACCGTGCGGGAGGATCGTCTCGTGGCAGTCGTCCGAGCCGGGGCGCGACTGACGGAACTCACCGAGAGCCGGGACCGATTCGCGCGGGGCAGCATGCGGACACCTCAGGAATCCTGGGAGGAGACCGGCCTGCTCCTCGACCTCGCGATCGACCTCACCGAGGTCATCGGAAACGTCTCGGGCTGACCGGAGGAAATCATGAACCTCGCGCTGTGGATCATCGCCGGACTTCTGGCCGCGGCCTACCTGCTCGGCGGAACCTTCAAGGTGATCACACCGAAGGAGAAGATCGCTGCCGCCGGGCACAGCGGGCGGTGGGTTGAGGACTTCGGCGCCGGCGGTGTGAAGGCCATCGGAGCCCTTGAGGTTTTGGCCGCGGTGGGCCTGATCCTGCCCGCTGTGCTGGACATCGCGCCGGTCCTGGTCCCACTGGCCGCCCTCGGCCTGGTGATCATCATGGCCGGCGCGGCGATCACCAGAATCCGGCGGCACGAGTTCAGCCTTCTGCTGATCGACCTGGTCTACCTCGTCCTGGCCGCGTTCGTGATGTGGGGCCGCTTCGGCCCCGAGTCCTTCACCAGCCATTGACGTCGGGAACGGGGAGGCCCCGGGGTCCCGTACGGACACTGCGACCGTGGCCCGCTGCGTCGCGCCGCCTGCGGCACGCTCCTCGTCCGTGTCACCGAACCGGACGCAGCAGGCCGACTCGGCCTCACCGAGTTCGCCGGTGGCTGAGACCTCACCGCAAGGAGTCCGGAACCGCGATGCTCTACGACCGCGCCGCCCTCGTCCGATGCCGGCTGCATGTTCTCGCCGGCCCCACGAGTGGATTCGGCGACTACGAGCAGGAGAACGACGCGTTCAACAACGCGCTGTACGCCTACAACCAGGGCCTTGAGACGGCACTCGAGCAACGGTTCGGCACGTCGCTGGACATCAGCAGAGCCGCGGACTTCGCCGTGCGGCCGCTCTTGATGCTGCTGCGCAGCACCGCACGCTCGTATCTCAGCGTGCGGACGCCCTGGTCCGATTATCTGGAAGCAGGACTGCTCGTGAAACGTCTGGAGCAGGCCGGGCCGGTCGGTGAGCGCGTTTTCGCGGCGAGCCACCGTATCGAGGAGGCCGTCACGATCTCCCGCGAGGCCCACATGGAGATCCTCGACGCGCTGGCTCAGCACGTCCTCGGTGACCAAGCGGAGGCGGTCTTCACCTCCGGCGACCTGCTCGCCGACGGCTTCGACGACACCCGGCGGCCCGAGGCGTCCGACTACCCGGACGAGTGACGGGCGCCGGGCGCCCCGCGCAGGAGAGGGACGCCGTCACCGCCGCAACGGTGGAGCGGTTCACCTGTTCGAAAATGCCGCGCGAGGGAGGCCGCTTTGCAGGACGATGGGGGTGGAAGGCGGGCCACCGAACCTCGGGTCCGGTCCGCTTCACGCGCGTCGCCAGGGCGATGCCGAATGATGGGGGGACACCCGAGTGAAGTCTCGACGAGTTGCCGCCGTTCTGTTAGGCGCGGCGGTGTCGGTTGTCGCGCTGGTGACGCCGGCCGGTGCGGAGCCGGCCCAGGTCGGAGTCTCGACCACTTACCAGATCAACGCACGGCACGACGGCAGTGTTGTCGACAGCGGTGTGGGGGCCCCGCCGCTCAGCCAGAAGTGGTCGCGTGATCTGGGCGGGAGTGTCTCCTACCCCATCGTGGCCGGCGGGCGCGTCTTCGCCACCGCTGTCGCGCCGGACGGCAATGGCACCGTCCTCTACGCCGTCAACGCGGCCACCGGCAAGAACGCCTGGGCACCCGTCGCCCTCAGCGGCGGCTATCCGTGGTCCGCGCTCGCCTACGGGGGCGGCCGGCTGTACGCCCAGAACTCCGACGGTGTGCTGACCGCATTCAACCCGGCCACCGGCGCGACGATCTGGACCGTCGCGCTGCCCGGGCAGTACGCCTTCACCTCGGCGCCCACTTTCGCCGGCGGCGTGGTGTACACGGGCGGCGCCGGCTCGGGCGGCACCCTGTACGCGGTGAACGCCGTCAGCGGCGCGGTGCTCTGGACCCAGTCGGTCGAGAACGGGGACGAGAGCTCGCCCGCCGTCACGGCCAAGGGGGTCTATGTCTCCTACGCCTGCGAGCAGACCTACGCCTTCGATCCCACGTCCGGCGATCCGATCTGGCATCACGACACGGACTGCGAGGGCGGCGGGGGCCGCACGCCCGTCCTCGCCGACGGCGGTGTCTGGGTCCGGGACGTCGCCGGGATGGCCCCCTCGGTCCTCAAGGCCGGCACCGGGCAGGTCCGCAGCACGTACGACGCCACCGGATCGTCGCCGGCGCCGGCCTTCGACGGCCGTCAGGGCTACTTCGTCGACGATGGTGTCCTCCAGGAGCGGTACAGCCCCACGCTGGCCACTCGCTGGACGTTCGAGGGCGACGGCCAGATCAGCACGGCGCCGATCGTCGTGAACGGCTACGTCTACGTCGGCTCGCGAACCGGTGAGCTGTGGGCGCTCAACGGCGCGACCGGTCAGTCCGTCTGGTCCACGGACGTCGGCGCGCCGATCGCCGATCCCGACGAGCAGAACGTGTCCCAGCCGCTGACCGGTCTCGGCGCGGGCGGCGGGCTGGTGGTCGTCCCGGCCACCAACCTGCTGGTCGCGTACGGGCACTGAGCAGCGGGGGTCGCCACCGGTTTCCGGCGGCGACCCCCTGGCCCGGGCCACCGCCGGGCAGGCGGGCGCCTCACCCGGCAGTACGTCCATGGGTCCCATCGCTCGCGGTGGGACCCGTCGGCGTACGGGGTCCGCGCGGTGCGAGGTCGGCCGGAAGGTGGAGCGCGGCGAGCCGCGGCAGGCGACGGTGCACCTGGTCGGCGTCCCGGACGTCGACGTCCTCGCCCATGTCCGTCCCGGCGGCGATGTCCGTCGCGGCCGCGTCGCCGGGCCGGGCTTCCCAGCCCCATCGTTCCCAGGCCGCGTAGAAGTCCTCTTCGTCACCGGTGAGTCGCTCGAAGGCAGCGGGGGCGACGTAGTTCACGGCCTCGTAGAACAGGACGTGGCGGTCTCCCGCGCCGGCCGCCGCGGCGACGAGTGGGTGGCCGGCGAGACTGTCGGGGTCGGCGGCGACGCGCTCGTACCAGGTACGCCCCTGGGCGATCACCCCCGCGCGGAAGTCCGTGAAGCCGTCGTCCGAGCAGCCACCGCCGATGAGGTCTGCCGCCGCCCAGACGTCCCAGCGGTACAGGGCGCCGAGGAGTTCCTCGAAACGTTCCTGGTACGCGAGCACCTCCCGCTCCGAGCGGAGGGCCAGCAGATCGACCAGCGCCTCGTCGAAGGTGCCGGACTCCGTCGCGCGCGAGCGCGCGGTCTCTATCAGGTGCCAGAAGGCGTCCGTGTCCATGACCCGGCACTCTGCCATCCGGGACCGGCGTCCGACGTCCCGGTCGGGTCGGGTCGGGACAGGGCAGGGCAGGGCAGGGCAGGGCAGCCGGGACAGCCTGCCCACGGTGGCGCGGGTCCGGTTCGGCGAGCGCTTTCTGGCCGTCGGCCGGCTCGTGGACGACGACTCGGCCGGTGACCCGCATGGCGGCGGCCGGACTGGGCGACCGCACCGCCGTTCGACCGTCGGGATCCCATCGGCTGAGCGGCCACCGGCAGGCACCCCCACCAGACCCGCACCCGCACCCAACACAACAGCCCCGCCCGAGACTTGCCGAACCGCGGCCGCCGGATCCGGACGATTCCCTTGGGCGCCGGGTGGCGGATGATGGGGACCGGCACAGTGGGACAGCGGATGTGAGGGGCGGCGCGCGGTGACAGACAGCGAATCCATCCGGTCGGAGGCGGACCTTCGGTCGGCCGGCGAGGGGCCGGAGGCCGGCGTGGCCGTCGCCCGGCCCGGGGCGGAGGACGGACCGGCTCCCGCGCCGGGCCCTGAGGCGGAGGACGGGAGAGAGCGCCGGTCGTCCCTGCGGCGGAGGCTGGGTGGGACCGTGGTCTTCCTGGTCCTCGCGCTGCTGTTCGTCCTGCCCTGGTGGACTTTGTTCGCCTCCGGCGTCGACTGGCCGTTCCCGGTCTTCCTGGCCGGCACGGTCGGCTTCGCCTGCTGGCTGGTCTCCTTCCCGTTCCTCATGGTCGCGGGCCACGGGCACCGACGGGCCGACCGTGCGGCTCGCGTCGCGGACAGCACACTCGGGATGGTCTGGGTCCTGTTCACCTGGTCGGTGCTGGGCGGCCTGGTGCACCTGGTGCTGATCGGGCTCGATGCCGGCGGCGCCCACCGGGCCAGGATCGTCGCCGCGGCCGTTGCCGTGGTCTCGGCCGGCCTGCTGGCCTGGGGACACCACGAGGCGATGCGCGTGCCCCGGGTGAAGCGGCTGGACGTGCGCGTCCCCCGGCTCGGCGCCGGTCTGGACGGCACCCGGGTCGTCGTGCTGGCCGACACCCACTTCGGGCCGATCGACCGGGCCGGCTGGTCGGCGCGGGTCGCCGAGGCGGTCAACGGGCTCGACGCGGACGTCGTGGTCCACGCCGGCGACATTGCCGACGGCACCCCCCTCCAGCGCCGGGAGCAGTCCGCGCCGCTGGGGACGATCCGGTCACGGCTGGCGAAGGTCTACGTCACGGGGAACCACGAGTACTTCGGCGAGGCCCAGGGCTGGCTGGACCGCATGGCGGAACTGGGCTGGGAGCCGCTGCACAACCGCCATGTGGTGGTGGAGCGCGGCGGGGACCTCCTGGTCCTGGCGGGCGTGGACGACGTGACCGCGGAGTCCTCCGGCCTGGCCGGGCACCGCGCGAACCTGCTCGGCGCACTGGCGGGCGCGGACCCGGACCTGCCGGTCCTGCTCGTCGCCCACCAGCCCAAGTATGTCGCCCAGGCCGCTTCCGCCGGCATCGACCTGCAGATCTCCGGGCACACCCACGGCGGCCAGATCTGGCCGTTCCACTACCTCGTCCGGATCGACCAGCCGGTGGTGCACGGCCTGAGCCGGCACGGCGTGCGGACCCTGCTCTACACCAGCCGGGGCGCCGGCTTCTGGGGGCCGCCCTTCCGGGTCTTCGCACCGAGCGAGATCTCGCTGCTCACCTTGCGGTCGGGCACTGCCGGGACGGACCGCGACGACCGTTGACCGGGCCGGCCGCCCGGCGAGCGGCCCTCTGCCGCATCTCCCGGGCCCCGGAAGCACATCGCCGTGCCCCCGCGGTCACTCCGACGACCTTCTCCGGCTGCGGCCTCCCCGGACCTCGCCCACGCTGGGCGGACGGCACGGGTGTGCCGGCGCGCCGAGGAGAGGTGGAACGACCATGAGGGTGATGCTGACGGTCCAGATGGACACCGAGAAGGCGAACAAGGCGATCACGGACCGTACGCTGCCCGCCGTCCTCACATCGGTGTTCGACCGGATCAGCCCCGAGGCGGTGTACTTCGGCAGCGCGGAGGGGATGCGCACCGGATACATCGTCTTCGATCTGGAGGACGCGGCCGACATCCCGAGCGTCGCCGAGCCGTTCTTCCAGGAACTCGGCGCGAAAGTCACCTTCATGCCGGTGATGAACCTCCAGGACATCCAAACGGGCCTGCGGAACCTCGACGCGAACTGACTCACGGGCCGCCTTCGGAAGGGGGTCCGGTGGGCGCCCGCTGATGTCGCGGGCCCGGATACGTCGTCCTTGAAACGGCGTACGCGGCCCGCCGGGCGAACGAAGGTCCCGACCGCCGGGCGGTCGGGACCTTCGTCGTCAGGCGGTCGCGGTTTCAGTGCCCGTTGCCGCCCGCTGCGGCCGGCCGGCCGTCCCGGTCCGTGGGCTGGAAGCCGACGGTGTAGGTCCGGGTGACCGAGCCGTTGGCCGAGGTCACCGTGATGGTGCGGGTGGCGAAGCGGGAGTTGGTCGAGGAAAGGACCGAACTGCCGTCGGCGACCTTCACCCGCGCGCCGGACTGGGCCGGCACGGCGGAGACGGCCGGGATCCTCGCGTCCTTCGGCCAGTCGACGACGTACGTCGACACGTTCGGGTCGAACCCGTCGATCACGGCGCCTCCCACCGTGACCGCGTCGGCGTCCGCGACGCTCGCCTGGGTGGCGTCCGAGAAGTTCGTCACCGTGACCGACCCGTCGGCGTTGACCGCCACGCGGGCCGCCATCGCCGCCGCCAGGTTGATCCGCTCCCAGCTCGCGCCGCCGTCGGCGGTGAGGTCCAGCGGGTAGCCGGAGTCCGTCGCGGTCTGCTCGAGGACCTCGGTGCGCTGCTCGGTGGTGAGGTTCGGGAAGGCCGTGATCAGCAGGGCCGCCGCGTCGGACGGCGCCTCGAGAGCCTGCCCGCGCCGGTCAGGTCTCGGCGGTCGGTTCTCGGCGGTCAGCGCGCGCCGGTCAGCGCCGATCCGGACCAGATGTCGATCACGACCTGGTGCTGCTTCGGGCTCACCGCTGCCGTGCGGCCTGCGTAGTTCCGGTCGACCTGCGCCGCCTCGGCCGCGCTCGGTTTGGCATTGACGCAGGACGTGCCGGGGCCGTGGCCGGACATCAGCTCCGAGCAGGGCCCCGTGTAGTCGTCGGGCAACCCGAGGATGTGCCCGGTTTCGTGCGCCGCGATCCGGGTCACGTCGTATCCCTCGTCGACCGCTTCCTGGCCCAGCTGCACCTGCCCTCTGCTGCCACCCGGGACGATGGGCCCGAGCGTCGTCTGGGGCCAGCCGGCCGTCGCCTTGTAGACGAAATTGGCCGAGCCGCGCGAAGTCGCGGGCTGCAGATGCACGTTGTGCACCGCGCTGTTCCAATTCTGCACACCTTGCGTGATCGCGCTCGCCCACTGGCCCGCTTGACTGGCGTCGTAGGTCAAGGTGACCACGGCCGCGGTCGCCTTCGGCGCGGACCGCGCGGAAGGCGCGGACTGCGCGGAAGCGACACCGGATGTGGCGCCCAGCATGACCGGGATCACCGCTGCCACGGCGATTATTCGCTTGATCATGAGACTCGCGTGCCCCCTCAGTATCAGTTGCCCGATGGGCCACAAGGGCACCATGCCGACAGCGGGATCCACAAGTACCCGGCTGTCAAAAGGCTTTGAACGATCTGTCCGGCGGTGATCGTTTCGGCCGTTGATCAAGGAGGAGGGCGGCCGCGCGCTGAGCAGCCGCGCTGAGGGCCGCTACGGTACGGAGGTGACCGGTTCCCCGGGGCGGCGGCCCCTTCTCTTTCTTGATGTCGACGGGCCGCTCATCCCGTTCGGTGGGGCGCGGGAGCAGTATCCCCGGGGGTATCCGACGTATACGCAGACGGAAGCCGGCGCGAATCCGCTGCTGGCCAGGGTCGATCCGGCGCTCGGGCCCCGGCTGCTGGGGCTGCCGTGTGACCTGGTGTGGGCCACCACGTGGGGGTCCGAGGCGAACGAGTGCCTCGCGCCCCTCCTGGGTCTGCCGCAACTCCCCCAGGTCACCTGGCCGGAGCCGTCCGAGGAGGACGAGCGCGGCGGCTTGCACTGGAAGACCCGGGGCCTCCTCCTGTGGGCGGCCGGGCGGCCCTTCGCCTGGCTCGATGACGAGATCACCGATACCGACCGCGCCTGGGTGGCGGCACACCACCCCACCCGCGCCCTGCTGCACCGTGTCGACCACCGCCACGGCCTCACCGACGCCGACTTCGCCGCCCTCGACGAGTGGCTGCGCGCGGGTCGCTGACAAGGCGACGGGGCCTGCGGGCCGGGCTTCGGAAGACTCGTACCGATCCCGCCGCGTCCGCCCTCGCCGAACCGTCCGCGCTCGACGGCAAACCATCCGGGACCGTCCCGCCGCGGCAGCGCCGGGGGCGTGTGGCAGTACGCACCGGCTTGTGCGGCGTGCGGGTCCTCGCGTGCACCAGCCGAGGCGCCGCGCGCCGGTGCGCGGACCGCGGGGAGCCGGGGAAGGTGGCCGCAGACATCCATCGCGGTGGCGCGGCCTGCCGGTGCCGGCGATCGGACGGCGTACCGGCCTACCGCATGCCCGTATTGCTGCACGAAGGGGGTTCTGGGATGAGGGACTTCGGCCTGGGAGAGATCGGCGCGGCGGGAGCTGACGCGGCGCCACGGCGCGGGAGGGACGGGCGGGTCGTCGGACGGCCGCACGGGCGGTGGCGACGACGGGTGGCCGGGGCGCTGCTGGGCGCCACCGTGCTGGCCGCGGGATCGCTGGCGGCGGTCGGGCCGGCCGAGGCGAACGCGCCCGGCAGTCCCGGCATACCGAGCGCGCCGACCACGGTGTTCACCGAGGGCTTCGAGAACGGCGAGGGCGCCGCGGTGACGCCGCTGCCCGACTACACCGGGGGCGCGCCGCTCGCCGAGACCTACTCGGCGGATCCGGCCTGGCTGACCTCCTGCAACGGCCTGCTCGTGTCCGAGCAGGCCCCCGCCACTGCCCCGGCCGGCGCCAACTGCGGCGGCTTCTGGGCGGCGAACAAGCAGATGGCCGCCGCGCTGGGTACGTGGGCGGGTGGCGACGCGGCCACCAACCACTCGCTCACCGCCTACACGCAGGGCGATCCGGGCGCGGGGCGTACCGAACTGCAGACCGTGACGCCGATCCCGCTGAGCGCGGACCACCGGTTCCTCACCTTCTCGGTGGACGCGGCCGCGCAGAACTGCTTCACCACCCACCCGCTGCTGGCCTTCTACCTGCTCGACGGCGGCACCGCGCGCGCCGCGTTCAGCTCCCCCATCGACCCCTGCCAGCACCCGGGCCAGGTCATCAGCGGTACCTCGGTGGGCACGTACGCCAGCAACGGCTCGGTGCTGTTCAGCGGCGACTCGGCCGGCATCCGGCTGGTCAACGAGCAGGCCAGCGGCAACGGCAACGACGGCGCGATCGACAACGTGCGGCTGCTGGACGCCACTCCGCAGCTCGACCAGGGCTTCGCGCCGGCCCAGTTGCCGGTGGGCGCGCCCAGCACCTTGACCTTCACCGTCACCAACACCAGTGAGCTGGCCGCGAAGGACGGGTGGTCCTTCACCGCGCGACTGCCCGCCGGCCTGCGACTCGACGGCGACAGCGCCGCCACCACCTGCGGCTCCGGTACGGCCGCCGCGGACGCGGCCGACGGCTCGGTGACCGTGCACGGCGATCTGGCCGCCGGGCAGCAGGACTGCACCGCCACCGTCCGGCTCACGTCCACCACCGGTGGCACCTACCAGGTGTGCGGCTCGGCGATCACCGACCCGGTCGGCGTCGACCTGCCCGGCTGCGCCTCGGTCACCTTCACCGCGCCGGTCTTCGACGCGCGCTCCCACGGCGTGCGGTTGACCTCGCCGCTGCTCGGCGTCGGCCCGCTGCCCGTCTCGGCCCACTCCTGCACGTCGCTGCCGGGCGACGACAGCCATTCCGTGCTCAGCGCCGGGCTCGGCAGTGTCGGCGGCCTCGGCGTGCTGACCACCGACGCGTCCGGCACCGTGGACGCGGACGGAACCCGCACCGCCGCGGCCCACGCCCAGGCCACCGGGGTCAATCTGCTCGGCGGCCTGATCACCGCCGACCTGGTCGGCACCTCCGCCCAGGCACGGCAGTCGCTCACCGGCACCGGACCGGGCGCGATCACCTCGACCGGTACGACCACGCTGACCGGTCTCCGCGTCGCCGGGGTGGCCGTCGCCGCCGACGCCGCGCCGAACACCACCATCGCCGTGCCCCTGGTGGGCTCACTGGTCGTCAACCAGCAGACGCCCGTCGCGGCGGGCAAGGGCATCACCGTCACCGCCCTGTCGCTGACGCTCCTCACCGGGGCGCACGTCACCGTCGCCCAGAGCACGGCGGCCCTGCTCACCACCACGGACGCCTGCCCGGCCTCCTGACCTCGGCGCCGGCGCATCCGGCGGGGCGGGATCCGGCCGTTTCCGGCCGGGCCCCGCCCCGCGGGCTTATCCGCGGTTGCCCTCGCGGAACGCGCGGCCGAACGCGTCCATGCCGTTGACCTGGGGCCGCACCGGCACCGGACGCGCATGGTCGTCGTGGTGGTGGACGCCGACCGGGTCGGGCGAGATCGAGGGGGTGCTGCCGGCCGAGCAGACGGCTGCCGCGTCGGTCACCGGGCCCAGCACCTGGCTGCTGCGGGGGATCGCGCCGGCCGGGACCGGGCGGCGCGGGGTGTGCTGCAGGACCTGGCCCAGGTCCTCGGCATGCGTGTCGCGCGCGGTGAGCGGGCGCAGTCCGAAGGTGGACTCGATCATCTTCAGGGTGGACGCGTGCTCGAAGGGGCCGTGGTGCACGATCCGGTCCGGGGCACGGTTGGACACCACGACGGTCGGCACCCGGAAGCCCAGTTGGGTGTAGTCGGGCTGCAACCGGCCCTCGACGGGCACCGTGCCGTCCCCGGTGTGGTCGACGTCCGCCGGGTCGGTGTCGTCGGTGACGCGTGGCGGCGGCACGTGGTCGTAGAAGCCGCCCCACTCGTCGTAGGTGATGACGAGCACGGTGTTGTCCAGGTATCCCGCGTCCGCCAGCGCGTGGTAGGTGTCCGCGATGAACCGCTCGCCCAGCCGGATGTCCGCGAAGGGGTGGTCGTCGGCGGATGTGCCGTTGCCCTCCGCGTCGAAGGCGGGGTCGATGAAGCTGACGTTGGGCAGTTGTCCGGCGGCCACGGTGTCCAGGAAGGACGGCGTGGTGACGGGGATGCCGAGCGCGTCGGTGTCGCCGTCGGCGAACGGGTGCCAGAACGGGAAGTACTTGGTGCCCCACAGCGCCAGGAAGGGCGAGTCCCGGAAGAAGTAACCGCCGGTGGGGATGCCCTGGTCGTTCGGGATCGGCGAGAGCTGGTCCCAGATGGTCGGCAGCGCGGAGAGCGTGTTGGAGTTGTGGTCGCGGTCGGTGCGGGCCGCGTGCTGGTAGAAGCGGTTGGGGAAGGTCTCGCCCGCGAAGGAGCAGAAGTAGCGGTCGAGAACCGTGTAGTGCTCGGCCAGGGCGCCGAGGACGGGGAGGTCGGGGACCGTCTTGCGGCGGTGGTGCCGGTCGAGGTTGGTGTAGTACCCGATCGGGAAGGTGTTGGCGGCGGCCGGTGTCAGGCCCGCGACGGGCTCCGCCACGGTCGGCCGCTGGAGGAAGCCGTCCATCCGCCTGCCGTTGGACTGGACGAGGAAGCCTTCCCAGCTGTGGTCGGGGTCGCTGTAGCCGCATCCCTGGAAGTCGGGCGCCAGCGGGTAGTTGGGGTAGAGCTTGCCGTCGGGTGCGGGGAAGGTCAGGTCGTGGCGACCGTCCGCGCCCGGCAGCCAGCCCAGGAAGTGGTCGAACGAACGGTTCTCCATCATGAGCACCACCACGTGCTCGATCCCGTTCGTACCGCGTCTGCGAACCCCGGGGCCGGCGGACGCCGCCGCCCGGGCGAGGAGTTCGGGGCCGCTGAACGCGGCCAGGCCCGTGGAGACACTCATCAGTCGGAGCGCATCTCTGCGTGTGAGCATGGCCTACAGCTTGCAAAGCCCGGGCCAATCCCGCGAGTCCGCGTGATGGCGGGCCAACGACCATCGCTCCAACAGTCGTTCAAGCCCACGCGGTGGCGGGTCGACGCGGGCGCCGCCGCGCGGTCCGGACGGGGTGGCCGGTCCGCGCGGCGGCGTGTTCCCTACCGCGGTCGGTCGCGGTGCCCCGGCCGGCGGGGCACCGCGCTCACTGCACGACGGACCACACGAAGGTGGCCGTACCGGAGACTCCCTGGGTGTCCTTGGCCGTCACCGTCACCGTGTAGGTGCCGAGCGTGCTGCCGGAACCGGAGACCGTGCCGTTCGACGCGATCGTGATGCCGGGCGGCAGCCCGCTCGCGGTGAAGGTCAGGGTCTGCGAGGTGTTGGAGTCCACGGCCTGCACGGCGAAGGAGACCGCCTTGCCCTTCGGGCTGCTGTAGCCGAAGGGGTTGACCACGCCGACCGTCTCCGCGCCCGGCACGCCCGAGTTCGCGGTGACGTTCGCGCTGACCGCCGTGTTGGGCAGCGAGACACCCGCGCCCGAGGCGCCTGCCGCGACCTGCCCGGTCAGCGTCTGGGCGAGGCTGGTCGAGCCGGTCAGCGGCAGGTTGTTGGACGCGTCCCCGACCTTGATCGAGTACCCGCCCGCGGCGGCCTCCCACTGGTTGTCCGCCGCCGACCAGGAGGCCAGGTCGTGGACGGTCAGCGGGAAGGTCACCGTCGAGCTCTGCCCGGGGTTGAGCGTGACGCGCTGGAAGCCGCTCAACTGCTCGGGCGGGTCCTGGCTGGCGGCCGGGTCGCCGACGTACATCTGGGCCACGTCCGCGCCCGCCACCGACCCGGTGTTGGTGACCGTCGCGGTCACCGTGGCCGTGCCGCCCGCGTTGAAGGCGCCGACGCTGAGGTTGGAGAAGGCGAACTTCGTGTAGGACAGGCCGAATCCGAACGGGAAGGCGGGGGTGATGTTCTGGGACTGGTACCAGCGGTAGCCGATGTCCGCTCCCTCGCTGTAGATCGGCCCGGTCGGGGTGCCCGGCCACTGCGCGGTGGTCTGGGCCGGGACCTGGCTCAGGCTGCCGGGGAAGGTGACCGGCAGTTTGCCGGACGGGTCGGCGGTGCCGAAGATCAGCGCGGCCGTGGCGGCGCCGGTCTCCCCGCCGCCGTACCAGTTCTCGAACACGCCGGCGACGTTGTTCAGCCACGGCATGACCACCGGCGAGCCGCTGTTGATCACCACGATGGTGTGCGGGTTCGCCGCGGCCACGTCGTTGATCATCGTCTCGTCGGCGCTGGACAGGTCGAGCGTGGCCAGGTCGCTCTCCTCGCCCTCGGGGGCGCTGACGTAGACGATCGCGTCGGTGGCCCCCTGGGCGGCGGCGACCGCCTGCGGGATGTCGGCGGTGCCGTTGTCGTCGCCGGCCGTGTAGGTGACCTTGACGTTAGGCCCGACCGCGTTCTGAATGCCGGTCAGCGGCCAGACGGTGTTGGAACTGTCGACTCCGCCGCTGCCGCCGCCGGCGAGTTCGACTCCGGCGCCGCCGTCGGTGCCGATCACCGCGATGGAGCCGGTCATGTTCGCGTTGAGCGGCAGCAGGCCGTTGTTCTTCAGCAGCACGGTGCCCTCCTCGCCGAGCTTCAGCGCGGTCTGCTGGTGCGCCGTGCTGGTGACGGTGGCCGAGAGCGAGCCGGTCTGCGGGTTGTCGAACAGGCCGAAGGCGAACATCTGGGTCAGGATCCTGGCCACGATGGCGTTCAGGGTCCCCTGCTTCAGCGTGCCGGCCGACAGGGCGGCGGCCACGTCGCCGGCGTCGGAGAACGGCATCGCTATGTCCATACCGCCCTCGGCGTCCGCGACGGCGTTGCCCGCGGCGCCCCAGTCGGAGACGACGAAGCCGCCGTAGTTCGCCTGCTCGTCGAGTCCGTCCTGCAGCATGTCCGCGTTCGCGCAGGAGGGCGCGCCGTTGACCACCGCGTAGGAGCACATCACCGAGCCCGGTGCGGACTGCTCGATGGCGCTCTGGAAGGGCGCCAGGTAGAGCTCTTCGAGCGCCTTCTGGCTGACCGTCTCGTCGTCGCCGCCGTTCGGGTAGCGCTCCTGGTCGTAGGCGGCGGCGTGCTTGACCTCGGCCATCACGCCCTGGCTCTGCAGGCCCTCGACCTCCGCGGAGGTGATCTGGCCGGCCAGGTACGGGTCCTCGCCGTAGGTCTCGTAGGTGCGGCCCCAGCGCGGGTCGCGCACCAGATTGGTCGTCGGGCCGAGCGCGACGTTGGCGCCCTTGCCGGCGAACTCGGCTCCCTTGGCGATGCCCTCCTGGTCGATCAGGGCCGGGTCCCAGGTCGCGGCGGCGCTCTCGCCGTCGGGGAAGGCCGTGACGCCGCCGTTCCCGTCGCCGACGCCGGACGGGCCGTCCTCGAGGTTCAGCGACGGGACGCACAGGTTCGGGATGCCGGCGACCTGGCCGATGTAACCCGAACTGCCGTCGCCGGAGGCCAGGGTGACCTCTTCGGCCTGGTCCATGGTGTCGAGCACCTGCTGGACCCGCTGGGCGACCGGCGCGGTGGAGCCGACCCACGGGCAGACACCGTTGCCGCCGGTGCCGTTGCCGCCGGTGACCGGGGCCACCGTGGTCAGGCCGTAGACGGCGAGCTCGAAGATCGAATAGCCGAAGGAGGTGGCCCGCGCGGTGCCGTCCATGCGGACGTAGCGGGCGGTCGTTGAGGCGGTGATCGACTGGCTCCCGCCGGTGCCGGCCGTCGTGGAGTAGATCGAGGTCCACGTCGAGTTGTTGGTGGACACCTCGACCTGGAACGCCTTGGCGTACGCGGCCTCCCACAGGATGCCCACGCCGCAGATCTGCTGCTGGGAACCGAGGTCGACCTCCAGCCACTGCGGGTCGCTGGCCGCGCTGGACCAGCGGCTGCCGGGGTCGCCGTCGGTGGCGCGGGGCGCCGGGTAATCGGTGGCGTCCTGGGTCGAGGAGGCCGTGGTCGGCTGGTCCAGGGCGAGGTCCTGCGTACCGCAGTACTCGGTCGGACCGGTGCCGCCGCCTCCGCCGCCCCCGCCGCCTCCGCCGCCGTTCGAGCCCTGGGTGAAGGCCATGGCGTGGAAGTTCCAGCCGTTGGAGTCCTGGTCGACGGTGAGCGTCTGCTGGCCGGCCGGCAGGGTGACGGGGACGGTGACCGTGGTCCAGGTCTCGTAGCCGCCGGTGTTCGGAACGGCGACCGCGCCGGTCAGATTGGTGCCGGCCGCGTTCGCGATGTGCAGCGCGTCGGTGATCCCGTACGGCGAGGCAAGCCGGAAGGCGACGTTGTAGGTCCCGGCGGTGGCCGCTTGGACGGTGTACTTGAACCACTGGCCGGGCGTGGTCCAGCCGAGGTCGTACGCGCCGCCGGGCGCCCCGGTGCCCTGCGTGTCCGCGGTGGTCTCGAGGTCGATCCCGTCGGAACGGTAGCTGTTGGCACTGCCGTTGCCGGCGGTGGCGTTGTACGCGACGCCCTGGCCGCCGGTGTCGTAGTTGGCCGCCTGGACCGTGCCGGGGACGGCGGCCGGGGTGCCGCCGAAGGCGCCGCTGCCGGCCGCGAAGGCCGAGGTGTGCGCCCCGGCCAGGGACAGGGCGAACAGGGCCGTGGCCACGAGCAGCGCGCGGACCGTGGGCCGGCGGTGGGGCGGTCGCGATCTGCCGCGCGCGGGCGCCGGCGGACGCAGGTGAGGGAGCAGCCTCATTGCATTCCCTTCGGTTGCCTGATCTTCTTCTCCGGCTCCGTACCGCTCGGTCGGTCGGCGGTGGGCGTGCGGGCCGACCGGCCCGGCCGGCGCCGGACGGTGTCTGCGGGCCCCCGCGGACGGCTCGCTCCCGCGCGTCCGGCACCGCCGAGCCGCGACTGGGCGCGACTGAGCAGACCGGATCCGCGGATTGTCCGCAGCGGCATGTCGGTGGTGCGGTGGTGCGCGGGTGCGGTGGTGCGGGGGGCGGTGCGTGGGGGTGCGTGTGGTGATGGGTGGGGTGCGGTGGTGCGTGCGGGTGCCGGGGCGGAAGTGCCGCCTCGGCCAGGAAGAGTGTCCCCCTCAGCAGGCGAAAGAGATGGGAGAGCGCTCTCCAAAGTTGCGTCAAACTTCTGCAACGGGTCGTCCCGCGGGGGAGGATGGCCGCCATGACAGGTGGAGACAACGGAACACCGGCGGCGGCGTGGAGTTCGGTGCTGCGCCGGCAGACCGCTTCGGCCGCGCTCGGTCAGGCGTGGCGCGAAGGGCTGGCCAGACATCGCGCCGCCCCCGCGCCCGTCCTGCTCCGGCTGCTCGATGTCGCCCCCGGGAAACGAGTGCCCGCCTACCTGACCTGGCGAAAGCTCCCCGAAGAGGTGGTCAGTGCCTGGCTCGCCCACCCGGAGTGGCGGGTGCGCTTCGCCCTGGCGGGCCGCGGGCTGCTCAGCCCCGAGGAGCGCGCCCAGCTCTTCCAGGACCCGGACCCCAAGCACCGATTGGTGCTCCTGGTCTGGGCCGTGGACGATCAACTCGCGCTCACCGAGGCGACGTTCACCCAGCTCGCCAACGATCCCGACCCCCGGGTGCGCGCCGAAGCGGCCCTGCACCGCCATCTGCCGACCCGGCATCTCGTGGCGCTCGCCACCGATCCGGACCCGCAGGTGCGCCGGTGCGCCGTTCCGCGCGCGTGGACCCACCTGGAACCCTCGGGCCAGGCGGCCCTTCTGGCGGACCCCGACCCCGGGGTCCGGGCTGACGCCGTGATCGGGCACCACCGCTCCACGCCGCTGTCGGCCGCCGCCTTCGCCGGGCTGCCGGACGACCGGCATCGCGAACGCGCCGCCGAAGGATGCGAACTCGACCGCGAGCTGGCCGAAACCCTGGTCCGCGGCGCCGAGACCGCGCTGCGCGGCGCCACCGCTCTGAACGCCGGCCTGGACGCCGACCTGGTCGCGCTGCTCGGCCAGGACCCCGACCCCCAGGTGCGCCTGCGGATCTCCGTCCGCCCGGACCTCACCGAAGCGGAACGCTCCCGCATAGCGGTCGAGCTCGCCCCGAACGTCCGCTACAGCCCGGTTGAATGGGTGCGGGACCTGGCGGACGACGCGGAGGCCATGCGCCGCTGCGCCACCTCCTCGCACGTACTGCTGCGCCGCGACGCCGCGTGCGCGAGGAACCTGCCGGACGACGTGGTCGACCTGCTGGCGCACGACGAGGACTGGGTGGTCCGGCTGCTGCTGGCCGAGCACTGCGACCAGGCCCCGGCGGAGCTGCTGCTGGAAATGGTGCGGACCTGGGAGGGCTACTCGGCCGCACGGCTGGTCGAGCACCCCAACTTCCCCCGGGAGCACACCCTGAGCTACGCGGACGATCCCCATCCCCGGATGCGTGAGCTCGCTCTCCTCGACCCGGAAGCGCCGGCCGATCTGGTCGAGCGGCTCAGCCGGGACCCGGACAACGGCGTCCGCTGGCGGGCCCTGCGCGACGAGCGCCTGTCCTCCGCATCGGTGATCCGACTGCTGGACGACCCTGACCACGGCATCAGGAACGCGGCGGCGGCCGACTCGCGGCTGCCCGCGCACGTCCTGGCCGGGCTCCTGTACGACACGGCGACCGCGGCCGCCGCCGCAGCGAATCCCGTTCTCCCCGAAAGCGTCATGCACCACCTCCTGGATCGGACACCGCCGACGGCGCCCGCCTGACCGGGCACGAGCGGCCGCCTGACCAGGCACGGGCGGCCGAGGGACGGTCAGGTCGTGACGCGGCCGGCCCGGCGTCCCGCGCGTGGCGGGGACGGCCGGGCCGGCCGGAGGTCGGGGGTCGGAGGTTTGCGGTCGCGGGTCAGGCGCGGGCCGGCTCAGTACAGGGCGCGGTAGCTGCTCCATCCGGTGGCGATCCGGGCGCCCCCGGCGAAGGTGCCCTTGCCGGTGCCGCTCCAGCGGAAGACGTTGCCCGCAGTGCTGCGGCCGACCAGGTCGGCCTTGCCGTCGCCGTCGAAGTCCCCCACTCCCACCAGGGCGTTGAAGGAGTTGAAGCCGGTACCGACCTGGGCCTTGGCGCTCCAGCCGCCCTTGCCGTTGCCCAGCCAGCGCCACAGCACGCCGGAGCGGTCGCGGGCGACCAGGTCACCGAACCCGTCACCGTTGAGATCCCCCGCGCCCACCAGCATGGTGTAGCCCGACAGGCCGGAGCCCACCTTGACCCGGGGCTTGAGACCGCCCTTGCCGTCGTTGGCGAACATCCACAGATCGCCCGCCTTGTCGCGCCCGAGGAGGTCGGGGCGCCCGTCGCCGTTCTCGTCGCCCGACGAGAGCAGCGTGGTGTACGCGTTCCAGCCGGTGCCCAGCGAGGTGCTGCGGTTGTTCGGGGAGAAGTCCGAGTTGCAACTGCCCTGCCACACCTTCAGCTCGCCCGCGGAGGTGCGCTCCAGCACGTCGTTGCACCGGTAACCGAGCAGGTCGCCGAACGGGATCAGCGTCGAAGCCGACGACCAGCCGGTCACGGTCCTGCGGTGCGGGTCGACGCCGCCCCGGCCGTTGCCCGCCTGGAGTTCCAGCACGCCCTTCGAACTCACCGTGAACAGGTCGCCGATGCCGTCGTCCCCGGAGGTGACGCCGGATCCGTAGTCGCGCGGCTCCATCGACTTCGCGGTGATCTGCCCGGACAGCTTCACACCGGCCGCGGCGTCGTCCACGGGAGTCGCGGACAGCGTCCAGCTGTAGGTGCCGCTGCGAACCGGCAGGCCGGTCAGCGGGTCACGCGCGTTCCAGCCGCTGATCCAGAGACTGCCGATGAGCGGCCCTCCCGAGGTCTGCCAGGTGAGTGCTCCGGTGCGCGTGTCGCGCAGTTGCAGCGTCCAGGAGGCGAGCGGCTGGGAGAACTCGAAGTAGGAATCCCAGCTCGGCATGTCGGTCCTCAGGTGCGGGTCCCCCACCTCGGTCGCCGTGATCTCCAGGGGCGAGGTGCTCACCTGCGGGAGCGCCACCTGCACCGCTCCGGAAGCGTCGAACCAGGCGACGCCGCCGCCGAACCGGTCCACCGCCCAGTACAGGCCGCGCTGGTCGTCGGGGGCGCCTTGGACGGCGGGCAGCGGCGCGAGATCGGCGGTGCCGACCTGGGCGGCGGGTACGGCGCCGGGCAGGTAGGTGATCCGCAGTTTCCCGGCCGTGTCGTCCTGACTCACCAGATACCCGTCACCCAGTTGGGCGAGGCCGGAGGGCACCGCGGTGCTCTTCCCGGTCGACCGGTCGAAGACGCCCGCCGGGCCGTCCGGACCGCAGGACCAGTACAACCGGCTGGTGACGGCCTGCAGTTCGCGCGGGACGCAGGGCGCGCCCAGCGTCACCGCGGCGCCCGCCTTGAGGGTCGCGGCGTCCGTCGGCACCACGGTCCCCGTGGCTGTCCCCGGGGTCCACAGCGTGCCGCCCCACAGGGCCGCCGCACCGGACGCCAGCACCTTGACCGTTTGGGGCGCGCCCCAGACGTCCTCGAGCCGCTGTTGCCCGGTGTGGTTGTCGCGGACGACCCGGTAGTGACCGGCCATCGCGACGACGGTGGTGTCCGCGTCGTTCAGCACGGATACCGCCTCGTCGGCGGTCAAGCGGCGGCAGGCGCCCACGCAGTCGTCCTGCCCGGCCGGGGTGGCCATCGAGAAAGAAGCGTTGGCCGGAGCCGAACCGAGCTCCCCGGCAGCGGTGCGGGTGATGTCCAGCGCGGTGACGTCGTCGCCGAACTCGACATTCGGGTCGTGCTCCGCCACCAGCAACCGGCGATCCGCGAACGCCAGGCCGCCGCCCTGCCACAAGGACAGTGCGGGGAGCGGCGCCAGCGTCTGCGCCGCGGGCGGGCCGTCCGGCGTCGCCGCGAGGCGCAGCACCCCCCAGTGCCGCGCGTCCGTTCCGCCGGCGACGATCGCGGTGCCCGAGGTCCCACCGGTGATCAGGGGCTCCGCCGAACGGTCCAGCACGGTCTGCCACTCGTTCTTCCCGATCGGCGTCGCCTTCACGATGTACGACGGGTACTGACCCTCGAACACCACCCAGTCGCCGAGTACCGCGACGGCCGTGGGCGTGGTGCCCACGTCGGCGGGGAAGGCGTCGACGGCCGGACCGCTGCCGGGACTGTTCCAGTTGAACGTCCCCAGGCCCTTCCCCGACATGGTGGCCACCACGTGGTCGCCGCTCAGCGCCACCGGCCCGGAGAGGGTGAAGTCCGCGGATTTCGTGAAGGGCGTGAACTGATAAGTCTTCAGGTCCAGTTCACCGAGCCGATTGCCATTCGCCGTCCCGTAGACGACCGCCGCCCTTGTCCCGTCGACAGCCGTGGAGACGAGCCCCGACCAGTCCGCGGGAAGGCCCTGCACCGCGTGGTCGATCTGCTCGCCGCCCGCCGGCGACGCCTGGAGGACATGCAGCGTTGCAGCCGAGGTGGCCTCGCGCCGGTCGACCAGGAGAGAGTCCGGGGTGAAGGAACCACCCCACGGGTCATCGGTGTTGGGCAGCCGTATGTTTACCGACGTCCCGTCGGCGTAGTCGTAGATGCGCCAGATCCCCGAGGTGGACCCCGCGTCCGGCTGCACCAACCCGTAGGCGCCGCTGTAGGCATTGGCGCGGGGCTGGTCCGGCCTGGTGGAGCCGTCGAAGCCGCGCCAGGTCGTGCCGTCCAGATAGCCGGCCTCGTTCGCGGCCCTGATGTCGGTGGACTGCGGCACCGGCGAGTAGTCCGGCTGGACCGTGATCGTCGGCATCCCCCCGGTGTCCGCGACGGCCGGCCCGATCGCGGGCAGGCCCGCGGCGACCGCCATCACCGCGGCCGTCACCACGAGCCTTGTCGTTCTGTGCGCCACGTGCGTTCCGCCCCCCTGACGAGCGCGCCGGGCCCGGGGGCATGGGTCCCGGGCCGGTCGCACCTTTGTTCTGCGGTCAGTTGGACTGCTGCGAGGGCCCGGTGTTTGCCCGCCCGAAAGTGAACACTAGGTGAACAGGCTGCCCGGTGGCGCCCTTTCCCGGCGACGCCCCGCGCGGGACGATGGCTCCCGCAGCGGTACGCGCCCCCGACGCTCGGACCCGCGCGTCGCCGGACAGCAGTGGACTCCGTGACGAGGAGCAGCACGATGACACCCTTACGACGCCTGCCCGCCGTCCTCGCTCTCAGCGGCGCCCTGCTCGCCGGCTGGAGTGCCGCGTGGGGCGCCGCACCCGCTCGCGCCGCCGCGCCGCACGGCGTGCCGTTCACCGGCGGATCGGGCGAGTCGGGCTATGTGGCCACCGGCGGCCGGTACACCTCCGTGTCGGCCGCCTGGACCCAGCCGCAGCTCGCCTGCTCCACCGACGGGTCCGACAGCACCTCCTCCTGGGTGGGTCTGGACGGGGCCACCGACCGGACCGTCGAGCAGGCCGGCACCAGCGGCCAGTGCTCCGGCACCACCGCCCCCGCCACCATGTACGCCTGGTACGAGCTGTATCCGGCGTACCCGGTCACCTCCCGAATCCGGTCAGGGCCGGCGACGCCGTGCGGGCCAGTGTCACCACCGACGGGAGCGGCACCTTCACGCTGACCGTCGCGGACACCACGGCCGGCTGGACCGCCTCGGCGAAGAAGACACTCGCCGGAGCCGGCCTGTCCTCCGCCGAAGTGCTGACCGATGTCCCGTCGGCGGGTCCGCCGCGCCCGATCGTCCGCTCCGCCGTCATCGCCGCGTTCACCGCGGCCACCGCCAACGGCCGCAGCCTGGCCCTGGCGAACCCGCAGGTCCAGCAGGCGGCAGGCACGGTCGTCTCGCCGATCACCGCCGCGGGGAACTTCACCGTCTCCTGGGCCGCCGTGCCGTGAGCGCTGAGCCGGACCGCCGGGGTGGTGCCGCGGCCGCCGGACCGCGCCCGGACGGCGCGGGCCGCTCAGACCCTGTCGAGCCGGACCGCGCTGTCGAGGATCGCCAGTTCGCTGTCGGTGGCCTGGAGTTTCCACTCGGGGGCGACGGCGGCGTAGCTGGTGACGTCGTGCCAGCATCCCTGGGTGCGGAAGAGCTGGCGGAGGGTGGCTTCGGGGCGCAGGCCCGCCGCGTGCATCACCTGCGGCATGAAGCGGTGGTCGCTGCGGTGGCCGGCCCAGATGCGGTGCAGGCCCAGCGGGCCGAAGCCGTAGGCCATCAGCAGGCGGCCGGCTTCGTGGCCGTGGCCCCGCACGGGAGCGCCGGGCAGCAGCACGAGGCTGGTGAGCATCGCGTTGCTCCCGTAGTCCTCGACGAGCAGTCCCATCGTGCCGACGAGGGCGTCGTCGTCCAGGGTGCAGACGGCGAGGGTGTACTTGCGCCGCGGGTGGGTGTGCGGCTGGGCGAGGCTCTGGGCGAAGGTGTCGTGGGCCTGGTCGGCGTCCATGCGGTCGACGCCCAGGTAGCGGGTGAGGATGCGGTTGGTGAGGATGCGCGCGAAGGCGTCGTGGTCGCCGGCGCGCAGTTCCCGCAGCCGCAGGTGGTCACCGCGGAGGTCGGGGATGCGGTTCACCGGGTGGCTCCGTGGGGGGCGGGCAGGGCGGCGGGGGCGGGGATGTGCGCGTCGAGGTCGAGGTAGTGGCGCCCCGAGGGGACGGGCCGGCCGAGCAGGATGCGGCGGGCGGTGTCGGCGACCAGGGCCGCGCCGAGCATGACGCCGCTGGCGAGTTGGGGCCAGCTGGACAGGGAGTGGCCGACCCGGGTGAGCGCGTCGGCCATGGCGGGGCTCAGGCGCTGCTCGTCGACGACACGGAGCAGGAAGCGGACGGTCTCGGCCGGGTCGAGGCCGCGTACGTCGGCGGCGGTGGTCGCGCCGGTGCGGCCGTGGAAGAGCGGGCGGTCCGGTTCGAGGTCGAAACGCTCGATGTCGAGCAGGCCGCGGTCGTTGGCGTCCATGAGGACGGGAATGCGTCGGCGGCGGGCGTGTTCGCGGGCGGCGACCTTCACCCAGGGGGTGTCGCACTCCTCGATCAGCAGGTCCAGGGCGCGGCTGCCGGCGCCGAAGAAGTCCTCGACGGTCTCCTCGGTGACGCCGCTGCGGTGGACCTCGATGTCCAGGTAGGGGTCCAGTTCGTACATGCGCCGGGCACACAGCAGGCTTTTCTCCGCGCCCAGTTCGTGGACTCCGGCGCGCAGCCGGTTCAGGTTCGACAGGCTCAGCCGGTCGAAGTCCGCCAGGCGGAAGGCACCGCCGACACCCTCCATCGCGCAGGTCAACGCGGCGCTACTGCCCACCGACAGCCCGATGACGCCCACCCGCCGCCGGAGCAGGCCCTGTTGCTGCTCCCGGGTGATCTTGTCGCGGTTGCGGTCGGTGCGCACCAGGCGGAACTCGGCTTCGGGCAGCACGTGCACCAGTCGTCCGGACCACGGATACCAGGCCCACCGGCCGTAGGAGTCGGGCTGTCCGCCCGTGGTGTCGGCGATCGCGCGGTCCAGGGACCGCGGGGTGAAGCTGTGTCCGGGGGACAGGCAGTGCAGGAGTTCGGTGACCTGGTCCGCGATCCGGTCATGGATCTCGCGCAGGACCGGCGAGTCCCGCAGCGCGGCCAGCGCCGCGGCGTCGGCGGCATGGGCCGGGTTCAGCAGGACCGGACGAAACGATTCGCTCATCTGCTGGGGTGAGGGCAGCACGAAGGACTCCGAGTCCGACCCGGAGGGCATGATGGGGGTCACGCGAGGACGCTAGCAAGCGGGTGATCTTGGACAGCGGCACGTCGCCCCTGGGAGCGTGCTCGAATTGATCTTCTAGACGGACGGGGGGCCGGGGCATCAGGCGCGGGCCGGGCTGACCCGGCGGACCCGGGGGCCGGGGCGCGTCCCCGCTCCCCCGGGTCGTGCCAGGCCGTGCCAGGCCGTCACCGGCCGCCACCGCGCCGGATCGGGACGGGCTCACCCGACCCCGACGGCTTCCTCCTTGATGCGGGCGAGGAAGAAGTCCCGGACGTCCTCGGCGAGCAGTTCCGGTACCTCCATCGCCGCGAAGTGGCCGCCGCGCTCGAACTCCGACCAGTGCCGGATGTCGTAGAGCCGCTCGGCGAGCGGTCGCACCGACTGGGTGATGTCGTGCGCGAACACCGCCACGCCGACCGGTACCGGGCACGGCTCGGTCCGCCGCGGGGAGTCGTGGTGCAGCCGCGCGGAGGACGCCGCGGTGGCCGTCAGCCAGTACAGCGAGACGTCGGTGAGGATCCGGTCGTCGCTGATCGGTGAGCGGGGATCGGTCCACTGTGCGAAACGCTCGGCGATCCAGACCAGTTGGCCGACCGGTGAGTCGGTCAGCGCGTAGCCGATGGTCTGCGGGGTGGCGGCCTGCAGGGACTGGTACGGGGGACGGTTCTCCATCAGCTGCCGGATCTTGTCCAGTCGGGCCTCGTCGGTCGCGGACAGCTCGATGCCGGCGTCCGGGACCGGGCGGGTCGGCAGGTAGTTGACGTGCACCCCGATGACCTGCCCGGGTGCCGCCGCGCCGAGCGCCGTCGAGATGCCCGCCCCGAAGTCGCCGCCCTGGGCGCCGTAGCGGTGGTAGCCGAGGCGGCGCATCAGCTCGGCCCAGGCCCGCGCGACCCGGGTGATGTCCCAGCCGCGCTCGTGGGTCGGACCGGAGAAGCCGTAGCCCGGGATGGACGGGATCACCAGGTGGAAGTCGCGCGACAGCGGCTCGATGACGTCGAGGAACTCCAGGAACGAACCGGGCCAGCCGTGGGTGAGGATCAGCGCGAGCGCGTCCGGTTTCGCGGACCGGACGTGGACGAAGTGGATGGTCTGGCCGTCGATCTCGGTGGTGAAGTGCGGGAGTTCGTTGAGTGCGGCCTCGTGCTCGCGCCAGTCGTAGCCGGTGCGCCAGCGCTCGGCCAGTTCCTGGAGCCGGGCCAGCGGGAAGCCGTAGTCCCGGCCGGCGTCGGCGACCTCGTTGGGCCAGCGGGTACGGGAGAGGCGGTCGGCCAGGTCGTCGAGGTCGGCCTGGGGGATGTCGATGCGGAACGGTTCGATCATGGTCCCTCCTCCGGGAGATTCATTCGGGCCATAAATGTTTGCAGGAGAAACGTTCGGCGTCCGAACGATAGCACAATCATAGGTGCGCCCAACGATTCGGTAGACTTGCCCGATGGAGAGTCCGCACGCTTCGCGCCATCCGCACGACCCGGTCCCGCCGCACGACCCGAGCCGGTCGCACGACCCGAGCCGGTCGCACGACCCGGGCCGGTCGCACGACCCGGGCCGGTCGCACGACCCGGGCCGGTCGCACGACCCGGGCCGGTCGCACGAGGAGACGCCCGCCAGCTGGGAGGGGCTGCCCAGTTGGCTGCTCGCCCAGACCGCCCACCACGCCGGACGTCTGGTGGCCGAGGGCTTCTCGTCCGTCGGCGGCCGTGGTTACCACTACCGCCTGCTCGCGGCGCTGGAGCAGTACGGCCCGGCCAGCCAGGCCGCACTCGGCCGCCGGAGCGGCATCCATGTCAGCGACATGGTCGCGACGATCAACGAACTCGCCGAGCGCGAACTGGTCGAGCGCGCCCCGGACCCCTCCGACCGCCGGCGCAACATCATCTCGCCGACCACTGCGGGCAAACGGCAACTGCGGCGGCTGGAGGAGCAGTTGGCCGAACGCCAGGACGAACTGCTGGCGCCGCTGTCGGCCGAGGAGCGGGAGCAGTTGACCGGACTGCTGTCCAAGCTCCTGGACCACCACAACCGACTGGCCGGCGCCCGCGGAGAGCCGCGGCGCTGACCGGGACGGGGGGCCGGGCGGCAGCCCCCTTGCGCTGTCGCTCTCGCCTGTTCTCCTAGGCTCTGCGGGAGGGCAGCTCCCCTCCTTCCCACCCCGAGCCGCAGGAGACCACGGTATGGCTGATCGAGACGTTGAACGGGAGCGCCGGTCCCGGGTGTTCGGTACGGTCGCGGCGGAGTACGCCCGGCTGCGACCGGCGCCGTGCGAGGCGGCGGTGGACTGGCTCCTGCCCGACGGCGGCCGGCGAGTGCTCGACCTGGCGGCGGGCGCGGGCACGCTCACCACGCTGCTCACCGAGCGGGTGCCCGAGGTGACGGCGGTCGAACCCGACGACCGGATGCGGGCCGAACTGACCGCCCGGTGCCCCGCCGCCACCGTGCTGAACGGCACCGCCGAGGCCCTGCCGCTGCCCGACGGCCGGCTCGACGCGGTGGTCGTCGCCTCCGCGTGGCACTGGTTCGACCCGGCCCGGGCCGTCCCCGAGATCGGCCGGGTGCTGCGGCCCGGCGGCCGGCTGGGTGTGGTCTGGAACAGCCTGGACACCACGGTGCCCTGGGTGGCGGAGTGGTACTCCGGCCTCCGGCCCGACCCGGCCACCGCGCGGCAGGATCCCGCGCAGCGCCACACCTCGCGCGGCGAGCGGCTGCGCAGCGACCTGCTCGCCCCCGGCTCGCCTTTCGCCGAACCCGAGGAACGCGCCTTCTCCTGCACCCGCCGCAGCACCCCGGGTGACGCTGCCGCGCTCCTGGGCACCTACAGCCGCGTCATCCTGCTGTCCCCCGAGGAGCGGGGGCAATTGCTGGCCACGGCCGAGCAGACGCTGCGCGAGCGGCTCGGGCTCGTCGGCGACGAGGAATTCGACCTGCCGTTCCGCTCACTGTGCTGGCGCACCACGCGATCCGACGCGTCCGCCGAGCGGGAGGCCGAGCCGGAGGTCGGGCGTCAGGCCGGTTCCTGACCACCCGGGGACCGCCCGGCCCGGACGGTCGCGGCCGTCCGCGAAACCGGGTGGTCCCCTCACCGATGTCCGCCGCGGCTACTGCTTGACCACGAAGTAGTCCCAAGCTCCCCAGGTGGTCACGTTGGTGGTGTCCTTCGCGCTCGCCGCGTACTCGGCGCGGAGGCGGAACTTGCCGCCGGTCGCGTGGGTCAGGGAGAGCCGGCCGTAGGCGGTGCCGGCCGAACTGAGCGGGGAGCAGCCGGTCGCCACGACGGTGTGCCAGGCGCCGCCGGAGAACTGCTGCTCCTGGAAGTGGGCGCACTGGCCGGTCTTGCGCGGGGTGACGGCGGCCTTGAGGACCGCGGTGGCCGTGTGGTGGTAGACGCGGTAGAGGGTCGTACCGATGCGGGCGCTGGCGTAGGAGTTGCCGAGCGTCTCGGCGAGCGCCACTCGGTCGTACCCCGTCCGCACCGCGGTCGCGGGAGCGTAACGGTAGTCACCGGCAAAGGAGGCGGTGAAGGTGGTGCTGCCGCTGAGCTTGTACAGGGCCGACAAGCGGCCGGCCGAGTCGACCGTGCCGGTCTTGACCAGGATTTTCGTGCCCCCGTACGGCTGGGCCCAGATCGAGACGGTGCGGCCGTTGTAGGTCGGGCCGAGGGTCGCCGTCAGCGTCGCGGTCCCGCCGTAGTCGTAGACCGAGGCGTTGCCGGTCAGGGTCAGCGGTGTGGCGGCGCGGGAGAGCTGCGTGGTCACGGACGCGCCCGCGGCCTGGCGGGCGGTGTCGCCCGGGTAGCTCACCCGGTAGGTGTTGGCGCCGCCGATCTGCGGGGTGTCGGTGATGCCGAAGGTTCCGTCGGCGGCGACAGGGACGTCCGGCAGTGCGGTGCCGCCGGCGTGGCCCAGGTCCGTCCTGGTCACGTGGACGACTCCGCCGGAGGGGTACGGGCCGGCGGAGAGCTGTCCGGTGACGCTGATCGGCGTGGCCCGCGTGGCGGACTTCGGCGCGGTCAGGGACAGGGTGGTGACGGCGGGCGGAGGAGGCGGCGACGGCACGTAGAAGGTGTACGTGGCCAAGTTGTTGAGATTGCCCGCCGCGTCGACCGCGGAGACGTCGAGGATCTGCGAGCCCCAGGACAAGGACATCGTCACGCTGGCGTTGCCGTCGGCGTCGACGGGGACCCGGATGCCGGAGTCGCCCTCGTATCCGCCGAGGGAGTACACGAAGTGGTCGAGTCCGCTGACCCCGCAGTCCGCGGTACCGGCCGTGGCGCATCCGGCCGGCAGCGTTTCCCGCGAACTGAAGTGGAACGTGGTCGGCTGCCCAGCGGTTTTGAGCGGCGATCCCGGCGCGCCGTTCAGCGGGAAGTCCGGGTTGGTGACGACGGTGGGGGCCGGTGAGCTGAAGTCCACCGTGAAGTAACACGTCGCCGTCGGAGTGGAGTAGGCGGTCCCGTCGTACGTCGAGGCGTTCCAGGCATACGTGTGACCGTCCGTCAGGGACAGCGGCACATGAACGGTCTGCGAGAAGACCGGTATCAGGTCCGCGACCCCCTCGACCGACTGCGAACCGTCGACGTCCCAGGCGTGCACGGCGCCCGGATACCGCACGTTGTTCACCTTCGACAGGGGTACGTCGAGTTGGACGTCGAAACCGGGAAGTCGGTTCGGCGTGACCCAGTCGGCACCGCCGCACCCGTAGCCGGTCGCCGCACTGGGCGTCGGCAGCGCCGGATCGACCGGCATGTCGGCGGCGGACGCCGCCGTCCCGGAAAGCACCGTCAGCACGGCCAGCAGCGATCCGGCCACCAAGGCCGCCATGGCCGCCGGCCGTCTTCGCCGGTTTCCCTTTCCCCGCATGTCCGTCCCTCCCCTGCCGGGCGACCCGGCGACGCCGTCCCAGGTGGTGCGCTGGGCACGGATGATCAGAGCGATCGGACGTTATCAGCACACCCCGACATCCCCTGGCGGCCGGGGTGGCCCGGGTCCCCGGGCCTGCGCGAGGCGCCCCACCTGCTGCGCGGTCTCCCTCCCCCCGGAAAAACCCTCTTGGGCCCCGCCGCCCCGATCAGTACGGTGAGCCGCCCAGGGAACGGACACGGGGAAGGCGGCACGACGATGCCCGAGCAGTCGCGCGGGACGACCACGACGTTGTGGCGGCCGACCGGACGAGGATTACGCGATACGGATCGCCCGTGTCTGGAACGTGCCCACCCCCCGGCGTGGGTTACGTGTCCCGGCGCCCGGTCACCCCTCGGCCCGGAACACATGGACGACCTCGATCGGACCGACGATGTGCCGGTTGAACTCCCAACTCCACAGCCGAAACCTACAGTTCCGGGATCGTCCGACCGCCGGCCCGGCCCCGGGACGGGGGTGGGCTCACTCGGCCTCGGGCTCGGGGTCGGGCTCCGGCTCAGGGGCCGGTGGGGCGGCGCCGGTGTCGGACTGGCGGCAGGGGGCGGTCCAACGCTCCTCGGTGTGGGCCCAGTCGCCGTCCCGGGCGAAGCCGCACTCCCGCAGCATGTGGTCGAGATCCGCGGTGGGAAAGCCGTCGGCTGACCCGGCGGGGGTCACCGTGACGACCAGAGCGCCCACTTCGCCCCGGTGGGGGTGATCGTCGAGGCTGCGCACCGTGAGATGCCACTGATCGTCGCCGCGGGCGGCTTCCGCCCGGTACGGCGCCGCCGCCGGCGAAACCGGTTCGGCTTCGGCCTCGACTTCGGGATCGGGATCGGCCGCCGGTTCGGCTCCAGCTCCGGCTTCAGCCTCAGCCTCAGCTTCGGTTCGGACTTCGGGCACAGGTGCCTCCCTCGGGTCGCGTCGTGAGAACGTCTGCCCGGCTTCCGGGGAACATCGCCTGCCCGGCGCCTGAAGCCTTCGCAAAGAACACTTTTCCGCCCTGACCTGCGATTCGGGCCGGCCGCCGCGGCCCGGAGGCGGGCGCCGTCAGAGCCGGTGGGCGTAGGCGCGGCGCAGGTCGTCGAGGCCGTCGGCGAGGTGGCGGCGCAGGAGCGGGGTCACGTCGGGGCGGGCCAGGCACGCCTCGGCCGCACGCAGGGTGTCTGCGGTGGCGGCGCCGGTCGGGAACAGGCCCTGGCCGAGCGCCTTGACGACCGCGCCGCCGCGGTCGCCGACCGCCGGGATCTGCTCGAAGTACCGTCGCACATAGTCCTGTTGACGCTGCGGTGCACCGGAACGCCAGAAGCCCTCGGCAGTCGCGGCGAGCAGCCGGTTGGACAGCGCGCCGGGGGTGAACAGCCGCCGCCAGGCCCGGTCCTTGGCGGCGTCGTCCGGGAGGGCGGCGCGGGCGCGGGCGGCGCCCTGCTCACCGGTGTCGCTGGCGTCGGAGGACTGCTCGGCGGCGATCTGCTCCTCGCCGGCGGCTCCGGTCGCGGCGAGCCGGGCCAGCGCGGCCCAGCGCAGGTCGGCGTCGAAGGGGAGCCCGCCCGGCAGGTCGCGGCCCGCGAGCCAGCCGGTCAGCTCGGCGAGCCGGTCGTCTCCCGTCGCGGTGGCGATCGTCGCGTGCAGGGCGGCGATCCGCAGACCGCGTCCGGCGTCCGGACGGGTCAGGACGGCCCGCGCGGTGTCGCCGAGCAGGACGAGCGCGGCGGGGCGGTCGGCCGGGTCGAGGTACCGGGCGACGACATGGTCGGTGGCGAAGGTCAGCACCGCCTCGAGGACGCTGTCCGAGGTCTCGACGGGCAGGTGGTCGGCGACCATGCGCAGATAGCGGTCGGCCGGCAGTTCGGCGGAGCGGGTCAGGTGGCGGGCGTGTTCCCACAGGACGGCCCGGGCCAGTTCGTCACGGACGGCGGACAGCGAAGCGGCGACAGTGGCCGCCGACTGCTCGTCGAGCCGGATGCGCGCCCAGGTCAGATCGCCGTCGTTGGGCAGCAGCAGGGCGGGGCGGGGGGCGCCGGCCAGCTCGGGCAGCGGAGTGCGGCCCCCGGGGTCGACCGATGCGTCCAGCCGTTGCCGCGCTGTGATCGCCGCCCCGTCCCACACGTAGACCCCGATCCGCACGCGGTGCGGGCGGCTGCCGTTGTTGACCAGCACGGCGGAGGTGACAGCGCCGTCGGCTGCCTCGACCTCGATCCGCAGGGTGTCCACGCCGCTGGTGCGCAGCCACAGGTCGGCCCAGTCGGACACGTCCGGGCTGGAGTCGGCGGTGCTCAGCGCGGCGAGGAAGTCGCCGAGGTCCGCGTTGCCCCAACGGTGGGCGGCGAAATAGGCGTTGAGGCCGGCGAAGAACCGTTCGTCGCCGAGCCGGTGCGCCAGTTGGCGGAGCGCCGAGGCGCCCTTGGCGTAGGAGATGCCGTCGAAGCCGGACAGCGCCTCGGCGGCGGAGGTCGCGCCGGTGGCGGCGACGGGGTGGGTGGTGGGGCGCTGATCGGCGTCGTAGCCCCAGCTCTTGCGGCGTGCGGCGAACAGCGTCCAGGAGTCGGTGTACCGGGTGGCTTCGGCCGCGATCCGGTAGCCGAGCACCTCCGCGAACGACTCATTCAGCCATACGTCGTCCCACCAGCCGAGCGTGACCAGGTCGCCGAACCACATGTGGGCCATCTCGTGACACACCACGACGGCGCGCAGTGTGCGCTGTGCGTCGGTCGGCGCCGAGCGGAAGAGCATCTCGTCCCGGAAGATGACGCAGCCCGGGTTCTCCATCGCGCCCCAGTTGAACTCGGGCATGAACGCCTGGTCGTAGCCGCCGAACGGGTAGCGCTCCTCGAACAGTTCGTGCAGCCGATCGAGGCTCGCGCGGGTCACCTCGAACAAGTCCGGTGCCTCGCGGTCGAGTTCGGCGGCGAGCGAGCGGCGGGCGTACAACCCGAGCGGGATGCCGTCGTGTTCGGCGCGGACCGCGTGCAGCGGGCCGGCGACCAGGGTGGTCAAGTAGGTGGAGATCGGCCCGACCGGGGCGATCTCCCATCGTCCGTCGGCGCGTTGGTCGGCCGAGCCGTTGCCGATCACCGTCCAGCCGTCGGGTGCGGTGACGGTGAAGGTGAACGGGGCTTTCATATCGGGCTGGTCGAAACAGGCGAAGATCTTCGGGGCCAGGTCGGGCCCGCACGAGGCGTAGACGTAACCGGCGCCGTCGGCCGGGTCGGTGAAGTGGTGCAGGCCCTCGGCGGTGTGCGAGTAGGCCATGTCGGCGTCGACCAGCAGCTCGTTCTCGGCGGCCAGGTCGGGCAGTCGCAACCGGTTGGCCCCGACGACGGCGGGGTCGAGCGCCCGGCCGTTCAGTTCGACGCGGTGCAGCACGGCAGGCTCGATCTCCACGAACGATTCCGCCCCGGGTTCCGCGCAGGCGAACCGGATCACGGTGGTGCTGCGGAAGATCCGGTCGCCGCGGCTGACGTCCAGGGCTACGAAACAGGACCGCACGTCGAGCAACCGGGCGCGGATCACGGCCTCAGTACGGAGCAGGGCTGGCATCCCCGCATGCTGCCGCAGTTCCCCCGGGTCGGACAAGCGGTTCTCCGCGGAGCGGACAGCACCGCCCGGACAGGGCCTAGGCGCAGGCCGGGCACAGGCCGCGGTAGGTGACCTCGGCCTGGGAGACCGTGAAGCCGAATCGTTCCTCCGCCGGGAGGTCGGCCAGCGGGTCGCCGGTCGGGTGGACGTCGCGGACGGTGCCGCACCGGGAGCACACCAGGTGCTGGTGCGGGTGGTGCGCGTTGGGGTCGTACCGCTTGGCGCGGCCGTCGGTGGTGACCTCTATCACTTCACCGAGGGAGACCAGCTCGCCGAGGGTGTTGTAGACGGTCGCCCGGGAGATCTCGGGCAGCCGCCGCGCCGCCCGGGCGTGCACCTCGTCGGCGGTGAGGTGCACATGGTCGCCGTCGAGGACCTGCGCGACGACGCGTCGCTGGGACGTCATTCGCCAGCCGCGTCCTCGCAGTCGCTCCAGCAGGTCACTCATATCGGGTCACCTATTCAGGTTTGGCGGAAAACCGAAGTTACAGCGGATGTCCGGATTCTGATCAGATCTGCCTTTGGCGCACTTCTTGACTTGGACTCAGTCCATCGTAGGATCGGTTCCGGCGATAGCCAAGGGACGGGGAAGACTCCGGTACCGCAGGAGACCACGACGTGATGGGCCACCGCGGGGGAATGCGGCGGCCCCGGCCCGCGGAGGACAGCCGCGGGTGACGGCCGCCGTCGCGCTCACCGCGCGGCCCGTGCCCGGCTGTGCCGCCGCCCGCAAGCCCTGAGCACCGTGATCCGCCTGGTCCGGAAGGATTTCCATGTCTGAGAACCATGATGCAATCGTCGTCGACGCGAAGACGGAGAGCGGGGGCGGAGGCGGCTGCCCGGTCGACCACGGCCGCGCCCCGCACCCCACCAAGGGCGGCGGGAACCGCGACTGGTGGCCCGAGCGGCTCAACGTGAAGATCCTCGCCAAGAACCCCGCGGTGGCCAACCCGCTGGGCGAGGACTTCGACTACGCCGAGGCGTTCCGGTCCCTCGACCTCCCCGCGGTGAAGCAGGACATCGCCCAGGTGCTCACCACCTCGCAGGACTGGTGGCCGGCCGACTTCGGCCACTACGGGCCGTTCATGGTCCGGATGGCGTGGCACAGCGCCGGCACCTACCGGATCAGCGACGGCCGCGGCGGCGCCGGGGCCGGCCAGCAGCGCTTCGCCCCCCTCAACAGCTGGCCGGACAACGGGAACCTCGACAAGGCCCGCCGACTGCTGTGGCCGGTGAAGAAGAAGTACGGCCAGAGCCTGTCGTGGGCGGACCTGTTGATCCTGGCCGGCAATGTGGCCCTGGAGTCGATGGGCTTCGAGACCTTCGGCTTCGCCGGCGGCCGTGCGGACGTCTGGGAGCCCGAGGAGGACGTCTACTGGGGTCCCGAGACCACCTGGCTCGGCGACGAGCGCTACACGGGCGACCGCGAGCTGGAAGGCCCGCTCGGCGCGGTCCAGATGGGCCTCATCTACGTCAACCCCGAGGGCCCCAACGGCAACCCGGACCCGATCGCGTCGGCCCGCGACATCCGTGAGACGTTCCGCCGGATGGCGATGAACGACGAGGAGACGGTCGCGCTGATCGCCGGCGGCCACACCTTCGGCAAGACCCACGGTGCCGGTCCGGCCGACAACGTCGGCGCCGACCCCGAGGCCGCCCCGATCGAGGCGCAGGGCCTCGGCTGGCGGAACACCTTCGGCACCGGCAAGGGCGCCGACGCCATCACCTCCGGCCTGGAGGTCACCTGGACGAGCACGCCCACCCAGTGGGGCAACGGCTTCTTCGACAACCTCTTCGGCTACGAGTGGGAGCTGTTCAAGAGCCCGGCGGGCGCCAACCAGTGGCGGCCGAAGGACGGCGCCGCGGCCGGCACCGTCCCGCACGCGCACGACTCCGCGCGGAAGATCGCCCCCTCGATGCTCACCACCGACCTGGCGCTGCGCTTCGACCCGGTCTACGAGCCGATCGCCCGCCGCTTCCACGAGCACCCCGACCAGTTCGCGGACGCGTTCGCCCGCGCCTGGTACAAGCTGACCCACCGCGACATGGGCCCGAAGTCGCTGCTGCTCGGCCCCGAGGTGCCCGCCGAGACCCTGCTGTGGCAGGACCCGCTGCCGGCCGCGCCGGACGAGACGGTCGGCGCCGCGGACATCGCCGCGCTCAAGGCGACGATCCTCGCCTCGGGCCTGTCGGTGTCCCAACTGGTCTCCGCCGCTTGGGCGTCGGCAGCCACCTTCCGCGGCAGCGACAAGCGCGGCGGCGCCAACGGTGCCCGCGTGCGCCTGGCGCCGCAGAGCGGCTGGGAGGTCAACAACCCCGACCGGCTGGCCGCGGTGCTGCGCACCCTGGAAGGCATCCAGCAGGAGTTCAACGCCACTGCGGGCGCCGCCCAGGTCTCGCTGGCCGACCTGATCGTGCTCGGTGGTGTCGCGGCGGTCGAGAAGGCCGCCCGGGACGCCGGCCACGACGTCGAGGTGCCCTTCGCTCCGGGCCGGGTGGACGCGACCGAGGAGCACACCGACGCGGAGTCGTTCGCCGCGCTGGAGCCGAAGGCCGACGGCTTCCGCAACTACCTCGGCAAGGGCAACCGGCTGCCGGCCGAGTACCTGCTGCTCGACCGGGCGAACCTGCTGACGCTGAGCGCCCCCGAGTTGACGGTCCTGGTCGGCGGGCTCCGCGTGCTGGGCGCGAACTACGACGGCTCGAAGCTCGGTGTCCTCACCGCCACCCCCGGGGTCCTGACCAACGACTTCTTCGTCAACCTGCTGGACCTGGGTACGGAGTGGACGGCGACGGGCGAGGACGCGAACACCTTCGAGGCCCGCGACGCGGCCACCGGCGAGGTGAGGTGGACCGGCAGCCGCGCCGACCTCGTGTTCGGCTCGAACTCCGAACTGCGCGCGCTCGCCGAGGTCTACGCGAGCGACGACGCGAAGGCGAAGTTCGTGCGCGACTTCGTCGCGGCCTGGGACAAGGTCATGAACCTCGACCGGTTCGACCTGGTCTGATCCGGATCCGGCCGCGCCCCGACCACGTCCCCGACACGGTCCGGCCGCGGCCCCGTCCCAGCATGACCCGCGCGTGATCAGGAGGTCCGGGCCGGCCCCACCGGCCGGTCCGGGCCGCCGGTCGCACGCCCACCTGCCACCGTCTCTTGCCGGGCAGGCCACCCCCGGGTCATCCGCTGTTCGCACCGCCCGTTCAGGGTCCCTAGAGCTTCCGTGCATAAGCCACCGAATTCTCTGAGGACAAACATGTGCCTTGATGGACATTGCGAGCACACCGTCGACCCGCTCGTCCCCGAGCCCGCGTCCGCCGACGCCGCGACGGCCCGGCTCGGCCGCCGCCACGTGCTGGCCGCCGGCATCGCCGGCGCGGCTGCCCTCACCCTGGCCCCGGTCTCCTTCGCGCAGGCGGCCGACGCCACGTCCGGCGGCAAGCCGCCCACCAGCGGCGAAGTGACCCGCGTCATCAGCGGCTTCCTGGAGACGGGCGTCGCCGACTTCGTCTATCTCCCGGTGGAGATCCCCCAGGGCGTCCAGCAGATCGCCGTGTCGTACTCCTACGACAAGCCCGGCGTTCCGGCGGGCACCCCGGGCAACTCCTGCGACATCGGCATCTTCGACGAGCGCGGGACCGCGCTCGGCGGGCGCGGCTTCCGCGGCTGGTCCGGCGGTTTCCGCACCTCGTTCGCGATCAGCAACAGCGACGCCACCCCCGGCTACCTGCCCGGTCCGGTCAACCCCGGCACGTGGCACATCGTGCTCGGCCCCTACCAGGTCGCGCCGCAGGGCCTGAACTACCAGGTGCAGGTCACCCTCACCTACGGTGCGCCCGGCCCCGCCTTCGTGAAGAACTACCCGCCGCAGCGCGCCAAGGGCCGCGGCCGGGACTGGTACCGCGGCGACTGCCACCTGCACACCGTCTACTCCGACGGCAAGCACCTGCCGGTGGACGTGGCGACCGGCGCACGGGCCGCCGGGCTCGACTTCATGGTCTCCACCGACCACAACACCTCCTCCTCGCACGCGGTGTGGGGCCAGTACGCCGGACCGGACCTGCTGATCATCACCGGCGAGGAGGTCACCACCCGCAACGGGCACTGGCTGGCGCTCGGCCTGCCGGCCGGTGAGTGGATCGACTGGCGCTACCGCTCCCGCGACGACGCCTTCGAGCGCTTCTCCCGCCAGGTGCGCAAGGGCGGCGGCATCGTGGTGCCCGCGCACATGTACTGCGCCTACATCGCCAGCCAGTGGAAGTTCGGCTTCGAGGACGCCGACGCCACCGAGGTGTGGACCGGCCCCTGGACGTACGACGACGAACACGCGATCAGCACCTGGGACCAGAAGCTGGGCGAGGCGGTCCGCACCGGCAAGCGCTGGCTGCCCGCGATGGGCAACAGCGACGCCCACAGCGACCCGAATGTGATCGGCCTGCCGCACAACGTCGTCTACGCCGACGACCTGGCCACCGACTCGATCATGGCCGGTATCCGGGCCGGACGTAACTGGATCGCCGAGTCCGCGGCCGTCAAGCTGACCTTCACCGCCAGCGGGAACGGCAAGCAGGCCGGCATCGGCGAGACGCTGGGCGTCCCGGCCGACGCCCCGGTGGACATCCGGCTGGACGTCGAGGGCGTGCCGAGCGGTACGGTCCGCTTCATCACCGACGAGGGCCAGATGCACCAGGAGTCGGTGAGCGCGGCCGGCACCGGCACGGTGGTGTGGCGGACGACCGCCTCGCTCGCCGCCTACGTCCGCGCCGAGGTCCGCCACCCGATGCCCGACGGCTCCCCGGGCCAGGGCAACACCATGGGCGACGCGCTGCTGTTCGGCCCGATGGCCGCGCTGACCAACCCGGTCTTCCTGGAGAAGAAGGGCCACTGACCGCCCCGGCCCACCGGACGCGACGCGACGGCCCGAGCAGCACGCACCGGGTGACGGCACGGGCGGCGTCCGGCGGGCCGGCCCGGTCCGGGGCCGGCGGTCGGCGTCCGGCGTGCGGCAGCCGGCAGCCACGGCGGGTGACTACGGCCGGCGCGGCCGTGCCCCGCGCAGGGCGACCAGGTCGGCCAGTTCACCGTCGCTCAGCTCGCTGAACGCGGCCTCGCCCGAACCCAGGACGGCGTCGGCCAGCTCCCGCTTCTGCCGCAGCATGCCGGCCACCCGCTCCTCCACGGTCCCCGCCGCGATCAGCTTGTGCACCTGGACCGGCTGGGTCTGCCCGATCCGGTAGGCGCGGTCGGTGGCCTGGTCCTCCACCGCGGGATTCCACCAGCGGTCGTAATGGATGACGTGTCCGGCCCGGGTCAGATTCAGCCCCGTGCCGGCCGCCTTGAGCGACAGCAGGAACACCTGCGCCGCGCCGCGCTGGAACGCGTCGACCATCTCCTCGCGGCGTGCGACCGCGGTGCCGCCGTGCAGGAACAGGGTCGGCACTCCCCGGTCGGCGAGATGCCGCTCGATCAGCCGGCCCATGGCCACGTACTGGGTGAAGACCAGGGCCGATCCCTGCCCGGCCAGCACGGCGTCCAGGAGTTCGTCCAGCAGTTCCAGCTTCCCCGAACGGCCCGACAGCCGCCCGGGCCCGGGTTCCTTCAGGAACTGCGCCGGGTGGTTGCAGACCTGCTTCAGGCCGGTGAGCAGCTTCATCACCAGGCCGCGCCGGGCCATACCGTCCGACTCCCCGATCTCCGCCATGAGTTCACGCACCAGCGCCTCGTAGAGCGAGACCTGCTCCTTCGTCAGCGGCACCGGCTGATCGGTCTCGGTCTTGGGCGGGAGTTCCGGTGCGACACCGGGATCGGACTTGCGCCGCCTGAGCAGGAACGGACCGACCAGCGCGGCCAGTTGGCGGGCGGCCCGCTCGTCGCGGTCGCCCTCCACGGCGCGGGCGTACCGGTCCCGGAAGGCGGGCAGCGTGCCCAGCAGCCCGGGGGTGGTCCAGTCGAGCAGCGCCCACAGCTCGGACAGGTTGTTCTCCACCGGGGTGCCGGTCAGCGCGACCCGCCCCCGCGAGGGGATCGTGCGCAGCGCCCGGGCCGTCTGCGCGTGCGGGTTCTTGACGTGCTGGGCCTCGTCGGCGACCAGCAGGCCCCAGGACTGCTCCGCCCCAGCGAGGCGTTCCGCGTCGCGGCGCATCGTCCCGTACGTGGTCAGGACGAAGCCGGCCCCGGCGCCGCCCGCGAGACCGGCCAGATCGCGGCCGGGCCCGTGGAAGCGGCGGACCGCGGCGGTGGGGGCGAAGCGGCGGATCTCGCGCTCCCAGTTGCCCAGGAGCGAGGCGGGGCAGACCACCAGGGTCGGGCCGGCGGTGGCCGGGCGCTCCTGGCGGCGCAGATGAAGGGCGATCAAGGTGACGGTCTTGCCCAGGCCCATGTCGTCGGCGAGGCAGCCGCCCAGACCGAGCGAGGTCATCCGGTGCAGCCAGTCCAGGCCGCGGACCTGGTACGCGCGCAGGGTCGCGACGAGCGCCGCGGGCGGCTGCCGGGGCTCGCGCGCCATGCGGGCCTCGGGATCGGCGATCCGGGACCGCAACTCCTCCAGTACGCCCCCCGCCGTCACCGCGACCTGCTCGCCGTCCACCTCGACGGTGCCGGTCAGTGCGGCACCCAGGGCGTCGATCGCGGTCAGCCGCCGCCGGCCGGGCCGCGCGGCCCGGCGCAGCCGGCGTACCAGTTCCGGGTCCACGACCACCCAGCGGTCGCGCAGCCGCACGATCGGCCGATGCGCCTGGACCAGCCGGTCCAGCTCCTCCTGGGTGAGTTCCCCGTCCCCGAGAGCGACCCGCCAGCGGAAGTCCAGCAGGCCGCCGGATGCCAGCAGGGACCGGGCCGAGGACTGCGTTCCGTCCCGGGCGGGTTCCAGGACCGCCGCGGCGGTCAGCTCGCGCACCAGCTCCTTGGGCCAGTGCACGGGCACGCCGGCGGCGGCCAGGCGTTCGGCCGCGCCGCCCAGCAGCGCGCGGGCCTCCTCGTCGGACAGCTCCAGGCCGGTGGGGCCGCCAGGGTCGGCGGGGTCGGCGGCGGCCAGCAACCGGGCGGCCGGCGGCCAGGCGCGCGCGGCCCGGCGCAGGGCC
>NZ_FMCH01000302.1 GCF_900091855.1 Streptomyces sp. DvalAA-14
GCCGGCCGGCGGCGGCCAGGCCGGAGCTCCGGCCGGCGGTGCCGGTGCCGGCGGCGGCGGCTGGGGCGGCGGCTCCGGCGCCTCCGGCGGTGGCTACTCGGACGAGCCGCCCTTCTGAGGGCGGACCCTCACAACTTCTTGATCGCATAGGAGAATCACCATGGCGAAGCCGCCTCCGCGCAAGCCGAAGAAGAAGGTCTGCGCGTTCTGCAAGGACAAGACCGTGTACGTGGACTACAAGGACACCAACATGCTGCGGAAGTTCATTTCCGACCGCGGCAAGATCCGTGCCCGCCGCGTGACCGGTAACTGCACCCAGCACCAGCGTGACGTCGCCACGGCCGTGAAGAACAGCCGTGAGATGGCGCTGCTGCCGTACACGTCGACCGCTCGCTAAGGAAGGGTGACCACAGCATGTCCAAGATCATCCTTACCAACGAGGTCAGCGGCCTGGGTGCCGCCGGCGACATCGTCGACGTCAAGCCGGGCTACGCCCGCAACTACCTGATCCCGCGGGGCTTCGCCATCGCGTGGACCAAGGGTGGCGAGAAGGACGTCGAGCAGATCCGCCGTGCTCGCCGAATCCGCGAGATCCACTCGCTGGACGACGCGAACGCCGTCAAGGCGCAGCTGCAGTCCGTCCGGGTCAAGCTGAGCACGCGGGCCGGCGACACCGGCCGCCTCTTCGGGTCCATCACCCCCGCCGACATCGCCGCGGCGATCAAGGCGGCGGGCGGTCCCGCGGTGGACAAGCGCCGGGTCGAGGTCGCAGCGCCGATCAAGACGCTCGGTGCGCACAAGGTCTCGGTGCGACTGCACCCCGAGGTCGCGGTTGTCGTCGACCTGGAGATCGTGGCCGCGTAACGCGGCCGGTGTTCCACGTGGAACACTCCGTATGCCGTTCCATGGGCATTCCGTGGAAAGCGTGCGAAATGTTCCACGTGGAACATGAAGGGCCGGACCTCCCACAGCGGGAGGTCCGGCCCTTCGCGGTTCCGCCGGGAGGTTGGGCGGGACGGATCCGGTGGTCCCGGAACGCGTGTCCTCAACGGGACGCCCCGGTGACGATCCACCGCCCCGAGCGGGCCCGCAGTCCCAGGGCGGCGAGCCGGGTGCACATCATCAGGGTCATCGCCCACCACAGGGCGGTCAGACCCCCGCCGAGAGCGGGCACCGCGAACGCGGCCGGGGCGAAGACCGCCAGGGTCACCAGCATCGACCAGGCGAGATACGGCCCGTCGCCGGCGCCCATCAGCACCCCGTCGAGGATGAAGACGACACCGCACACCGGCTGCGCGACGGCGACGACCAGCAGTGCGGCCATCAGCGCGTGCCGCACCGCCGGGTCGGAGGTGAACAGCGGCCCGATCAGCGGCCGGGCCGCCACCACCAGCACCCCGAGGACGACACCGCAGGCGGCTCCCCACTCGATCATCCGGCGGCAGGCGGCCCGCGCCCCCTCGGCGTCCCCCGCGCCCAGACAGCGGCCGATGATGGCCTGTCCGGCAATCGCGATGGCGTCCAGTGCGAAGGCCAGCAGTGACCAGACGGTGAGGGTGATCTGATGGGCGGCGATCACGGTGTCGCCGAGCCGGGCGGCGACCGCGGTGGCGATCAGCAGCACCGCGCGCAGGCTGACCGTACGCACCAGCAGCGGGACACCCGCACGGGCGCAGGCCCGGATCCCGGCGGCGTCCGGGCGCAGGACGTCCCACCAGCCGGTGCCGGCCGTTCCGCGTGCGGTCGGCCCGGTCAGACGGCGGACTCCGCGGACCACCACCCAGAGGTAGACGGCGGCCATGCCGTTCTGCGCGATGACCGTGCCCCAGGCGGAGCCGGCGATCCCGAGACCGGTGCCGTAGACGAGACCGGCGTTGAGGGCGGCGTTGGCGGTGAAGCCGCCGACGGCCACGTAGAGCGGTGTCCGGGTGTCCTGCAGCCCCCGCAGTACGCCGGTGGCGGCGAGCGCGACCAGCATCGCGGGGATGCCGAGCGAGCTGATCCGCAGATAGGTGGTGGCGTAGGGGGCCGCGGTGCCGGACGCGCCGAAGAAGTCGACCAGGGCGGGCGCGGCCGGCAGCACGGCGGCGATCACCGCGGCGCCGAGCAGCAGCGCGAGCCAGATGCCGTCCACGCCTTGTTTCAGGGCCGCGGGCAGATCGCCGGCTCCCACCCGGCGGGCCACCGCGGCGGTGGTGGCGTAGGCGAGGAAGACGAAGATGTTGACGGCGGTGGTGAGCAGGGCGGCGGCCACCGCGAGACCGGCGAGTTGCGCGGTGCCGAGATGGCCGACAACCGCACTGTCCACCATGACGAACAGCGGCTCGGCGACGAGGGCGCCGAACGCCGGCAGGGCGAGGGCGATGATCTCCCGGTCATGGCGACGCCGGACGGATCCGGCAGGCCGGGCCGGGTCGTGCTGCTCGGGGGGTTCGACGACCGCATTCACAGGCACAGCCTAATCGTCCACAAGTAAGAGGTGAAGATGATGTCTGGTCATTACGCATGACTGCGTAGAGTGATCTCCTCCGCGTCGTTTGTGGCGATCTTGGACCGGGGGAAAAAGTTTTTCTCCTGCACAGGGTATGGACGAAGAAAGACCAGCTCAGAGCGGGTGTCGCTGGCTGATTGTCAGCTTGTCCACAGCGCTGTCCCAAGGGCTGTACACAGGTTGGGGGCACTTCTCCACAGGTATGGGGTCGTCGTCCACACCCCCTGTGGATAACGAGGTTGGTCCGGGTGCCCACTGGCCCTACGGTGGAGCCTTCCCGACACCCCCGACGCGCCCGCGAACGGAAGCCGGGTGGCGCGTTTGTCGCAGCCGTGCCGTGAAAGAGTGGCACGCACGCGCCGGTCCGGGAGGACCGGTCGGACGGGAGGGAGGTGACGGTAATGAGCCAACCCGAGCCCGCCGACGACCGCTGGGTCGGCCTGTCGCCCGAAGAGCCCCCCGCCGTCAGTCCCTTCCGCAAGAAGAACGCCCACGACGACGGCCAGGGCTCCGGCCGCTACTCCGAGGGCGGCGGCGGCTTCGAGCGGGTGCCCCCGCAGGACCTGGACGCCGAACAGTCCGTGCTGGGCGGCATGCTGCTCTCCAAGGACGCCATCGCCGACGTGGTGGAGGTCATCAAGGGCGCCGACTTCTACCGGCCCGCGCACGAGACCATCTACAACGCGATCCTCGACCTCTACGCCAAGGGCGAGCCCGCCGACCCCATCACCACCGCCGCCGAACTCACCAAGCGCGGCGAGATCGCCCGCGTCGGCGGCACCCCCTATCTGCACACCCTCGTCAACGCGGTGCCCACCGCCGCCAACGCCGAGTACTACGCCGAGATCGTCCACGAGCGGGCTGTCCTGCGCCGCCTGGTCGAAGCCGGCACCCGCATCACCCAGATGGGATACGCCGCCGACGGCGACGTCGACGAGATCGTCAACAACGCCCAGGCCGAGATCTACGCGGTCACCGAGCAGCGCACCTCCGAGGACTACCTGCCGCTCGGCGACATCATGGAGGGCGCGCTCGACGAGATCGAGGCGATCGGCTCCCGCAGCGGTCAGATGTCCGGTGTCCCCACCGGCTTCACCGACCTGGACTCGCTCACCAACGGGCTGCATCCCGGTCAGATGATCGTCATCGCGGCCCGCCCCGCGATGGGCAAGTCGACGCTGGCGCTGGACTTCGCCCGCACCTGCTCGATCGCGAACAAGATGCCCAGCGTCATCTTCTCCCTGGAGATGGGCCGCAACGAGATCGCCATGCGCCTGCTGTCCGCCGAGGCCCGGGTCGCCCTGCACCACATGCGCTCCGGCACCATGACCGACGACGACTGGACGAAGGTCGCCCGCCGCATGTCCGACGTCACCGAGGCCCCGCTCTACATCGACGACTCGCCGAACCTGTCGATGATGGAGATCCGCGCCAAGTGCCGCCGCCTCAAGCAGCGCAACGACCTGCGCCTGGTGGTCATCGACTACCTCCAGCTGATGCAGTCCGGCGGCTCCCGCCGGGCCGAGAGCCGCCAGCAGGAAGTCTCGGACATGTCCCGCAACCTCAAGCTCCTCGCGAAGGAGCTCGAAGTCCCGGTCATCGCCCTGTCCCAGCTCAACCGCGGTCCCGAACAGCGCACCGACAAGAAGCCGATGGTCTCCGACCTGCGCGAATCCGGCTCCATCGAGCAGGACGCCGACATGGTGATCCTGCTGCACCGCGAGGACGCCTACGAAAAGGAGTCCCCCCGCGCCGGCGAGGCCGACCTCATCGTCGCCAAACACCGCAACGGCCCCACCGCCACCATCACCGTGGCCTTCCAGGGCCACTACAGCCGCTTCGTGGACATGGCACAGACCTGACCGGCGGCTGTAGGTTCCGCGTCCGAGTGACCCTTTCCGCGTCGCCGTGTCCCCTGATTGGCCCTTGGGACAGATTTCACGGAACGGCAGATCAGTGCGTTCGCTCGATCGAGTGAAGGGCGGTGACTGCCAAGACAGCGGGTGGGCGTGCTCGCCATGGTGAATGCACCAAGGGCGTAGCCGCGTTGGGGGTGGGACCGCTCATGCCGGACTCCATAGCCGTAACCTCTGCGGACATCCACGTCAGGGGACTGGGTGGGGACATCGCGGTGGAGTGCCCATTCGACGCGGTGGATCTCGAAGATCTACTGGCGGCGGGGCCGTGGCGGACCCTGCGTTGGTACAAGGGGCAGAAGCATTTCTCGGGGTCGTTCTGGTCGGCCACCGAGGGCGCACTGGTGATCTACGAGTCCTTGCTGGAACTGGCCTGGCTGCTGGAGGCGGACTTCGACTGGTCGGTTTCCAGAATCATCGCCCAGCCGTTCCTGATGACCGCTCGGATCGACGGTACCGAGCGCAAGCACATTCCCGACTTCCTGTTGATGACCACCTCGGGTCCCTTGGTGGTGGACGTGAAGCCAGCGAAGCGATTGTCGCGGCCGGAAGTGGCGTTCACCTTCGCCTGGAGCCGGCAGGTCATCGAGTCGCGGGGCTGGGCATACGTCGTGCGGAGCGAGCCCGACTCCGTGCGGCTGGCGAACATCCGCATTTTGGCGAGGCATCGTAGGGCGTGGTTGTTCGCTTCGGAGATCGTGGACAGGGTCGAGGTCGCGGTGACGGACGGGGTGACGTTCGCGGACGCGTGCGGGTCGGTGCCAGAGCTCGATGAGTCGCTGGTGCGTTCGGCGGTTCTGCGCTTGATGTGGGTCGGGCGACTTATGACGGATCTGGACAAGCCCCTGACCTCTGCCAGTCTGCTGCGGAGGCGGCCGTGAATCGCGGGACGGTGCGGCTCCAGGTCGGGTCGCGTCTGGTGTACGACGGCGAGGCGGTTGAGGTCGTCGAGTTCGCGCCGACCGTCGCGGGCAACGAGGTGGTACTGAAGGACCGACGGGGTGGTCTGCGACGGGTCGCGGTGAAGGAACTGCTGTTCTCGGATCGGGCGACCGTCGTGTCGGAGAACCCGGGTGCCTCATCGAGTGACCTGGAGGACATCGCCTCGGTTCTCCTTTCGCGGCTCAAGCCTGCCGAGCGGGGACGCTTGGCGGATCGTGCGGGTCACGTGCGAGAGGCGTGCAGCGGGTACAGGTCGGGTAGCGCTGAGCTGGCCGGGAAGGGGGAGCCGAGACCCCAATACGATCCGAGTCTGCCGAAAGTGGTCCGCTACCAGGCGAAGGCGGATGAGCTCGGCGTCTCCTTGCGTACGGTCAAGCGCTGGGTGGCCGCTGTCGAGGCGCACGGGGAGGCGGGGCTGGCGCCGCGCGCTCGCGGCACTTCGGTGCTCGACCGCTGTGACCCGCGCTGGGTGGAGACAGCGCTCGAAGTGATGATCGAGCACACTGACCAGTCCAAGCCGATGCGAAAAACCGTGATCGAACGCGTACAGGCGCTCCTCGCGGCGCGGTTCGGTGAAGGCGTGGTAGCCGTCCCGGCGCAGACCAAGGCTTATGAAGCGCTGGAGGAGCTGGAGCGGCAGCATCCGACATTTCGTCTGAGCACCAAGCGCAACCGGGACATCGCTGAGCGGCCGCGTACGGTCTTCGGTCGGTTGCGGCCGACCCGACCGGGCGAGTACGTGCTCATGGACACCACCCGGCTGGATGTCTTCGCGCTTGACCCACTGACATTGCGGTGGGTCAACAGCGAGTTGACCGTGGCGATGGACTGGTACACCCGCTGCATCGTGGGGGTCCGCCTTACGCCGGTCTCCACCAAGTCCGTGGACGCGGCGGGTGTCCTCTTCCAGGCCTACCGCCCGCTCAAACCTGCGGCGCACTGGCCGCCGCAGGCCGTGTGGCCTGAGCACGGCATCCCGCGGTCCGTCCTGCTGGACCGGGCCGCGATCGACGGGCCGATGACAAAGTCCGCGACTCCTGCGCTGGTGCCGGAGACGGTGGTCGTCGACCACGGGAAGATCTACGTCTCTGAGCACCTTCGCAGCGTGTGTGATCGTATGGGCATATCGATCCAGCCTGCGCGGCTACGTACGGGCAGGGACAAGGGGCCTGTCGAAAGGTTCTTCAAGACCCTGCGACAGGGCCTGCTGCACGCCTTGCCCGGCTACAAGGGACCGGACGTCTTCTCGCGCGGGGAGGCGGTGGAGCGGCAGGCGTACTACTACCTCGACGAGCTGCTTGAGCGGATCGTGGTGTGGATCGCGGCGACCTACCATCGCACGCCGCACTCCAGCCTGGTCGATCCGGGGGTCCCGAAGTTGCGGATGTCCCCTGTGCAGATGTTCGAGCACGGTATGGCTCGCGTGGGATACATCGAGGTCCCACGCGACAAGCACCTGGCGCTGGAGTTCCTGCCGACAGTGTGGCGCACCATCCAGCCCTACGGCGTGGAGATCGGCAAGAGGCGCTACAACGGCAGCGGTCTCTACCACGACGGCCGGCCGAGCCCCTATCTGGGCGGTCGCTGGCCCATCCAGGTCAACCCCGACGACATCGACCACGTGTACTTCCGCGACTTGGACGGGGAGCCACACGAACTCGTCTGGGAGCACGCGGCAGCCCGTGACTTCCCGCTCAGCGAAGACGCCCTGGAGTTCGCCCGCAGTCTGGCCGCCCAGAAGCATCCGTATCCCGACGACCGCCTGGCAGTGGTTGAGTTGCTGGAACGTTGGCAGATCGGGTTCGGCACGACGCTGGCGGAACGACGCATCGCCCTGCGGGCGATGCGCGAGCAGCCAGCCTTCAACCTCCAGCCGCACCAGCCGGCCCCGCACCGGGCTGAGCTGCCCGGAGAGGAGTTTGAGGGCGATGACGACGTGGCCGACACCGAGGACTTCGCCGACGAAGAACCGGTGCCAGGCGACGACGAGGAGTTCTATGCCGAAGCCCTGGAGGACCTGTGACCACGCCCGGAGCCGGGAGCACGGAGGACCCGGACTGGAAGTCCCTGCCTCTCGACGACCTGACCTTGACCAGGAAAGAGGGCTTTGCGGCATTTGCTGAGGCTCTGGACCCCCAGCGCCCGCCCGATATGACCATGGCAGCGCTGCAGGCCCTGTCATCAGAGGCCAAGGACGAACACAACCTCGCCCGCCGTGCTTACCTGGCCAATCTGCGCCCGATCAAGACTGCTCAGGCCGACGCTCTCGTCGGGGACTTGGCGGACATCCTTGAAGCAGGGCTGGACCAGCCGTACTGGGAAGCCAAGGGCATGGCCGCTGTCGACGCTTTTCCCGGGTTGGGCAAGACCACCGTCGGCCTCTCGTTCGCCAAGCGTGTGCACAACGACATGATCCGCCAGCAGGGGAGGTTCACCGCCGGTGGTCACGAGCGCTGGCCAGTGATCAGGGTGGGCATGATGGGCGACACCAAGGTCAAGGACTTCAACTGGGCGATGCTGGAGTACTTCGCCCACGCCGGCCGAAGCAGCGGCACCGCGAACTCGTTCCTGGCCCAGGCCCTCGACTGCGCCGTTGCCTGTGAATCGAGGCTGCTGCTCGTCGACGACCTGCACTTCCTCAAGTTCCGTTCCAAGAACGGGGCCGAGCTCGCCAACCAGTTCAAGACCATCGCCAACGAGTTCCCCGTGATGATCCTTTTCATCGGGTACAACCTTCGAGAGAAGGGCCTGTACGAGGACCCCCAGCTCGGGCGCAGGATCACCCCGCTCCGACTGGCTCCGTTCACGATCGAGAACGAAGCTTCGCGCCGGCAGTGGAGGAACTTCCTGCTCACCCTGGAACAACGTCTCGTGCTGGCCCGCAAGTACCCGGGCATGCTTGCCGACGATCTGTCCGACCACCTCTACGCCCGCTGCAGCGGGCACATCGGCTCCCTGATGACGCTGATCAAACGCGCGTGTCTTCGGGCCGTTCGCACCGGCGAAGAACGTTTCACCCTCGACCTGATGACCCAGGTCAAGCTCGACCAGGCCGCCGATGAGCAGCGTGCCCGCTGGGAGGAGATGCTCGCGTCCGGCAAGAAGACCAGCAAGCCCAAGCGGACCAGGAGGCAGCGTGGAGGCCGTTCGGACACTGCCGATCCGGATGGCACCGCTACCGGGTGAGTCGCTGGACTCCTGGCTTGAGGCGCTCGCCCGTCGGCTGCATACCCGCTACGGCAGCCTCCTGTCCCACCTTGGACTCGTCAACCAGCCCAAAGACAGTGGCCGCAGCAACGCTGTCAACTGGACCGTCGCGCTGAGCGACGAAGAAGCCTCCGGCATAGCCCACGCCACGGGCGTGAACCGCGAGGTGATCCACGCACTGACGCTGGCCCGCTTCGGCGGGCGAGCGGTGCTGATCGACCACGAGAAGCGCAAGGTCAACCGGCATCGTTTATGGGGCCGCGGTGCCGGGTCGCGCTACTGCCCCGACTGTCTGGCCGAAAGCTGCGGACGGTGGCAGCTGAACTGGCGCCTGGGCTGGTCGTTCGCCTGCGTGCGCCACCGCCTCCTACTCGCGGACGCCTGCCCAGCCTGCGGGCGCCTTCCCCGGCGCTACCCGTTCTCCCGCCACAGCGTCCCGCTGCCGGGAGTGTGCGGATTCCGGCCCTCGCGAGAGCTGCACCCAGTAGCGCCCGGATGCGGTCAGGATCTGGCCCGAGCTGAGAACCTCCGCCTGCCCAAGGAGCACCCCGCGCTCAAAGCCCAAAGCCTGCTCTCCCAAACGATCGAGGCAGGTACAGCCGACTTCGGTCAGTACGCCCATCTTCCTCAGGCATGTGCTGTGGCACTCTCCGAGGTGCGCGCGGTCGCGGGCCGGATGCTGACCTCAATGGACGCCGCTGGCCTGGCCACCCTGGTCCCGGGCGACGTCCTTGACGCTCACCTCCACCCGGAGCCTGGCGCGCGGCCCAAGCGGCAGGAACCGGAGCGAGCCGGCTTCATGGCACCGCCGACAGCAGCGATGACAGCGGTCGGCGTCATCGCTGCCCTGCGGGTGCTGGGAGAGGAAGACCTCGCCACCGCCGCACGGACCCTGCGACCACTGACCAGCACGGTCAGAGACGGTTTCGAGAAGTGCACTGCCACCACTGTCGGCACCTGGGGCCGTGGCACTGGCCCGGTCCTGCGGAAGGTGCAATTGGCAGCCCTCGCAGCTTCGATGCGCCCCAGCGACCAACTGCGCTACCGGACCTCCGCGGACCCGGCGCCCCCGTCCGCCGCCAGGCAACGGCAGCGCCTCCGCCGCCGCGCAAGCCGGCTCCCCGCAGCCATGTGGCCACAATGGGCCGTGCGCCTCAGCCCCAGCCGCGGAGCCTATCCGCGGGTACTGGCCCCCGCGCTGGCCGCCGCCACGCTGCTTGTCGGCAGCAGAATCTCGTTCGACGAAGCCGTGGCAATGCTCGGCCAGACCACCGATGCCCTGGCCCTGTCGCGCATGCTCCAGATGCTGGAGCAGACCCCGCGCTGGGAGACCACCGCCTCAGCCCTGACCCGCCTCGCCGACCACCTGGACGCCCGTCCTTCCCCCATCAACTACGAGCGCCGCCGCAGCCTGGACTACACCGACCTGCTGTTCGCTGAGACATGGGCGCAGATCTGCCGGGACGCCGGCCAGCATCCAGGCACCGGACGACGACTCCGCATCGCCCGATGCATTGTGTTCACCCAGATCAGCGGCACCCCAATCGAGCATGCGCCCGAGTTTCCCACTGCCGACCACAACGTGTTCCGCGCGGAAGCCGAGCGCTTCACGGAAGTGTGGACCCCGCGGATCCGGGAGGCCTTGCGCGAGGCCGCCCGTGCCTTCCTCCACCGCCATGGCATACGGCGAGAACCCCTGACCTGGCACCCGCCGACCAACCTGCTCGACGACCTCGACCTACCTGGGCGCGACGCCGACGGCATCGACATCCAACGCCTACACGACCTCGTCCGAGGACGCCGCAGCCCGACTCGCGCCGCAGCTGCGACGCTGGGCCTCAGCATCGAGGCCGTGCGCCTTGCGCTGGAAGAGCATCCTGCGCCAGCCCAACCGCTCACGCCGTCGCAGGCCCGCGCCCTGGGACGAGTCAGCCACGCCATCCGTCGGATCCTCACCGAAGAGGAACTGCGGCGCCGATACCTCGACGAGCGTCAGTCCGCGAAGGCCATCGCTGACGACCTGGGCGTCTCGCGGCAAACCATCACCCGTCTCGCCCTGGAGTACGGAATCCCACTGCAGCAAGGACGCCGCGGCCACCACCCTGTCGACCGCGAGTGGCTCTTCGAGCAGTACGTCATCTGCCGACGGCCGCTTCCCGAACTCGCACGTGAGATGAGAGTAAGCACCGCCACCATGAACCGGTGGGCCCACGATCTCGACATTCCACTCCGCCCTCGCGGAGGCGCCAGCCACCGCGAAGCCCTGCGCCCGGATACCGGAAGTCCGAGCTGACTCACGAGCAACTGGGCGATCATGTCGAGGTGACCATCGCCGACCCCGCCGAGTTTTTCTTCTCCAGCCGTGCCACCGTCTACCGCGACTTCGAACGCCACCAGAACACATCCGCGTCGTCGATCTCCGGCGGGCAGTGACGTGCTGCCTTACGTCTACCAGGTGACGAAGTACAACCCGGCGGGCCGCGACCAGTACGGGCGCTACACCGGCACTGAGCCCGCGACCAGCGACCACGGGCCGATCGAAGCCGCCTATCTTCAGGCCGTCGCCGCCTTCGCCGAGGACACCGGCATCGACCAGTTGGCTGTCCGCGAGCCGCAGCTCGGCGGCTTCGCTCACTTCGGTCTGGAGCCACCGGTCGACGGCTACGGCCTGGCCGACCACTTTCCCGCCGGCCTCGCCGGGTTCCACGACGGTGCACTGGTGCCGATCGCCCTCGGCCTGGAACTCGTACGGGCCATGCTCCGCGACAACGGCGCCTGGTGCCGCTTGGAGGCAGAGGGAGAGTTCACGGTGCACGTCGGCTGGGACCAGTACCTCTACCTCGGCAGCAGTCGGCCCTGCGAAGCCGCGCTGACCCGTGCCCGCGCGCTCGGCCTATTCCCGGAACGCCTGGACGCATCGCCCTACGACTTCGCCCCCGACGATCCTGCCTACGTGCAGCGTCCGGCCGACGCTGACTTCTGGGCCCGCCTGCACTGGACCGTCAGCGCCCACCGTGCCGTGTTCCTGGAGGAGGTTTTCGCCGGCAACGCCTCCCGGTGGCACCGCCTGACCCGCGACAGCATCGAGACCGTGCGCTCCCGGCTGGTCCCACGCTCGCGGTTGGCGGTCTGGCCGGACCTGCTCACCGACGTCGCCACGGCCGTGGCCGCTCTGACCGACAAGGACTTGGTGGAGGTCGTCTGGGAGGACGAGGACGGTCAGATCACGAGCACGGTCGTGGACGAGACCCAGTTCGAGGCAGTGACCTCCCAACTCGCCGGCGCGCGTGCTGCCGGTGTCGTATCCATGTCTGCCGGTGAGGATCTCCCGCTGTTCACCGCTGTGCTGCCGGACAGCGACGGTGTTCTGCGCGCTCGCTGGCAGACCGAACCGACGCCCAGCGACCGGGACTGGGCGTTCCTGAAGACCCTGCGGCGCGGCCAGGTCGTCACCGGCACCGTGACATCCATCGCCAGCTTCGGTGTCACCTTCGTGGACATTGGCGGCTTCACCGCGATGATCAACATTCCGGAGCTGTCCTGGCGTCCCTTCAACCACCCGTCCGACATTGTCAGCGTCGGCCAGCAGATCACCGCCGAAGTCCTCGACGTCGACATGGTCCGGGAACGTGTGCCGCTGTCGCTGCGAGCAGCGCAGGATGACCCGTGGCCGCAGGCCGCGCAACGACTCGGACAGGTGGTCACCGGACCAGTCACCAAGATCCTCCCGTTCGGCGTCTTCGTGCGCATCGAAGATCGAGAGGACGGCTTTCAGGGCCTCGTGCGCACCAGCGAGCTGGATCAAGGTCCGGACGATGCCATCGAGGTCGGCGACGTGCTCACGGTGAAGATCATTGATGTCGATGTCCCGCGGCGCCGCATTGCCCTGTCACAGAGGCAGGTGGACCAGTGACGACGTGGATGCGCTGCTACTGGGACGAGGAAGCCATCTGGTTCTACTTCGAGGTCGACGCCAACGGCTGGGTGACCCGACAGATCGAGCTCCAAGGTTCTGAGCTGACCCCGATTGCAGCTGCCTCCTTGGACGAGTGGCGGCGCGCTCAGCAGGCAGGCGGCTTGGGTGAGTATGAGAGGAAGTTCGGACTAACTGCGGAACTCCCAGTGTCGCAGTGGCAGGGTTACGAAGCCGAGCAGCTGACCTCGCAAGAATTTGAGCAGGCCTGGGGTGCCGCTCGACGGGAGATTGCAGCCCGCTGACCCCGAGGCCCGGCAGTTACCCTGTCCGGCTTAATGAAGTGAGGCAGGGCCATCGGATGCTTAGGCTCAGGGCCGTGGTTGATCAGATACAGAAGATCGTGACGGAGCTGCCGGATCTCAAAAACGTCACTGGCGTGTGGGCTGTGGCCGACGGCTGGGTCGCGCAAGGGGACGCTGTCTCCGCCGCTGACCTCGGTATCGCTCTCGCCAAGACGTACGGGTCCAGGGAGCAGATGTGGCAGTACAGAAGTGTCTTCGACCACGTGCTTCGGCTACTGGCCACCACAAGCGGTCCTGAGAACGCCACCCAGGCAGTGCGGTTGGTCTCATCAGCTGCGGACGCCGGCAGGGAACTGGACCGTTACGCGGCCTCGTTGCTGGCTTCTGGTCACGAGGCGACGGACTTGAGTGTGGCGTTCACCGGCCGTGCTTCGGAGGAGCTTCGAGCGTGCCTGGTCCACGAGCTGGTTCTCAGGGGCGTGGTCGTTGAGGAAATCCCGGCGATCGCGGGCTGGGCGAGGTCGCCGCATTGGAGTCATCACCCGCTGCGTTGGCTGCCCATGACACTGTCCGATGTCGAAGGATCTGTCGATCTGCCGAGCTACAGCACCCGTGGCAGCAGTCACTCGATGCCGTACGGACCGTCCGAGAGCAACAAACTGGCGGTGACTGCCCACGCGGACGTCCCATCGTGGGTGGATGCGACGACAGATGCGGTCGCCACTGCCATGGCCGCAGCCGTGGCGAACTGGGCCGAAGAGTCCAACGGGCGCATCGAGGGGAAGGCTTTCGACCTCGCCGCACCTTTGGACTCCGCCTTGGTCCCGACCGCGCTCTTGACTCTGGGCCTGGATTGTCTGCGAGGTGTGGGAAAGAAGGCGCCCCTGTCCGTCGCGGTCCGTTCAGCGGCTGACGTATGGCGAGTGCTCTTCGCGGCAGCATCCACGGGTGGGGCGTACAACTCCGGTTGCCGAGGCGCATACGGCCGCTTGGCGGCCTGGCATTCCTTCGCCGCTCTGGCTGGATGCCCGGAAGGCGCTCCCTTCGACGAGGTGGAAGCCCGGGCAGCGGACTGCACCTGGTACGGCTTCGAGGCCAATACGAAGTGGTTCGAGCAGGTGGCCTGGGATGTCGGTGTCGCCGCTCTCACTCCAGACCGCCGAAGACTGCTCGTGCTGGCTTCAACCGATACTGACTGAGGTGCCCGAAGCTCCCGCGTTCGGGAGCTGGAACGCCCAGCACCGCCTGGCTCAGCGGGTTTCCAGGGGGTCCGCCCGGCCGAGCAACTCCACAAGCGGGGTACCGGTCCGGGCAGCGACGATGCGGCGGGCGCGGAGCTGGGCGCGGGTCCGGGGGCGGAATTTCGGATCCCGTCCGCAACCGCACGGTTCGAAGCCGTCGTAGCGCAGCCCGGCGTTGAGGACTGCCGAGACGACCGACCATGCCTTCCGATTACTGCGGCGGGGTGGCGCGAAGTCGTGGCCGGCGCACAACAATGGGCCTGAGCAGCGCGGGCACGAGTGTCCACCATCGTGAGGATGTCGCTTGAAGCTGACTCGGCACGAGACGCAGGCGTAGTGCAGCTTGTAGTGGGCGAAGGCGTATCTGCACACAGGCCGACTGTAGCGATGACGCTTCGCCATCTACCAGGGGATCCCCCCTCTGGGGTGGTGTAAGAGACGCGACTGCGCTTGTCGTCTGTCTCGCCATGACGCGGAACCTATGTGCAGGCCGGGGACTGCTCGGCTCCAAGCTCGCTGGGAAAGGGACACGCGAACGCGGAACGGTCAGAGGGACACGATGCGCGGAATGCGCGAAGTCCCAGGCTGCAGCGCTGGCGAGTGACACCGAAGTCGGGAACCTACAGCGGCGCTTGGAGCAGCCGATCAGGCTCGTGACACCCTGGCCGGACAGCGGGTAGTTTGCGGCAGGACTGAGAGAAGAGTGCGCATGGACTCCCGGATCCTCCGCATCCGACGCAAGCTGGCCGAGGCGCCCTATGCCGCCCTGCGAAGCCGTTCCTTCGGCGAGGAGAAGCACCGGTTTCGCCTCGATCCGCCGCTGCCGGAGTCCAAGGTGGCTGCTTTCGAGGCGGACCATGGAATCGAACTACCGGGCCCCTATCGCAGCTTCCTGATCACCGTCGGCGGTAGCGGTGCGTCCCCGTTCTACGGCCTTCTGCCGTTGCGGTCATGCGAACTGTTCACGATGGACCCCCAGGAAGAGGCCGGGTCTCCTCGGGGGTTCAGCTTCGCGGGTCGTCGGCCGCCTCACCGAGGTGACCTGTTCCTGCACATCATCGAGGCCGGATGCACCGACCTGGTGCTTGTCGGCGTCACCGGTCCGCTGGCCGGCCGCGTCGTCACCGGAAATTCCGACGGCTTCTGGGGCCCCCATGTCTCGTCGGCCGCTGACTTCCTGGCGTGGTACGAACGCTGGCTCGACCACATGCTCGACGGCCGGGACAACCGCGACCTGGAACTGACCTCCCCGGCCCTCCGAGCCCCTTCAACCGCCCCCTGAGGCAGTACCTGTTCAGCCGATTCGCCGGTCGCGCAGGTCGTTGGCGGTTCCGGCGACAGCAGGACCGCAGTCGGCCGGCAGAGCGCCTACCACCATGGCGACCGCCTGTTCTGCGGTGTCGGCCTCGCCGATCACCGTCCCCCGGGCGGGACCGCAAACCCGATAGCGGCCATCGCTCAGCGGATCGACGAACGGCACGTCCCATGAGTAGGGGAACCCTGTACAGGTCGTGAAGTGAAGCGACCAGTGGCTGGTGACCGGGTACAGCTGCCGCAGCTTCGGCTCCGCCGACGCCGTCTCGACGAGCGCCAGTGTCCGGCCGGCCAGGGCCAACCCATCGGCGTCCTCGCGCAGATGGTCCAGGAGAAGCCGCCACCGGACCGTGACTGCCTCGGCCGGACCGCGTTCATGTGCTTGGGCGAGCTCACTCACCTGGATGAAGAGAGCAGCCTTCTGGATCTCGCGGAGCTCGGCCCCGTTGCGCCAACCCGCTGCGGCTCGGGCCAGCTCTCTCAGATCGGCGGTCGAGCCCGAGAGCAGTTCAACGCCCTGACCCCAGCCACTGATGATGAACCGACGGCTCTGCGACCCGATGAAGATCCAGCAGGCTTCCCGGTCGGGGGCCGTGCTGCTGACGCCGGCTGTCCGCAGCGGGTCGGAATCCCCGCTCAGCACCACATCCAGATCGAGCCCCTGCTCGGCAGCGGCCAGTGTCAGGGCCGCGGCCAGACTGCCCGAGGCCGCGAGGTCCGGATAGAGATCAGGGTCGGCGGGAGTCGGTTCGCGCCGAGCAGGCCGCGGCGAGTTGGAGGTCACCGCCAGAGTCTGCCGTCCACGCGGAGGGAACGGCGGTTTTTTTGGTCGCGATGCGATCGGGGCCTCATCCGCCGAGGGGCTGGGTGAAGCGCAACAGGTTGCCGGCGGGATCGCGGAAGGCGCAGTCGCGGACGCCGTAGGCCTGGTCCATCGGCTCCTGGAGGACGTCGGCGCCGGCGGCGCTGATGCGCTCGAAGGTGGCGTCGCAATCGTCGGTGGCGAAGATGACGCCGCGCAGCAGGCCCTTGGCCATCAGCTCCGCCATCGCCTGCCTGTCGTCGGGGGAGGCGTTCGGGTCGGCGAGCGGGGGTTCCAGGACGATGTTCACGCCCGGCTGCGAGGGCGCGCCGACGGTCACCCAGCGCATCCCTTCGAACTTGACGTCGTTGCGTACCTCGAGGCCGAGCACATCGCGGTAGAAGGCGATCGCCCGGTCGTGGTCGTCGACGGCGATGAAGCATTGGGAGAGCCTGATGTCCATGGCGCTCACGCTACGGCCGTGCGGCGGGGCTCGCCCGTCCGTTCCGGACCGGCCGGGTGTAGATCTTGGCCAGGCAGGCCGGGACGGCGGCGCCCTCGTCGTGGCTCCGGGTCCGGTAGCTGCTCGGGGTCTCGCCGATCAGCTCGGTGAAGCGCGAGCTGAACGACCCCAGTGACGTACAGCCGACCGCGAAGCAGACCTCGGTCACGGAGAGGTCCCCGCGCCGCAGCAGCGCCTTGGCCCGCTCGATACGGCGGGTCATCAAGTAGCTGTACGGGGTCTCGCCGAAAGCGGCACGGAAGCTGCGGGAGAAATGGCCGGGCGACATCAGAGCGTGCCGCGCCAGCGACGGGACGTCGAGCGGCTCGGCGTAGTCGCGGTCCATCCGGTCGCGGGCGCGCCGCAGCCGGACGAGATGGTCGAGGTCCTGCCGTTTCACCCGGCTCACCCGACCAGTTTCGCACAGGCGCGCGGATCGATCAGGAATCGAGAAGCGCGGGTGACGGAGCCGCGCCTAGCCTGATCAATCATGGGGACGAGCGTGGCCGACACTGCTCACCGAGGCCGTTCCGGCCTCTTCCCCGCCTCGTCCCGGAGACCCTTCCGGGCCCTTTCCGGCTCTTTCCGGCCCCGTCCCGGCAACGCCGGGCGACCCGACCTCAGGAGTGACCATGACCGGCTCTTCCACCCAGGGAATCAAGACCGTGCTGCATCCCGTTTCCGATCTGGCGAAGGCCAAGGCGGTGTACGCCGCGCTGCTCGGCGTGCCGCCGGTGGCCGACGAGTCCTACTACGTCGGTTTCGACGCCCCGGGCCAGCACGTCGGGCTGGTCCCGAACGGAGCGCAGCAGGGCATGACCTCGCCGGTGGCCTACTGGCAGGTGCCGGACATCGAGGCAAAGCTCGCCGAGGTGACCGCCGCGGGTGCCGTGGTGAAGGAGACCGCACACGACGTCGGCGGTGGCCGCCTGGTGGCCACCTTCACCGATCCCGACGGCAATGTTCTCGGACTGCTCCAGGACCCGGCGACCGAGAGCTGATCGACCAGCCCCTCCGCCCCCGGGCGTCAGCCCCGCCAGGCAGCCCCGCCCGGCCGCCCCGCCCCGCCCCGACAGATGGAGACACGATGAGCACGGCCTCGAGGAAGGCCCCGCGGTCGCCGCAGCCGCACGCCGCCGACAGCTACGGGGTGATCCGCGTGCACGGCGCCCGCGAGAACAACCTCAAGGACGTGGGCATCGAGATCCCGAAGCGCCGGCTGACCGTCTTCACCGGGGTTTCCGGTTCGGGCAAGAGCTCGCTGGTGTTCGGCACGATCGCCGCGGAGTCGCAGCGGCTGATCAACGAGACCTACAGCGCCTTCGTGCAGGGCTTCATGCCGACGCTGGCACGGCCCGAGGTGGACGTGCTCGAGGGGCTGACGACCGCGATCATCGTCGACCAGCAGCGGCTGCGGGCCGACGCCCGCTCGACGGTCGGCACCGCCACCGACGCCAACGCCATGCTGCGCATCCTCTTCAGCCGGCTCGGGCAGCCGCACATCGGCTCGCCCAACGCGTTCGCGTTCAATGTCGCCTCGGTCCGGGCGAGCGGCGCGATCACGGTGGACCGCGGAGCCGGCAAGACCGTGCGGCAGACCTTCTCCCGCACCGGGGGCATGTGCCCGCGCTGCGAAGGACTGGGGAAGGTCTCCGACATCGACCTCAGCCAGCTCTACGACGACTCCAAGTCGCTCGCCGAAGGCGCGATCACCATCCCCGGCTACACCGTGGACGGCCACTGGACGGTGCGGATCTTCACCGAGTCGGGTTTCCTCGACCCGGACAAGCCGATCCGCGCGTACACCAGGACCGAGCTGCACGACTTCCTCCACCGCGAGCCGGTCAAGGTGAAGGTCAACGGGGTCAATCTCACCTACGAGGGGCTGATCCCCAAGATCCAGAAGTCGTTCCTGTCCAAGGACAGGGACGCGCTGCAACCGCACATCCGGGCGTTCGTGGACCGGGCGGTCACCTTCACCGCCTGCCCCGAGTGCGGCGGCACCCGGCTCAGCGAGGCGGCCCGGTCGTCGCGGATCGGCGGGATCAACATCGCCGACGCGTGTGCGATGCAGATCAGCGACCTGGCCGGATGGGTCGGCGACCTGGACGAGCCGTCGGTGGCGCCGCTGCTCACGACCCTGCGGCGCACGCTCGACTCCTTCGGGGAGATCGGGCTGGGCTACCTCTCCCTCGACCGGCCGTCGGGCACGCTGTCGGGCGGTGAGGCGCAGCGCGTCAAGATGATCCGCCACCTCGGCTCGTCGCTCACCGACGTCACCTACGTGTTCGACGAGCCCACCGCCGGCCTGCACCCCCACGACATCCAGCGGATGAACGGCCTGCTGCTGCGGCTGCGGGACAAGGGCAACACGGTGCTTGTCATCGAGCACAAGCCGGAGACGATCGTGATCGCCGACCATGTCGTGGACCTCGGCCCCGGCGCCGGTACGGCGGGCGGCACCGTCTGCTTCGAGGGCACGGTCGACGGGCTGCGGTCCAGCGGGACCCGCACCGGCCGCCATTTCGACGACCGCGCCGCCGTCAAGGAGACGGTGCGCAAGCCCGCCGGCACGCTGGAGATCCGCGGCGCGACGACGCACAACCTGCGAAATGTCGACGTCGACATCCCGCTCGGGGTGCTCGCCGTGGTCACCGGCGTGGCCGGCTCCGGCAAGAGCTCGCTGCTGCACGGGTCGCTGGCGGGCAGTGCGGGAGCCGCCGACGCCGGGGCGGTGTCGATCGACCAGGGCGCGATCCGCGGCTCGCGGCGGAGCAACCCGGCGACGTACACCGGCCTGCTCGATCCGATCCGCAAGGCGTTCGCGAAGGCCAACGGGGTGAAACCGGCGCTGTTCAGCGCCAACTCCGAGGGCGCCTGCCCGAACTGCAACGGCGCCGGCGTCGTCTACACCGACCTGGCGATGATGGCCGGGGTGGCCACCACCTGCGAGGAGTGCGAGGGGAAGCGGTTCGAGGCGTCGGTGCTGGACCACCACCTCGGCGGCCGTGACATCAGCGAGGTGCTCGCGATGCCGGTGACCGAGGCACGGGAGTTCTTCGGCGCCGGTGAGGCGCGCACACCGGCCGCGCACACCATCCTCGAACGGCTCGCCGATGTCGGTCTCGGCTATCTCAGCATCGGGCAGCCGCTCACCACGCTGTCCGGCGGCGAGCGGCAGCGGCTCAAGCTGGCCACCCACATGGCCGGGAAGGGCGGCGTCTACGTGCTCGACGAGCCGACCACCGGACTGCACCTCGCCGATGTCGAGCAGCTGCTCGGGCTGCTCGACCGGCTCGTCGACTCCGGCAAGTCGGTCGTCGTCATCGAGCACCACCAGGCGGTGATGGCGCACGCAGACTGGATCATCGACCTGGGCCCGGGCGCCGGCCACGACGGTGGCCGGATCGTATTCGAGGGCACCCCCGCTGACCTCGTCGCGGCCCGCTCCACCCTCACCGGCGAGCACCTCGCTGCCTACGTGGGGGCGCCCCCGGGCCGTTGGAGGTCCGGGGGCGCCTGATGGGAAGGGCGGGTCAGGGGGTGGCGGTCCAGACGAACGTGGCCGAGCCACTGGCACCCGCCGCATTCCTGGCGGTGACCGTCACGGTGAACGTGCCGGCCTTGGTGGCCGCGCCGGTGAAGCGGCCGGCGGAGCTGAGGGCGATGCCCGGCGGCAGGCCGGTCGCCGTGTAGGCGAGGCCGCTGGCGTTCGGGTCGAACGTCCAGTCGACCGCGGCGTGTACCGGGCCGCTCATGCCGTGCGGGTTCGGCACGGTGAGCGGTGCGGCCGTCGCGGCCTGCCCGGCGGCGGCTGCCTTCGGGGTGATGGTCGCGGCCATGGCGGCGTTGACGGTGGTCGGCACCGTGAGCGTGCCGGTCACCGGGAGGTTCCGCGAGGAGTCGCCGACCAGGATCTGGTAGGTGCCCGCCGCGGTCGTCCAGTTGTTGGTGCCGGTGTTCCAGTAGGCCAGGTCATGGGTGGCCACGGTGAAGGTCAGGGTCTGCGCCTGGCCCGGGTTGAGCGTCACCCGCTGGTAGCCGCGCAGTTGGTGCACCGGCTCCCCGGTCGACGCGGGGTCGCCGACATAGAGCTGGGCCACCTCGGTGCCGGCCCGCGACCCGGTGTTCGTCACCGTGACATGGACCGTCGAATTCCCCCCGGACAATGCGCCGACCTGCAGATTGCTGAAGCCGAAGCTGGTGTACGACAGACCGAAGCCGAAGGGGAAGAGCGGGGTGATGTTCTTCGCGTCGTACCACTTGTAGCCGACGTTCAGGCCCTCGCTGTACTGGACCTGGCCGTTGGTGCCCGGCCACTGCGCGGGGGTGCTGGCCGGCACGTCCGCGAGCGACTTCGGGAAGGTGACCGGCAGCTTGCCGGACGGGTTGACGTCGCCGAAGATCAGCGCCGCCATCGCGGTGCCGATCTGCTGGCCCGGGTAGAAGGCCTCGAAGACGCCCGCCACCTGGCTGAGCCACGGCATGTTGATCGCGGAGTTGTTGTCGAGCACCACGATGGTGTGCGGATTCGCCGCGGCCACCTGGGCGATCATGTCGTTCTGGCTGGTGGTGCTGCCGCCGTTGTTGGGCAGGTCGAGCGTGGTGGTGTCGTGCTCCTCGTTGCCGTAGTTGTCGCTGGCGAAGACGATCGCCACATCGGAGCTGCGGGCCAGGGTGACCGCGGAACTGAGGTTGGTGGCGTCGTTGTACTGCACGGTGGTGCCGGTGCCCGCCACCCGGTTCTGGATGCCGGTGATCGGCCAGACCGTCCCGGAGCTGGTCACGGTGGCACTGCCGCCGCCGATGGACTGCACGCCGGCGCCGCCGTCCCAGCCGATCACCGCGATCGAGTGGGTGGTGGAGGTGGACAGCGGCAGGATGCCGTTGTTCTTCAGCAGCACCGCGCCCTCCTCGGCGCCCTGCAGGGCGACCTGGACGTGCGCCGGGGTGGTGACGGTGGCGTCGTGCGAGCCGCTGGGTGCCTTGTCGAACAGGCCGAACGCGAAGAATTGGGTGAGCAGCCGGCTCACCATCGTGTTCAGCGTGGTCTGGGTGACGGTGCCGTTGGCCACCGCCTGGGCGAGGAAGTCGGCGTAGAAGTACCCGTTGGGCATCTCCACCGTCAGGCCCGCGTTCGCCGACTCCACCGTGGAGTGGGTGCCGCCCCAGTCGCTGGTGACGAAGCCGCCGAAGTTCGCCTGCTGGTACAGGCCGGTGTTCAGCAGGTCCGGATTCTGGCAGGCCGGGACGCTGTTGACGATGCTGTAGGCGCACATCGCGGCGGCCGGCGAGCCCTGCTGGATCGCCGCCTGGAAGGCCGGCAGGTACAGCTCCTGCATCGTCCGCTTGTCCACGATGACCGTGCCGGCCGGATTCTCGATGTTGTAGACGGCCACGTGCTTCATCTCGGCCATCACGCCCTGGCTCTGGATGCCCCGGATGTCGGCGGCGGCCAGCCGGCCGTTCAGGTACGGGTCCTCGCTGAAGCTCTCGAAGGAGCGTCCCCAGCGCGGGTCGCGCACGATGTTCAGCGTCGGGCCGAGCGCGACCTGCACGCCCTTTCCGGCGAACTCGGCGCCGATCGCGGCGCCGTACTGCTGCTCCAACGCGTCGTCGAAGGTGGCGGCCGACGCGTTGCCGGACGGCATCTGGGTGACGCCGCCCACGCCGTCACCGACACCCGCCGGGCCGTCCTGCAGGCCGATGTTGGGGATGCACAGCGACGGTATGCCGGTGATGTTGCCGATGTACGGGGTCGCGCTGTTGTTGCCGTGCAGGATCGAGACCTTCTGCGCGGTGGTCATCTGCGCCATGACCTGGCTGACGCGGGTGGCGACCGGGGCGGTCGAACCCACCCACGGGCAGTCGCCGTTGCCGCCGCCCGGCGGTGGCGTGGTGCTGGTGCCGCCCGGGGTGAGCACGGTGAACTCCCACAGCGAGTAGCCGTACTGGGTGGCCCGCGCGGTGCCGTACATCCGCACATAGCGGCCGGTGCCGCTGAAGGAGAGGTTCTCCACCCCGCCCGGGCCGGTCGTCGTGGAGTACACGGTGTTCCACGTGGAACCATTGTCGGAGAGCTGGATCTGGTACGCCTTCGCGTAGGCGGTCTCCCAGGTCAGCTGGGCGCCGCAGATGCTCTGCGAGGATCCGAGGTCGACCTGGACCCACTGCGGGTCGGAGGCGGCGCTGGACCACCGGGTGCCCGCGTTGCCGTCAAAGGCGTCCTGCGCCGGGGTGCCGGCGTTCTCGGTGGAGGACGCGGTGGCCGGCTTGCCGAGCGCCGCGGTGGTGTTACCGCAGGTGGCGGGCGGGGTGGTGCCGCCGCCGGAGCCGCCGTACACCTGGAACTCCCACAGCGAGTAGCCCCATTGGGTGGCGCGCTGGGTGCCGTACATCCGGACGTAGCGGCCGGTGCCGGTGACGTTCAGGGTCTGGGTGCCGCCGGCACCGGTGGTGGTGGAGTAGATGTCGTTCCACGTGGAACCGTCGGCCGAGGTCTGGATCTTGAAGGCCGTGGCGTAGGCGGTCTCCCAGTTGAGCACCACCTGGCTGATCGGCTGGCTCGATCCGAGGTCGACCTGCAGCCACTGCGGGTCGGAGGCGGCGCTGGACCACCGGGTGCCGGTGTTGCCGTCCACCGCCGCGGCGGCGGTGAAGGCGTCCTGCACGGAGGAGGCGGTGGCCGGCTTGCCCTGTGAGAGCAGCACGGGCGTCGCGGCGTGCGAGGAAGTCGGCACGAGGGAGAGATAGGCCGAGGCGATCAGGACCAGGGCGAGCAGCATGATCGCCTGGGGAGATCGGAAACGTTTACGGATGGCGGAGAGCCCGAGTGGGGTGACCCTCATGTGTGCTCCTACAGGTCGGAACGGCTCATAGAGGTGGGGGGAACCGCTACCGCGACTGGTGCGCCGCGGCCTGTACGGCGAAGCGGTGGCCGCCGGGCGCCCTTGAGAGCGCTCTCTGGCCGAGGGGATGTCTACGCCCGCCCCCGGGGGGTGTCAACCGTTTCGACCGGCCTTCCACCCCGGTCGCGGCCCCGGGCCGGCCGCACCGGTCTCCCACCTGCCGCGCGGAGTACCGTCGTCGCGGATCGCGATCGGTTCCGTCCGTCTCTCCGTGCGTCCCGGCCAGGCGCCGGTCCTGGCGCCGGTTGCGAGCGGTGCGGCCCGTGCCGCGCCGGATCAGGACCCATCTGCTCCATCCGCCCCATCCGCCCCAGTGAGAGGTGTACGACGCGTGACAGCTGAGCCCCGACCCACGGCCCCCTCCCCTTCTTCTTCCTCTCCCGCGCAAGCCCCGGACGACGGCGATCAGTTGCTGCCGAGCACCCGGCGGGCCCTGCTGCACCGCGTGGCGGTTGGACAGGCCCGAGGCCGTACGCCCTCACTGGTCGGGGCGGTGGTACGTGACGGGCGACTGGTCTGGAGCGGCTCGCGCAGCATGATCGAGGGGCACGCGCCGGACACGGACACCCAGTACCGGATCGGCTCACTGACCAAGACCTTCGTGGCCGTACTCGTGATGCGGCTGCGGGACGAGGGACTGCTGGCGCTCACCGACCCGGTGGGGCGGCAACTGCCGGAGCTGGGCGCCGAAGCCGGCGCGCTGACCGTCGGTCAGCTATTGGCGCACACCTCCGGGCTGGCCTCGGAGACGCCCGGCCCCTGGTGGGAGCGGACACCGGGCGAGCTGCGGCCCGAACTCGCCGATGTGCTGGGCTCCGACCCGGTCAAGCACCCGGCCGGGAGCCGCCACCACTACTCCAACCCCGGCTTCGCCCTGTTGGGCGCCCTGGTGGAGCGGCTGCGCGGTGTGCCCTGGGGCGAAGCACTGCGGACCGAGGTGCTCGACCCGCTCGGTATGCGTCGCACGACGCTGCTGCCGCAGGCACCGGCCGCCGGGGGCTTCGCCGTTCACCCGTGGGCCGATGTGATGACGCCCGAGGCCGTGCAGGAGACCGGGCGGATGGCGCCAGCCGGACAGTTGTGGTCGACCGCGGCGGATCTGGCGCGGTGGGCGGCCTTTCTGGCGTCGGGACACGAAGGGGTGCTCGCCCCGGCGACCGTGGAGGAGATGCGGCGCCCGGCCGCACCGCCCGAGGCCACCGATCCGGACGGCGGCTACGGCCTCGGTGTGCAGTTGACACGCCGGGGCGGGCGTTCGCTCGCCGGGCACACCGGTTCGATGCCGGGATTCCTCGCCGCGCTGTGGGTGAGTGTCGAGGACGGGGTGGGCGCGCTGGCCCTGGCCAACTGCACCTCCGGGCCTGCCGTCGGCGCGGTGGCGGCCGATCTGCTGGCGATCACCGCCGACGCGGAGCCCGGTTTCCCCCGGCCCTGGCGGCCCGCCGACCCGGTCGATCCCGCACTCCTGGACCTCGCCGGGCCCTGGTACTGGGGGACCTCCGGCTTCGCGCTGCGAGTGCGGTCCGGCAGTGAGCTGCAGCTGGCGCCGTTGGCCGGCCAGGGCCGCGGATCGAGGTTCCACGTGGAACACGACGGCACCTGGACCGGCCGGGAGGGCTATTTCGCAGGTGAGACCCTGCGGGCGGTACGTCGGCCGGACGGCACCCTCAGCCATCTCGACCTCGGCTCCTTCGTGTTCACGCGTGCGCCCTATGATCCGTCAGCGCCGGTGCCGGGCGGCTTTCCGGGCTGGTCGGACCGCTGACCGCGGCGTCGCTGTCCGTACCGGCCGAGGGGTGCGGCAGGATCGCACTGGGACCGCGGCGGCGCCCAGCAGTCCGGCCGCGACCGATGCGGTCCGACGGGCACCCGTCACGCTGTGTGTTCCACGTGAAACATCGCGCAGTCACATCGGAGGCTACGCGACCTGCCCGGCCCGAAAAGGGTCCTTTCAGCAATTCGCCCGGTGCGCACACCGGACATGCCACGCTCCCCCCATCATGGACGCCAAGCCTCCGTCGCCGGACGCCTTTCTGATCCGGCGCACCCTGCAGGAGATCGCACCGAACGCGGACAAGGCCACCTCGTACTTCTACGCGCTGCTGTTCGTCCGCCACCCGGAACTGCGCGACATGTTCCCGGTGGCGATGGACACCCAGCGCGACCGGCTGCTCAAGGCCCTGCTGACCGCCGCCGAGCACATGGACGACACCGCCGCGCTCACCGACTACTTGTCCGGCCTGGGCCGGGGCCACCGCAAATACGGCACCCGGCCGGAACACTATCCGGCGGTGGGCGAGGCGCTGCTCGGTGCGCTCGCCCGTTACGCGGCACCGGTCTGGGCCCCGCAGACCGAGGCGGCCTGGGTGCGAACGTACACCGCGATCTCGCAGATCATGATCGACGCGGCGGCGGCCGACGAGCGGACCGCCCCGGCCTGGTGGCACGCCGAAGTGGTCGGCCACGAACGCCGCACCTCGGACGTGGCGGTGATCACCCTGCGGCCCGACCAGCCGTATCCCTTCGTCGCCGGGCAGTACACCTCCGTCGAGACCCCGTGGTGGCCCCGGGTCTGGCGGCACTACTCCTTTGCCGCGGCGCCACGCGACGACGGGCTGCTCAGCTTCCACATCCGGGCGATCCCGGCCGGCTGGGTGAGCACCTCACTGGTCCACCGAGCCGTCCCGGGCGATGTGATCCGGCTCGGGCCGCCGGCCGGCTCGATGACGGTCGACCACACCACCGACGCCGGCCTGCTCTGCCTCGGCGGCGGCACCGGCATAGCGCCGATCAAGGCACTCGTCGAGGACGTGGTCCGGCACGGTGGCACTCGTGATGTCGAGGTGTTCTACGGCGCCCGGCACCGCTACGACCTCTACGACCTGGACACCATGCTGGCCATGGAGCGCGAGCACAACTGGCTCTCGGTGCGCACGGTGATCTGCGACACCCCGCCGGACGCGCTGACCGGTCCGCTGCCCGACGCCGTCCGCCGGCACGGGCCGTGGGAGGAGTACGACGCCTATCTGTCCGGGCCGCCCGGAATGGTCCGCAGCAGTGTGGACACGCTGGTCAGGATCGGCATGCCGGCGCACCGGATACGGCACGACCTCGGCCACGGACCGCTGGTGACCGTCGAGTACTGAGCCCGTCCCGCGGGCAGCGCTGCTCGTTCCCGGGCAAGGCCGCCCGCGCAGCCGGGGACCAGGCCCGGCCTCAGCGCAGATCGGGCCCGAGCAGCCCGAGCACTCCCTCGATGTTCGCGTCCAGATAGTGCCGCAGGGTCAGCGGGACGATGTCCACCGAGGCCAGGCCCAGCCGGCTGAAGGGCACCCGCACCACCTCGTACTCGCCGCACGGCTGCTCGATCTCCGGACCGTGCCGCCGTGCCAGGTCCATCGACTCCAGCCGGCACACGAAGAAGAACTGCACCTTCACCCCGTGCGAGCCGTCGTCGGCGAGGTGCTCGGTGGTGTCGACGAAAGCCGGCACCGGGTCGACGACCTTGCCGCCCAGCTCCTCGTCGATCTCGCGGTGCAGCGCGGCGAGGATGCCGGCGTCCTCCTCCTCGACTCCGCCACCGGGGGTGAGCCAGTACGGGGCGATGCCGGGCTTGGTGCGCTTGATCAGGACGAGCCGGTCACCGTCGATCAGGATGGCGCGGGCGGTGCGCTTGACCACCGGGCGGGCAGCGGTGTCGGGGTGGTCGGGGAGTGTGTCCGAATGCATGCCAGAGGTCTGCCGCGCCGGCGCCGGGGGCAAACGTGCTCACGCGGCCGAATCGGAGCATTCGCCGCCACCCGGCGGATCCGGCGCATCCACCGGACCCGCGTCGAGCCCCGGTCAGACCCCGGTCCGCGTCGAGCCGCGAGGAACCCGGTCCCGCGTCGAGCCCCGGTCAGGACATCGCTTCGTCCAGCGCCCGCAGTACGTCGGCCACGATGTCGTCCGGGTCCTCGACGCCCACCGAGAAGCGGATGAAGCCCGGTGCCACCGCGTCGGCGCCCCATCGGGCCCGGCGCTCGGCCGTGCACTGCACGCTGCCGAAACTCGTGGCCTCCGCGGTCATCCGCAGCGCGGCCAGGAAGCGTTCGGCGTGCGCCCGGCCCGGGAGGGTGAAGGACACCACGCTGCCGAACCGCCGCATCTGGGCGGCGGCGACCTTGTGCGCGGGGTCGGTCGGCAGGCCCGGGTGGCGCAGCCCGGTGACCTCGGGCCGCTCCAGTAGGGCGCAGGCCAGCGCCAGCGCGTTGGCCGCCTGCCGGTCCACCCGCAGCGCCAGCGTGGCCAGCGAACGGTGCGCGAGCCAGGCCTCCATGGGACCGGGGATGGCGCCGACGGTCTTGCGCCAGTTGCGCACGCCGGCGGCCAGCTCGGCGTCCCGGGTGGTGACGTAGCCGAGCAGCAGGTCGCCGTGCCCGGTGAGCGCCTTGGTGCCGCTGGCCACCGAGAAGTCGGCGCCGAGGTCGAGCGGGCGCTGGCCGAGCGGGGTGGCGAGGGTGTTGTCGACGGCCACCAGCGCGCCGGCCGCGTGTGCGGCCTCGGCCAGCCGCCGGATGTCGCACACGTCGAGCTCGGGATTGGACGGGGTCTCCAGCCAGAGCAGCCGGGCGCCCTCCAGGGCGGTGAGCTGGGCGTCCCCCGCGGTGGGCGCGAGCCGGACCTGTACGCCGTACGACTCCAGGCGCTCCTGGAGCGCGCGTGTCGTCTGGTAGCCGTCCGACGGCAGGACGACGACCTGCCCGGACCGCACCTGCGACAGCAGCACCGCGGCGATCGCGGCCATCCCGGAGGCGAAGGTCAGGGTGCGGGCGTCCGGATCGTCGGGCGCCTCCAGCGCGGAGATCGCCTGCTCCAGCCGGTCCCAGGTGGGATTGCCGTCGCGGCCGTAGGTGTAGGGGCCGCTCGCCTCACCCGGCAGGTGGTAGTGCGAGACGAAGGACGGGCCCGGCAGCGACGGCTGGTACGCGGTCGCCGGCGGCCGTCCGGCGTGGACGCTGCGAGTGCTGTCCCCGGAACGGGTGCTCACTCGTCGTCCGGAAGGACGGTGGACAGACCCCAGGAGACGATGCTGACGATGAGGGCGCCGAGTACCGCGGTCCAGAAGCCGTGCACGTGGAAGTCGAGGCTGAGCTTGCCCGCCAGCCAGGAGGTGAGCATCAGCATCAGGGCGTTCACCACGAGGGTGATCAAGCCGAGAGTGAGGATGAACAGCGGGAAGGACAGCACTTTCACCACGGGCTTGACCAGCCAGTTCACCACGCCGAAGACCAGGGCGACGAGGATGAGGGAGAAGGTCTCTCGCCAGATGGAGTGACCCGGGAGGGTGATGTCGGCTATCAGCCAGGTGGCCACACCGAGGGCCCCGGCGTTCGCCAGGGTCTTGACGATGAAATTCTTCATGAGTGCGATCGTCGCAGACACGATCACCGGGGCAAGAGACCGGGCAGAAACCGTAGCGGGATCGGGATCGGGACGCACCCCGATCGGGACCGCGGCAGCTGAGGAGTGGCTATGAAGGTGTTCCGGCTGGACGACCTGGACGCGGAACGGGCCGCCAACCAGGGCGCCTACCTGCGCTTCTTGAAGGAGCGCACCATGTCGGCGGGGCTGTACGCGCTCAAGGCCGGCGAGAGCGATCCGCAGGGGCCGCACGCCCAGGACGAGATCTACCTCGTGGTCAGCGGCCGGGCGGCGATCACCGTGGGGGAGGAGACCACGGCGGTCGCCCGCGGCAGCGTGGTCTACGTGCCGGCCGGGACGGCGCACCGCTTCCACCACATCACCGAGGACCTGCGGGTCATGGTGGTCTTCTCGCCACCGGAGGCATAGCGGCCGCCCGGGCTCTTCGCGCCGCCGGCGGCCCGGAGACCGGCGGACCGGCGAGCCCCGCGGACCCTAGGGGTCGGTTCAGGGTGCTGTCCGGTCCGGCGGATCTCCGCGGGCGGCCGGTGTGGCTCTACAGTCGAAGCAGTGGGATACCGCGCGACACCGCGTCCGGTGTCCCGCGGACAGGAATCACCGGCGGAAGGCCGTCCGGGAACGCGTGGCGACCTAGGAGTGTTGAGACGGTCATGGAGAAGCTGCTGAAGAGCCTGCCGTGGTGGGTGAAGTGGATCGCGATACCGGTCATCGCACTGGTGGTCTTCGGTTCGCTGATCGCCAGTCTGGTGAGCATCGTGGTGGGCCTGCTGTTCAAGGTCCTGGTCTTCGTGATTCTGGTCGGCGCGCTCGTGTTCGTCGTGAAGCGCGTCACCTCCGGCGGGTCGGGCTCCAAGCGCGACTGGTGAGCCGCCCGAGGGCCGCGCCGCCGGAGATGTCCGGGGGTGCGGCCCTCGGGACACCCCCGGCGAGCGGGTTCACCCGCCGCCTGCCGGCTGACGTGCCCCCTTGGCCCGGCGGTGGCCGCCACCGCCGGCCGGGCGGGCCCCGGGCACGCCGCCCGGTCCGGCCGGTCCGTCCTCCTGGCGCGGATGGCGGTCGGCGCTGACCACCAGCGCCGCGAGCAGGGTGGTCAGCGGCACCGACGCCACCAGCCCGATACTCCCCACCAGCGTGCGGACGATCTCCTCGGCGACGAGTTCGCTGTCCGCCACCCGCAGCACCCCGCTGCGTGCGATCGAGAAGAGCAGCAGCAGCGGGAGCGCGGCGCCCGCGTACGCCATCACCAGCGTATTGACCACGGAGGCGATGTGGTCGCGGCCGATCCGCATGCCGGACCCGTAGAGCTTGCGCCAGTTCGCGCCCGGGTCGGCGTCCTTCAGCTCCCACACCGCGGCGGTCTGGGTGACCGTCACATCGTCCAGCACACCGAGCGAGCCGATGATCACCCCGGCCAGCAGGACGCCCTTGATCTGGATGTCCGGGTAGAGGTTGTGGATCAGGCCGGTCTCGTCCGAGGTGTTGCCGGTCAGACGCGCCCACGAGATGAAGACCGAGCCCAGCACACCGATCAGGAACAGCGAGCACAGGGTGCCGAGCACCGCGACCGAGGTGCGCGCGTTGAGGCCGTGGCAGAGGTAGAGGGCGATCAGCATGATCGCGCTGCCGCCCACCACCGCCACCAGCAGCGGATTGTCGCCGTGCAGGATCGCCGGGAGGATGAACAGCGTCAGGATCGCGAAGGAGATCGCCAGCGCGATCAGCGCGGTCAGGCCCCGCAGCCGGCCGACGAGGACGACGGCCAGCGCGAAGATCCCGGCCAGCAGCGCCAGCGGCAGCCCGCGGTCGACGTCGGTGACCGAGTAGCGCATCCCGGGCGGCGCGTTGGGGGCGTAGGCGAGGACGACGCCTTCGCCCCTGGTGTAGCGGCGGGTCTGGTCCGGCTGCACGATCTCGGTGTAGTGACTCCCCCGGTCGGGGCCCGAAGTGACCTCGATGGTGGCCTTTTGGCAGATGTCGGCCTTGGCGGCACCGGACGTCGACCCGGCGGCCCCGCCCGCCGTTGTCCCGCCCGTCGCTGCCCCGGCGGCCGGATCCGCGGCGGCCGGCGCCGCGCCGACCGAGGCGCAGGAGGCATTGACGAGCGCGGTGACCTTGCCGTCGCGGGTCTGCTGGTCGAAGCCGACACCGCTCCGGGCGTGGCCGGGCGCGCCCCCCGGCCACAGCAGGACCAGGCCGACCACCACCGCGGCGCCGAACGGCACCAGGATCGCGGCGATGACCTTCCGCAGGTGCTTCGAGACCGGCGGCACCGGACCGTGGTTGTGGCTGTGACCGTGACTGTGACTGTGGCCCTGGCCGGGGTGCTGACCGGGGTCGGTGCCGCTGCCGCTGTCGCCCTGCGGGTGCGCCTGGGAAGAGTCCACCGGCCGATCATCGCAAGACGCCCTGGTGCGTGTCCGCAGTCAGCCGCTACCGTGGTCCCACCTTTGCAAACGCGGGAGCTCGGAGCACCGGGCTGAGAGGGCGCTGACCCGTCGGAGCGGCTGACACGGCCGCGACGCGACAGCTGCGCCGACCGCTGAACCTGTTACCGGGTAATGCCGGCGTAGGGAGTGGGTCTGATGACCATGCAGGATGCCCGCACGCGTGAAATCGGCTGGCACAAGTCGTACCTCACCGGATCACGGCCCGACCTGAGAGTGCCGGTCCGCCAGGTGCACCTCACCACCGGGCAGGACGTGACGCTCTACGACACGTCGGGCCCGTACACCGACCCGTCGGTGGAGACCGACGTCCGGCGGGGCCTGGCCCCGGTCCGGGCGGACTGGATCATCGAGCGCGGGGACACCGAGCCGTACCCCGGCCGCCCGGTGCGACCCGAGGACGACGGCCTCAAGCCCGCCGCCCCTGGCGCGGGGCTGCGCAACCTCGACGCCGTCTTCCCCGGCCGGCCGCGGCTGCCCCGCCGCGGGCACGACGGGCGGCCGGTCACCCAGCTCGCCTACGCGCGGCGGGGCGAGATCACCGCGGAGATGGAGTACGTCGCGCTGCGGGAGAACGTCCCGCCGGAGGTGGTCCGCGAGGAGATCGCGGCCGGCCGCGCGGTCCTGCCGGCGAACGTCAACCACCCCGAGATCGAACCGATGATCATCGGCAAGCGCTTCCTGGTCAAGGTCAACGCCAACATCGGCAACTCCGCGGTCACCTCCTCCATCGAGGAAGAGGTGGACAAGATGACCTGGGCGACCCGCTGGGGCGCCGACACGGTGATGGACCTGTCCACCGGGCGGAACATCCACACCACCCGCGAGTGGGTGCTGCGCAACTCCCCCGTGCCCATCGGCACCGTCCCGCTCTACCAGGCGCTGGAGAAGGTCGACGGCCGCGCCGAGCAGCTGAGCTGGGAGGTCTACAAGGACACCGTCATCGAGCAGGCCGAGCAGGGCGTGGACTACATGACCGTCCACGCCGGGGTGCTGCTGCGCCATGTGCCGCTCACCGCCCGCCGCAAGACCGGCATCGTCTCGCGCGGCGGCTCCATCATGGCCGCCTGGTGCCTGGCCCATCACCGGGAGAGCTTCCTCTACGAGAACTTCGAGGAGCTCTGCGACATCCTCGCCGCCTACGACGTGACCTACTCCCTCGGCGACGGCCTGCGCCCCGGCTCCATCGCGGACGCCAACGACGAGGCCCAGTTCGCCGAGCTGCGCACGCTCGGCGAGCTCAACACGATCGCCAAACGGCATCACGTACAGACCATGATCGAGGGCCCGGGCCACGTACCCATGCACAAGATCAAGGAGAACATCGACCTCCAGCAGGAGCTCTGCGAGGAGGCGCCGTTCTACACCCTCGGCCCGCTCACCACCGACATCGCGCCCGGCTACGACCACATCACCTCCGGTATCGGCGCCGCGATGATCGCCTGGTGGGGGACCGCGATGCTCTGCTACGTCACGCCCAAGGAGCACCTGGGGCTGCCCGACCGCGACGACGTGAAGACCGGCGTGATCACCTACAAGATCGCCGCGCACGCCGCCGACCTCGCCAAGGGCCACGCCGACGCGCAGGCCTGGGACGACGCCCTGTCCGACGCCCGGTTCGAATTCCGCTGGGAGGACCAGTTCCAGCTGGCCCTCGACCCGGACACGGCCCGTTCCTTCCACGACGAGACGCTGCCCGCGGAGCCCGCCAAGACCGCCCACTTCTGCTCCATGTGCGGGCCCAAGTTCTGCAGCATGAAGATCTCGCACGACATCCGCCGCACCCACGGCGCCACCGGTTCGGCCGCCGGTTCGGCCGCCGATCCCGATACCGCCGACGGCACCGCTTCCGGCACCGCTTCCGGCAGCGCCGCCGACATCGCCGCCGGCATGGCCGAGAAGTCCCGCGAGTTCGCGGCGGCCGGCAACCGCGTCTACCTCCCGCTCGCCGACTGACCCCGCTCACCGAAAGGCAGGCCGCCCCCGGTCCCGGTCATCCGAGCGACGAGTTGACCGGGACCGGGGGCGCCTGGCCCACCGTGACGAAACTGCGCCAGGGACCCTGGCCCGGGCCGGCCTTGATGGACAGGGTCGTGCTGAGGTAGGCGCCGGGCACGCCCCCCGGGTCGTCGCAGTTGGCGCCCTTGTGCAGCACGATGTCGATACCGGTGGTGTTGGTGACCTGGGTCAGGCCACGGGGGGCGAGATGGTGGCAGGCGCCCTCGATCTGGACCGGATCGTTGACGGTCTGTGAGAAGTGCGGGCCGTTGGTGCCCCGGATCTGACCCCCGCTGGAGTCGGAGCAGGCCGCAGCGGTGAGAACGAGCGGGGCGATCGTGCACAGGGCTATGAGAGGACGACTCAGGCGCATGGGCTTCTCCCGTTCTGACCGGGTACGGGAGCAGTCAAACAAGGCGCCGCGTCCGGGGCGACCCGGCGCGGCCATCCGGAGGACCACGGGGCGGCGGCTCACCCGGCTACCGGGGCCACCGCGGCCACCACGGCGCGGCTACTCCGGCGCGTGCTCCGGGCCGCCCCAGTCGGGGCTGCTGTAGTCCGGGGACGAGAAGCGCGGCGCGGTCGGCCGGGGGTCCTGGGGCGAGGAGAAGTCCGGCCGGGAGTAACCGAGGTGCGGCATGCGCGGGGTGGCGGCGGGCGGCGTCGGAGCGGGCGAGTGGGGGGTGGTGGCCTGTCTGATCGTGTCGTCGAGGAAGGGCAGCATGCCCAGCGACAGCAACGCCTCGCGCCAGCGCTCCCGTGCCTGGGTGACCTCGGGCGACAGCGAGTCCGGCGCGTCGTGGATCGCGCCGGCGCCGTCGCGCAGCGCGGTCAGCAGCAGCCCGATCCCGCCGAGCAGGGCCGACGCGGCGGCCAGGGCGGCGAAGAACCAGCCGGCCGTCCGCAGCGGCGAGGCGATGGCCGGCTCCGGCGAGACGGCGTGCATCGCGTAACCGATGAGCAGAAAGATCACCGCTGCGGCGCCGGCCAGCAGCGGTGTCAGGACCGCGAGCACCGGTATGAGCCCCGCGCCGGACCCGGCGCGGTCCGCGACGCCCATCGCGGCGTAGCCGAAGGCGCGGTTCTCGCGGGCGCTCGCCGCCTCGCGCACCTCGTCACGCGTCTCGGTACGGACGGCGAGGTACGCCACGTATTCGGCGGCCGCGGCCGCGTTGATCTCGTCGGTGGCGGCGAGCGCCAGGGTGCGCAGTTGCTCGGCGTTCAGCGGCAGGCCGATGTCGCCGGGGACCGGCCCGGAGCCACCGCCGCCCATGTCGTCGAGAGCGATACGCAGCGCGTCGTCGAGGACATGCTCGAAATCCTGGCGGTCTTCGTTGAGCAGGTGTGGAGCGCTGTTCATGTGTGCATCCCCCGATGCTCCGACTCCCCAGGCGCGGCCGGCGTTGTTCCACGTGGAACCGCCTCGGCCGACCGGATGCCCGGAGAGCGGTGGGCCTACGGATACAGCGATGGTAGGGCGGTACGGCAGGCCGTGACAGGGTGCAACCAGGAAATGTGCGCGGGTCGAAGCTGCCGTGCTAGTGCTGTGACCGGACAGGTCCACCGGTTTGCGACGCCCGGCACGGCACCTCGCTGCGTTGTCGAAGTCGCCCGAGTACGCCCAGTACGAGGACGACGCTCCGCCTTGCGATGCACCGCACCGGACGCCGCGAACCTGGCGAACCCATCGGGCCGCAGCACTA
>NZ_FMCH01000036.1 GCF_900091855.1 Streptomyces sp. DvalAA-14
GCCGCCCCGCCTTCCACACCCTGGTCGATGTACGGCGGCTGGCGGCCGGCGGACACCTGGCCACCCCCCGGGACGCCCCGCCCGGCAAGGCCCGCGCAGCCGCCTGGTTCCGGGACATCGGCGACGACGTGGACACCGCCATGCTGCGCCGCCTGCGCGACGCCCTGGAGCACCTGTGAGACGGACGCTGCGACAGCGCGCCGAAAGGAAGAAGCTGATGGTGCACGAGGCCGAAGTACGCGACGAGCTCGGGCGGTTACGGGCCCGGATGCCCGATGTCACCGGCGTGCTGGCCGCGACCGTGGACGGACTGGTGGTGGCCGAGGACGCCCCGGCGATCGAACCGGACGGCTTCGCGGCGCTGACCGCCGCCGCGCTCGGCGTCGCCCTGCGGCTCACCGAGGCGGCGGGCCAGCGCACCTTCCGCGAACAGCTCATCCGTACCGGAACCGGCTACCTCGCCGTGTACGCGGCCGGCGAGCAGTTCGTGCTCACCGTCCTCGCCGGACCGCGCGTCAACGTGGGCCGGCTGCACCTGGAGGCCCGCCGCTGCGGCGCGTCACTCGCCCAACTGCTCGACGGCGCCGCCGACCGAACGGAGGACGCCCGACCCTCATGACCGAACGCCCGCCGCGGGCCCGCGGCGCCCAGCCCAGAACCCCACGCACCACCCGGCAACCGGAACGACCCGGCACCCCGAAAGGAAGCACCGACATCATGGCCAACACCGACACGGCCCTCAAGGACGCGATGACCAGCATCGAGGGCGTCATCGGCGTCGCTCTCGTCGACTACTCCAGCGGCATGGCGCTGGGTACCCTCGGCGGCGGCAAGGAACTGGACCTCACCGTCGCCGCGGCCGGCAACACCGACGTGGTGCGGGCCAAGGCGCGCACCATGGAGATGCTCGGCCTCAAGGACGAGATCGAGGACATCCTCATCACCCTCGGCTCCCAGTACCACATGATCCGGCTGCTGCGCGGCCGCGGCAAGTCCGGCCTCTTCCTCTACCTCGCGCTGGACCGGCAGCGGGCCAACCTCGCCATGGCCCGCCACCAGCTCAGGCGGATCGAGACCGACCTGGAGATGTGACCGGCCGTCCCCTCCTTCCGCTTTCCCCCCGCTTCCCCCGCTTCCACCGGGTTCCTCCGGCCTCTTGCGGCCCGGCCCCGGCCGGGAGGCGCGGGGAAGGGGCGCGGCGGGCGCCGGGCGCGAGCGCTCCGGCCACGCTTGTTACAGTGCGCAAGTGCCCGATTCCTCACGTGATTCCGCGGCCGGCGCCGGATGGCGCAGCCAGCAGCCAGGCGCCTACCGGGAGTTGATGCCCAAGGACGTCCCCCGGGTGTTCTGGCTCAACCCCGCGACGCTCTGGAAGGCCCGCAACGGCCCGCTGGCCTCACTGTTCGGCGACCCCACCGGCACCGACCGGCAGCGCTGGGTGCAGGCGCAGCTGGACCGCGGCGCCGACCCGGACCTGGTGATCCGCCGCGACGACCCGGAGGCGTACTCCTTCCTGCTCATCGCCGACACCGGCGAGGGCGACGACCCCCAATACGCGGTCGTGCCCGGCATGTTGAAGGCCGGCGAGGGCACCCGCTTCGCCGTCTTGTCCAGCGACGTCCTGTACCCGGTGGGCAGCGCCAACGAATACGGGCTCAAGTTCTTCCGGCCGTACCGGGATTACGCCGCCCCGATCTACCCCGTCCCCGGCAACCACGACTGGTACGACGGACTCACCGGCTTCATGCGGGTCTTCTGCCGGGCCCCGCAGCTGCCCGCGTCCCCCCGCCCCACGCCCCTTTCGCGCGGCTGGTGGCGCTCCCTGCTGTGGAAGAGCCCCGACACCCCCGACGAGGCGGCTCTCGACCGGGCCCGCCAGCTGCGCTCGGCGCCCGCCCAGGCCGGCGACGTGCCGGGACCCTACTGGGCGCTGGACACCGGACCGCTGCGGATCATAGGCATCGACACCGGACTGCTCGGCGACATCGACCAGCAGCAGGGCGCGTGGCTGCGCCGCGTTGCCCAGGGCCCCCGGCCCAAGATCCTGGTCACCGGTTCACCGATCTACGTCGACGGCGAGTACCACCCCTGCGCGATCGGGGGCGGCGGCACCGTGGACGACGTCGTCCGCGACCCGGCGAACAACTTCGTCGCGGCCATCGGCGGCGACATCCACAACTACCAGCACTACCCCGTCGACGTGGACGGCCGGCGCGTCGAATACGTCGTCACCGGCGGCGGCGGCGCCTTCATGCACGCCACCCACATCATCCCGCGGGTCGCGGTCGGCGGCGTCGTCGAGGACGACTTCCGCTGCTACCCGATGCGCGGCGACTCGCTGGCCTTCTACAGCAGGCTCTACGGCCGCCGGCTGCGCAGGCTCGGGCTGAGCCGCCTGTTCGAACTCACCCCCGAGCAGGCCGGCGCGGTCATCGGCCGCCGGCTCGGCGTCGCGCCGGTCCGGCCCACCGATGCCCCGGTCACCTTGCGGACCAGGTTCGTCGCGTCCGTGCTGGGCGTGGCGCGCAGCCCGCACCACAAGGCCCGGCTGCGGCTGCCGGTGCGCAAGACCTATACCAAGGTACTCTCACCGGGCTCGGCCACCTTCAGCCCGCCGTTCTTCAAGAGCTTCCTGCGCCTGGACGTCAGCCCGGGCAGCATACGGGTCAGGTGCTTCGCCGCCACCGGGATGCGCGAACAGGAGCTCGACCCGCCGGTCGAGGACGACTTCACCATCACCCTCCCGCCGGAGCCCGTCTAGCCCCGTACGCTGGCCCGACGCGACTGGCGGAGGTGGACGATGACGCAGACCCGCAAGGACCGGCGAGTGTCGCTGGGGTCCTGGCCGACCCCGGTGGAGCCCGCGCCGAGGCTGGCCCGGGCGCTCGGCCTGAACGCCGACGACCTGTGGGTCAAGCGCGACGACCTCACCGGCCTCGGCGGCGGTGGGAACAAGGTCCGCAAGCTGGAATGGACCTGCGGGCAGGCCCTCGCCGAGGGCGCCACCGTGCTCGTCACCACCGGCGCGGCGCAGAGCAATCACGCCCGGCTGACCGCCGCGGCCGGCGCCCGGCTCGGCCTCGACGTGGTGCTGGTGCTCGCCGGCGACCCCCCGTCGCCGGCCGCCGGCAACCTCGTGCTGGACGGCCTGCTCGGCGCCACCGCGGTATGGGCCGGCGGGCTCCCCGGCTCAGAACTCCTCGCCAAAGCAGCCGAGTTGGCCGAGCAGCTGCGTCGCCGCGGCGATGTCCCCGCCCTGATCCCGTTCGGCGGGTCCAGCGTGCTCGGCGCGCGCGGCTACGCCGAGTGCGGTCGCGAACTGCGGGCCCAGGTGCCCGCGTTGCGCACCGTGGTCACCGCGCTGGGCTCCGGCGGCACGATGGCGGGACTGGTCGCCGAACTCGGCGCCGAGCGGGTGCTCGGCGTGGACTGCGGCGCCGCCCCCGACCCGGGCCGCACGGTGGCCCGATTCGCCGCGGGCGTGTCCGGGCGGCCCTGCCCGCCGGAAGACCTGCGGATCCGCCACGACCAGATCGGCGAGGGCTACAGCCACCTCACCGGACCGGTCATGGACGCGCTCGTGCTGGCGGCGCGCACCGAGGGACTGGTGCTCGATCCGGTGTACACCGGGCGGGCGCTGGCCGGCCTGGCCGCCGCGGTCCGGGACGGCGACGTGGTCCCGGGGGAGCGCACCGTGCTGCTGCACTCGGGCGGCCTGCCCGGCCTCTTCGGGCACCCGGCGGCGCTCAGGCAGGCGGAGGCCGCGCTCTACGGTGAACGCCCGTCCCGGTCGTAGCGCCGGGAACGGCCCGGGGCCGCGCACCGTTGGCGGGCCCGTTCCCGGGCCGCGCCCGCGGAGGCCCCCAGCCAGGAGGCCCCCAGCCAGGAGGCCCCCTGCCACGAGGCATCCGGACATCCGGGCGCCCGCCCACGGGCCGCCCCGGCGGACAGCCACCGGGGGAGCGCGCCGGGGGAAGGGCCCCGGGGGACGGCGCCTGGACACCCGCGGGCCGCACCGCAAAGATGGCAGCTGCACCCATTCAGGCGAGGCGGCCGGCCCTGCGCGCGGCCGCCCCACCAGCCCGTATCGGCGCGACCGGCGACCGTGTCCCCCGGTCCGCCTCCGCGCCCGGCCGGAGGAGACACCCGATGTCCGCTCGTCCACTGCCCGCCGACACACCCGCCGCCCAAGGCGTCGACGCGCTCGGCATCGAGGCGTTCCTCGACGCCGTGGAGACCGCGCCCGACATCGAGCCGCACAGCCTGATGATCATGCGGCACGACCGGCTGATCGCCGCCGGCTGGTGGGCGCCCTGGACTGCCGACCGCCGGCAGCTGCTCTACTCGCTCAGCAAGAGCTTCACCTCCACCGCCGCCGGCCTGGCCGTCGCCGACGGACTGCTGGACCTGGACGCCCCGGTGGTGTCGTACTTCCCCGAAATCGAGGCCGACATCACCGACCCGGGCAGCCGGGCCATCCTGGTACGGCACATCATCGCGATGGCCAGCGGACACGTCGCCGACACCCTGGACCGGGCGCTCGCCCTGGACCGGGGCGACATCGTGCGCGGCTTCCTGCTGCTGCCCCCGAACGCACCCCGGGCACCGTCTTCGCCTACAACCAGCCCGCCACCTACACCCTCGGCGCGATCGTCCAACGCGTCACCGGCCGCACCCTGAGCGACTATCTGCGGCCCCGGCTCCTCGACCCGCTCGGTATCGGCGACATCGCCTGGGCGCAGTACCCCGACGGCCGCGACCTGGCCTTCTCCGGACTGCACGCCACCACCGACGCCATCGCCCGGCTCGGACAGCTGTACCTGCGGGGCGGCGCCCCGGACGGGGAGCAACTGCTGCCCGCCTCCTGGGTTGCCGAGGCCACCCGCAGCCAGGTGCCGAACTCCGACGGCACCCCCGCGGCCGCCGCCTCCGACTGGCAGCAGGGGTACGGCTTCCAGTTCTGGATGTCCCGGCACGGCTTCCGCGGCGACGGCGCCTACGGGCAGTTCTGCGTGGTGCTGCCCGAGCACGACGTGGTGATCGCCATGACGGCGGCGACCGAGCAGCTCCAGGACCTGCTGAATCTGATGTGGCAGCACCTGCTCCCGGCCTTCGGCCCCGAACCGCTGCCCGACCACGACAAGGCCGACACCGCGCTGCGCGAGCGGCTCGACGCACTCGCCCTGCCGCCGCTGGCCTCCGCCCCCGGCCTGCGCGCCGACCGCGACACCTGGTCGGGCACCGCGTTCACCCCGGCGGGCGGCGAATGCGCCGAGCAGCGAACGCTGACCACCGTCAGGCTCACCGCGGACCCCGCGGCGCCCGGCTGGACCCTCGGGCTCGACGAACGCGGCTCCTCGCTCGCCCTGGCCTTCGACGACGCCGGCTGGACGGTCACCGACGCACCGGTGCCGACCGCCGTCACCGCCGCCTGGACGGACCCCGCCACCTTCACCGCCGATGTCGCCTTCCTGGAAACCCCGCACCGCCTGCACCTCACCTGCTCCCTGACCAGCCGCACCTTCACCGCACACTGGCGCACCCGCCCCCTGACCAGGGGTTCGCTGCGCGCCTACCGGGCCCCGCAGAGCTGAGCCGCGCAGCTGCCCGCCCCCGGAGGGTCTGTCCGGCCCGCCCGGGGGAAGGACACCCGCGAGGGGCCGGCACCCGGGCGACGCCCGGGGCGCCCCACGCGGACAGGCGGTGGTGATGGCCTTGCGGGCGGTCCAGAGGTTCGACGCCTATCAGCAGCGACACCCATGGGTGGGCATACCGCTCGCGGTGGTCTACAAATTCATCGAGGACCAGGGCGGCTACCTCGCCGCGCTCATCGCCTACTACGGCTTCCTGTCCGTCTTCCCGCTGCTCCTGCTGCTGGTGTCGGTGCTCGGCTTCGTCCTGCACAGCGACCCGCACCTGCAGCAGCAGGTGGTCGACTCGGCGCTGCACAATTCCCGGTGATCGGCGACCAGATCGGCGAGAACATCCGCTCCTTCCACGGCAACCCGCTGGCCGTGGCCGCCGGCGCCGCCGGCGGCCTCTACGGCGCGCTCGGCGTGGCCCAGGCCGCGCAGAACGCCCTAGCGAAGATCTGGGCCGTGCCCCGGCACGCCCGGGCCGACCCGCTGCGGGCCCGGCTGCGCAGCCTGCTGGTCCTCGGCGGCTTCGGGCTCGGGCTGCTCGCCACCACCGGCCTGACCGCCCTCGCCTCCGACGAGCGGTTCTTCGGCGCGCACCTCGGCGTGGCGGTACGGGCGGCGGCCAGCGTCGCCGCGGTCGCGGTCAACGTCGGCCTGCTGCTGTTCGCCTACCGCTTCTTCACCGACCGCAGCGTGCGGCTGCGCCATCTGGCCGGCGCGGCGGCGGGCGCGGCGGTGCTGTGGCAGGCCGTGCAGTGGGCCGGCACCTACTACGTCCGCCACCAGCTGCGCGGGACCACCGCGACCTACGGCCTGTTCGGCATCGTCCTGGGCCTGATCACCTGGATCTACCTCGGCGCCCTGATCTTCGTGCTGGCCGCGGAGACCACCTCGGTCCGCGTCCACCGGCTGTGGCCGCGCAGCCTGCCCACCCTCTTCACGGACAAGGTGGTGCTCAACCAGGCCGACCAGCGCGCGTACACCTCCTATGCCATGACCGAGACCTTCAAGGGTTTCGAGCAGGTCCGGGTCTCCTTCGACCCGCCCCCCTTGCGCAAGCGCGGAGGCGCGGGCGACAACGGCCCCGGCGGCGAACCGCCCACCGGACCGGACAGCGGTCCTGCCGCTCCGGTGACGGGCGCGAACGGCGCTCCGCCCGGGGCGGCGGACGAGACCACCCGGACCGGCGCACCCGACGCCGGCACCCGCGCCGTACCCCCGCCGTCCCGTCCCGACTGACGCCGGACCGGCCCCGACGGCAGCGGCACCGTCAGGTCTGCCGCACCGGCTGGTAGGCGTCGGCCGACAGGCCGAACGTCCACGCCACCCCCTCCTTCGCCGTCCGGGTGCCGGGCGGCACCCGGAGCCAGTACGTGCGGCTGGTGCCGTCCGGCTCCGGCGTGGAATTGACCACTTCGACCATCACCACGGGCTCGTCGCCGGACAGGGCTATCCGCCACAGCGCGCCGGTCTCGTCCTTGTGCAGCGGCACCGCACCGGACTCGGCGAGATAGCGGTCGTAGCCGTAGTGCTCCAGCATCACCCGGCGCAACTCGGCGTTGTCCTCGGCGCGGATCCGCTCGGGCGTAAGCGCCTGCAGCTCCCGCAGGAAGCCGGCCGGAACCGGCATCCCCCGCCAGGCGTGCAGCGCGAACCCGTCGGGAAAGGCCAGCGCCGGACCGTCCGACCGGTCGAGCCGGCCCGCCTCGTCCCGATGCAGCTCCACCGGCCGCTCACAGACCACCGCGGTCCGCTCGTACGGCCACCACCAGCCGGCCGACCCGGCGACCGCCGCCAGCCCCTCCAGCGGACCGCCCGCCGACACGTCGAAGGCGCACAACCACGCCGCGTCGTGCTGGCCCAGCACCGCGTCGAGCAGCAACAGCCGTGCCCGCGCCTGCTGTTCGGAGTCGGCGTCGAGCTCCTCGACCACCCCGGCACGTATCCGGTCCACCAGCGATCGGGTGCCGTCCCACAGGCGCGCCCCGGTGGCGTTCCATCGCGCGGTCCACCCGGCGGGGCCGAGCAGCGTGTGCGACCGCTCTCTTTCGGCGGCCCAGGGCCGGCTGCGCACCGCGTCCCGGACACCGCGCCCGAGGCTCCCGACCGGCGCCGCGGCGAGCATCCGCACCGCCGCCAGCGGCGAGGCCGCCCACCGGACGGTCTCCGGCTCCGCGAGCCCGGCCCGCCGATAGGCCAGCCGGACCCCCGCCTCGGCGGCGGCGCGGTCGGCGGCCCCCGTCCTGGCCGCGGTCCGCCGCCACCGCTCCACCGCGGCCTCACTCTTCCCGTCGTCGTGCACGCCGTTCCCTCCCCGCGGGGACGAGTCCCGCCCGTCCCGATCGTCACCGTTTCCCATCGCACCCACCGCACCCCACCGCACCCACCGCACCCGGCGCGACCCCGGCCCTGCCCGGACCCGGCCGTCAGTCGGCCACCACGCGCACCGATCCCGGGACGTACTCGCGCTGCCGCACCACCCGGTACCAGCCCTTGGGCAGCGATATCGCCGCGTGTTCCTCGTGCACCACCCGCCCGCCGTCCGGCAGATGCAGCAGCATCGGTCCGAACGGGCCCGCCTCACGCAGCAGCCGACCCGGGCCGACCACCGCGTGCGCGTGCCCCGTCACCTCACCGAGCGCCAGCACCAGCCGGCCGCGCCCGTCCCGTCCCTCGGGCGGCACGTCCGCGATGTGCGGCGGCAGCGCCGACTCCTCGGTCGGCACGATCAGCACATCTCCCTGCCGGAACACGGCTCTCCCTCCCCGCGGCGCCCCGCGCGCCGCCGACCGGAAAACGTTAGCCGGGGGGTCTGACAACGCATCAGAACCGGCCCGGGGACCGGCCCGCGAGCCGCTCGGCGCCGGCCGGCGAAGCGCCCGCCGGCGACCCAGGACCGGCGTTGTCGGTGCCGCTTGGTAGAACTTGCTCACACGTCGGCCGCGGCCGACCGGACGGGCTCCCGCAGCGGGGTCCGCACAGCCGATCCGTACGGCACTTCGAAGCGTCAGGAGCACGCGGACATGACCATCGGGAATCATCTGCAGGACCTGGACGGCCTGCCGGCCTTCGACTTCGGCGGCGTCCGGCCCGAGCAGCCCGAGCTGCCGGAAGCCGACGCCGTCGCCTGGCGGATCACGGGCTCGTCCTACGGCGACGACGAGACCTGGCCGGAGGCCTTCAACCGTTTCACCGGGACCGTCGACGTCACCCGGGTCCGCGCGCTCATCGTCGGCGCGTGGTCCGATCCGTTCGAGGAGGGCCCGGAGGAGGTGGCCGCGGCCCTGCTCGCGGTCCGGGACCGGCTGCCCGCCCTGCGCGCCCTCTTCATCGGCGACATGGTCATGGAGGAGTGCGAGATCTCCTGGATCAAGCAGGGGGACGTGACCCCGTTCCTGGACGCCTTCCCGGACCTGGAGACCTTCGGCGTCCGCGGCGGCACCGGCCTGGTCTTCACCGCGGTGCGGCACGACAAGCTGCGCTCGCTCACCGTCGAGACCGGCGGCATGCCGGCCCACGCCGTCCGGGGCGTGGCCGCGAGCGACTTTCCCGCGCTGGAGCACCTCGACCTGTGGCTGGGCACCTCCGAGTACGGCGGCAACTGCGAACTCGCCGATCTGGCCCCCTTCTTCGCCGGCACCCGGCTGCCCGCGCTGCGGTCGCTCGCCCTGCGCGACAGCGAGATACAGGACGAGATAGCCGCCGGCTTCGCCGCAGCCCCGGTCGTGGCCCGGCTGGAGACCCTCGACCTGTCCATGGGCGTGCTCACCGACGACGGGGCCGCGGCGCTGCTCGGCGGCCAGCCCCTGACCCACCTGAAGACGCTCGACCTGCACCACAACTACTTCAGCGACGGCGTCAACGAGCGCCTCCGGGAAGCCCTGGAGCCGGCCGGCGTCCAGCTCGAACTGGACCCGGACAGCGACGACGAGGACCTGGACGAGGACGGCACCGTCTGGCGCTTCGTGGCCGTCGGCGAATAGCACCGCGGGCCGCCGCCGGGCGGCACCGACACCGAGGGGGGACATGCCAACACACCGGACACCGCACGGCGGCGACGCGAGCCGCCGGCTGGCCGTCGTCGGCAACCCGGAGAACCGCCGGGTGCGCTTCTTCACCGAAGCCGCGGCCGCGGCCGGGCTGCCGGCGCCCCGGGTCGTGCCCTGGCTCACCGTGCTGCGCGACGGCGGCGCCGCCTTCGCCGCCGACGAGACCGTACGGCTCGAGTCACCGGGCGAGAACACCGATGTCGACCGCCTGCTGCGGGACGGCCACGACCCGACCCGGGTGGAGGGCAGCGCACTGTGGTATGCCCGCTTCACCGCCGCCGTGCGCACGCTGCGCGGCGGCGGGCGCCTCGACGACCCCGAGGAACTGGCGGTCCTCTTCGACAAGCGGCGCTGCCACCAGACGCTTGCCGCCGCCCGGGTCCCGGTACCGGACTCGCCGACCTCCGGCGGCGCCGCGCCCGTCCGCGACTGGGCCGAGGCAAGGAGCCTGATGCGCCGGCACCGCATGCCGCGCGCCTTCGTCAAGCTCGCCCACGGCTCGTCGGCGTCCGGTGTGCTCGCCGTCGAGACCTCCGGCCGGGGCCGGGTCGAGGCCACCACCTCGGTGGAAAACGAGAACGGCCGCCTGTACAACTCGCTGCGGGTGCGGCGCTACACCGGCGAAGCAGGGATCGCCGCGATCGTCGACGCCCTGGCGCCCGACGGTCTGCACATCGAACGCTGGCTGCCGAAGGCGTCCCTCGGCGGACGCACCGCTGACCTGCGGGTCGTGGTCATCGCCGGGCGGGCCACCCACGCGGTGGCGCGCACCAGCCGCTCCCCGCTGACCAACCTCCACCTCGGCGGGGCCCGCGGCGATCTCGCCGCCGTCGTCGAGGCCGCCGGACCCCGGTGGACCGAGGCCCTGCGGATGTGCGAGCGGGCCGCGGCCTGCTTTCCCGGCACCCTCTGCGTCGGCGTCGACCTGCTGCCCGCGATCGGCTGGCAGCGTTTCGCCGTCGGCGAGGTCAACGCCTTCGGCGATCTGCTGCCGCGGCTCACCGGCCTGCCCGGCAGCGGCGCCGAGGGCCTGGACACCTACCGGACGCAACTCGCCGCCCTGCCCGGGTGGCCCCCGCGATCGCCCCGCGGACCGCTCGCCCCGCCCGGACCGCCCGCCCCCCTGGCACCGATCGCTCCGCCCGCCTCGCCCGTGTCGCCCGATCCGCTTCCGCACCATCCCCCGAGGACCCGCCGTGCAGCCGTCTGAAGCACCTCCGCCGCCGGCTCCGGCCGGCCGCCCGAGCGCCCCTTTCGCACCCGACATGAACGAGATCGTCGGCCGTGACGACCTGCTGCTGCTCACCCTCGACACGCTGCGCCACGACGTCGCCGCCGAACTCGTCGCCGAGGGCCGGCTGCCCCAGCTGGCCCGCCACCTGCCCGGCGGAGCCTGGGAGGAGCGGCACGCGCCCGGGAACTTCACCTATGCCTCGCACCAGGCGATGTTCGCCGGCTTCCTGCCCACCCCCGCCACTCCCGGGCCCCATCCCCGACTGTTCGCGGCCCGGTTCGCCGGCAGCGAGACCACCGCCGAGCGCACCTATGTCTTCGATACGCCCGACCTGGTGTCCGGCCTCGCCGCAGCCGGCTACCGCACGGTCTGCGTCGGCGGCGTCGGCTTCTTCAACAAGCGCGGCGCGCTCGGCGGTGTGCTGCCCGGGCTGTTCCAGGAGAGCCACTGGGAGCCGGAGTTCGGGGTCGCCTCCGCCACCTCCTTCGAGGCGCAGGTGGACCGCGCCGAGCAGTGCGTGGCCGAACTGCCGCGCGGACAGCGGCTGTTCCTCTTCCTGAACGTCTCGGCGCTGCACCAGCCCAACTGGTTCCACCTGCCCGGCGCCACCCGGGAAGCGGGGGACACCCGCGCCAGCCACCGGGCCGCCCTGGAATACGTGGACCGGCACGTCGGACGGCTCTTCGACGCCCTGCGCGCCCGCCGCCGCTGCTTCGCGATCGTCTGCTCCGACCACGGCACCGCCTACGGGGACGGCGGCTACACCGGCCACCGCCTCGGCCACCCCTCCGTGTGGACCGTCCCCTACGCCCACTTCTTCCTGGAGCCCCTGGAGTCGTCCGCATGACCGCCCGCACCCCGCCGGCCGCCCCGGCCACCGCCGTCACGAGCGCGGTCACCGCCACCGTCGGCGCCGCCCCTCCCGCCTCCGCCGCCAGCACCGCGAAGGCATCCGCCCCCGGCACTGCGACCGCGACGGCCACCGCCCCCACGGGCCCGTACCAGTCCTACGTCTACGCCTACCCGCACAAGACCTCCTACCGCCCGCTGCCCGGGCGCCCGGCGCTGCGCGAGCTGTGGCGCGACGAGCCGAAGGACGCGCTCTCCCTCTACCTCCACATACCGTTCTGCGAAGTCCGCTGCGGCTTCTGCAACCTCTTCACCAGGATCGGCGCTCCCGGCGAACTGACCACCCGCTACCTCGACGCCCTGGAACGGCAGGCCGTCGCCGCCCGGGACGCGCTCGGCGACGACACGCCCGTCCGATTCGCCACCGCGGCCTTCGGCGGCGGCACCCCCACCTTCCTCGACCCGGGCGAGCTGGACCGGCTCTGCGACATCGCCGAGAAACGCATGGGCGCCGACCTGCGCGCCATCGCCCTGTCGGTGGAGGCCTCGCCCGCCACGGCCACCGCCGACCGGCTGGCGGTACTCGCCGACCGCGGCGCCACCCGGCTCAGCCTCGGCGTGCAGAGCTTCGTGGACGACGAAGCCCGGGCCGCGGTGCGCCCGCAGCGCCGCGCCGACGTCGAGGCGGCGCTCGCCCGCATCCGCGACACCGCCGTGCCGGTGCTCAACATCGACCTCATCTACGGCATCGACGGCCAGACCCCGGCCACCTGGCGGACCTCGCTGGACGCGGCCCTCGCCTGGCAGCCCGAGGAGCTGTACCTCTACCCGCTCTACGTCCGCCCGCTCACCGGCCTGGCCCGCCGGGCGGCCGGCCCCGACCCCGCCTGGGACCAGCAGCGGCTGCGGCTGTACCGGCAGGGCCGCGACCACCTGCTGGCCGCCGGCTACGAGCAGGTGTCGATGCGCATGTTCCGCCGCGCCGGCGCGCCCGCGCAGGGGCCCGACGACCACGCCTGCCAGACCGACGGCATGATCGGCCTGGGCTGCGGCGCCCGCTCCTACACCTCGGCGCTGCACTACTCCTTCGACTACGCCGTCGACATGCACCGCATCCGCGCCATCATCGACGACTACACCTCGACGCGGGACTTCGCCGTCGCCCGGCACGGCCGGCGCGTCGGCACCGGCGAGGCGCGCCGCCGCCACCTGCTGCAGTCCCTGCTCCAGGCCGCCGGGCTGCCGGTGGCCGACTACCGCGACCGGTTCGGCACCGACCCGGACACCGACTTCCCTGCCGAACTGGCCGGCTTCGCCGATCGCGGCTGGCTCGACCCGCAGGCGCCGCCCGGCCTGCTGCGCCTGTCACCCGAGGGGCTCGCGCACTCCGACGCCGTCGGCCCGGCCCTGTTCTCAGCGCCGGTGCGGTCGGCCATGGCCGCGTACGAGACCAGGTGACCGCCGGTGGACCTGACGCTGCTCTACCGCGGACCGCTCTCCTCCTGCGACTACGACTGTCCGTACTGCCCGTTCGCCAAGCGACGCGACACCCCCGAGCAGCTCAGGGCGGACCGGGCCGCGCTGGCCCGCTTCACCCGGTGGGCGGCGAGCCGGTCCGACGACCGGCTGTCGGTGCTGTTCACCCCGTGGGGCGAGGGACTGGTGCGCTCCTGGTACCGCGACGCCGTCGTCGAGCTCTCCCGCCAGCCGCACATCGGGCGGGTCGCCATCCAGACCAACCTCAGCTGCCGTACCGGCTGGCTGGCCGCGGCCGACCCGGACACCGTCGCCCTGTGGTGCACCTACCACCCCGGCCAGACCCCGTACGACCGCTTCCTGGCCAAGACCCGCGAGCTCACCGCCCTCGGTGTCCGCTTCAGCGTCGGCGTGGTCGGCCTGCCCGAACACCTCGAGCACGCCCGCCGGCTGCGGGCCGACCTGCCCGCGCACGTGTACCTCTGGGTGAATGCCGCCGAGGGCCGGGCCTACACCGACGCCGAGGCCGCCACCTGGAGCGCGCTGGATCCGCTGTTCGCCTACAGCCGGCACCCCCACCCCTCGGCGGGTCTGCCCTGCCGGACCGGCGAGTCCGTACTGTCGGTGGACGGCGACGGAACGGTGCGCCGCTGCCACTTCGTCCGCACCGAGCTCGGCAATCTCTACGACGGCTCCTACCGGGGAGCGCTGGCACCCCGGCCCTGCCCGCTCGCGGTGTGCGACTGCCACATCGGCTACGTCCATCTGGAGTCGCTGCCGCTGTACGACGTGTTCGCCGGTGGCGTACTCGAGCGGATACCGGCCGGTCTCCCACCGCTGACGGGCGTGGTGGACGACGATAAGGGAAGACGACTGTCAGTGACCGGATGACG
>NZ_FMCH01000609.1 GCF_900091855.1 Streptomyces sp. DvalAA-14
GATCATCATCCTGCCGGGAGGGGGCAGGACAGCTCCGGCGGACGTACCGGGCGGGGCGGGCCACCGGCCGCACCCGGCGCACCCCGGGGACTCAGTCCCGCGCGACCAGCGAGCGGGCCGCCGCCTCGATGTGCTCGGCGTCGATGCCGGCCGCGGCCATCAGTTCGTCCGGGGTGCCCGAGGTGGGCAGGTCCCGCACGGACAGGTGCGCCAGCCGCAGCACCGGGCTGTCACGGAGGCCCAGCAGGGCGTCCGAGACGGCGGACCCGATACCGCCCTCCGGGTGGTGGTCCTCGGCGATGACCACCCGGCCGCCGGTGGCCGCCACCGCTGCGGTGAGCACATCGGTGTCGACCGGCTTGACCGAGTACAGGTCGATCACCCGGGCCGCGATCCCGGTCGCGGCCAGTTCGTCGGCGGCCGTGAGGCAGTGATGCAGCGTCACTCCGGCGCCGATGAGCGTCACGGCGTCGTCCTCGCTGGACCGCAGCACCTTGGCCCCGCCGACCGGGAACGTCTCGTCACTGCCGTAGAGCACCGGGTAGGCGCCGCGGGTGGTCCGCATGTAGCTGACGCCGGGAGTCTGCGCCATGGCGTGGACCAGTGCGGCGGCGCTGACACCGTCCGCCGGGTACAGCACCGTCGACCCCTGGACGGCGCGCATCATCGCCAGATCCTCGAGCGCCATCTGGGAGGGCCCGTCGGCGCCGATCTCGACGCCGGCGTGCGAGCCGACCAGCCGCACGTCGGCCTGTGAGATGGCCGCCATCCGGATGAAGTCGTGGGCGCGGGTGAGGAAGGCGGCGAAGGTGGACGCGAAGGGGATGTACTGCCGCACGCTGAGCCCGACGGCCGCGGCCACCATCTGCTGTTCGGCGATGAACATCTCGAAGTACCGGTCCGGGTGGGCCTTGGCGAACTCGTCGGCGTGGGTGGAGTTGCTGACCTCGCCGTCGAGGGCGACCACCTGCGGGATGCCGGAGCCGACCGCCACCAGCGCGTCGCCGTAGGCCTTGCGGGTGGCCACCGCCTCGCCCATCGCGTACTGCGGCAAGGTCACCGGCGAGGCGGGCGGGGTGGCCTTGGGCGCGACGGTGGCGGCCAGCGGGCCGCGGACCGTCAGATCGGTGCCGCCGCCGAGTTCGACGATGGCCCGCTCGGCCATGTCCGGGGGCAGCGGCTTGCCGTGCCAGCCCTCGCGGTCCTCGACCTCGGAGAAGCCGCGGCCCTTGATGGTGCGGGCGAGGATCACGGTGGGCCGGTCACCGCCGCCCACAGCCGCGGTGGTCAGCGCCTCGTCGATCTCCTTGACGTTGTGCCCGTCGATCGTCAGGACCCGGGCGCCGAAGGCCGCCGCGCGGGCGGCGTACGCCTCCAGGTCCCAGCCGTGCTCGGTGGGTCCGCGCTGGCCCAGGCGGTTGACGTCCACGATGGCGACTAGGTTGGACAGCTTGTAGTACGACGCCTTGTCCAGTGCCTCCCAGATGGAGCCCTCGGCCATCTCGCTGTCGCCGCACAGCACCCACACCGTGTACGGCAGCTCGTCGAGGTACTTCCCGGACAGCGCCACGCCGACCCCGTCCGGCAGGCCCTGCCCCAGCGACCCGGTCGCCACGTCGACCCACGGCAGTACGGGCGTGGGGTGCCCCTGCAGGCGGGAGCCGAACCGCCGGTAGCCGGTCATCAGCTCCTTGTCCGTGATGACGCCGACCGCCTTGTACACGGCGTACAGCAGGGGCGAGGCGTGTCCCTTGGAGAAGATCAGATGGTCGTTGCCCGGGAGCGCCGGCTGGTCCCAGTCGTACTTCAGGTGCCGGGAGACCAGGACGGCGAGCACGTCCGCGGCGGACATGCTCGACGTGGGGTGACCGGAGCCCGCGCTGGTGCTGGACCGGATGGCGTCGACCCGGAGCTGGTCGCCCAGCTGGGCGGCGGTGGCGAGATCGATCGTGGAATGCGGCTGGCGGTTGCTGTCCGGGCTGCCCACGGCGGACACCTTCCTGTGCGGGGGGATGCTCTCGCCGTCGATCTTCGCTCGCCGCCCCCGGATCGCACGCGACCATCGCGGGCGGTGTCGGACCTTTCGTCCGTTCGCGCGCGATATGGCCGCCGGACCCGCGGCGGGCCGCACGGTGCGGCCCGCCGGGGTGCCCCGTGCCCCGCCGGCCGTGGCCCGGCGGAGCGTGAGGCCGGTACGTTACTTCCGCGCGTTGGCGGTGACGGTGGTGCTCAGGTTCAGGCTGCCGCTCAACGGCAGGCTGCGGGACGAGTCGCCGACCAGGATCTGGTAGGTGCCCGCCGAGGCCACCCAGTTGTTGGCGCTGGTGCTCCACGAGGCCAGGTCGTGATTGCTGACGGTGAAGGTGACCGTCCCGGAGGCGCCCGGGTTCAGCGAGATGCGCTGGAATCCCTTCAGTTGGTGCGGCGGCTCCCCCGCCGCTCCCGGATCGCCGATGTAGAGCTGGGCCACGTCCGCCCCGGCTCGGCTGCCGGTGTTGGTGACCGTGGCCGTGACGGTGGCCTGGCCGTTGACCAGCGCTCCGACCTGCAGATTGCTGTAGGAGAAGGTGGTGTAGGACAGGCCGAAGCCGAACGGGAAGAGCGGGGTGACGTTCTTGGCGTCGTACCAGCGGTAGCCGACGTCGAGGCCCTCGGAGTAGTTCACCACCCCGTTGGCCCCGGGCCACTGGGCCGTGGTGCTGGCCGGGACCTGGGACAGCGAGGTCGGGAAGGTGACCGGCAGGTGCCCGGACGGGTTGACGTCGCCGAACAGCAGCGCGGCGATGGCCTGGCCCCACTCCTGGCCGTCGTAGAAGCCCTCGAAGACGCCCGCGACCTGGTTCAGCCAGGGCATCATGACCGCGGAGTTGTCATTGAGCACCACGATGGTGTGCGGGTTGGCCGCCGCCACCGCCGCGATGAGCGCGTCCTGATTGCCCGGCAGGTTGAGCGAGGTGTTGTCGGCCTCCTCGTGCCCGTAGTTGTCGCTGGCGAAGACGACGGCGACGCTGGAGGACTTGGCCAGGGCCGCGGCCGACGCCTGGTCGGAGCCGTCGTTGTAGGTGACCGAGGTGCTGGTGCCGGCCAGCCGGTCCTGGATTCCGATGATGGGTGTGTACGTACCGGTGCTGGTGACGGTCCCGCTGCCGCCGCCGATGGTCTGGGCGCCCGGGCCGGCGTCGACCCCGATGACCGCGACCGAGGAGAGGCCGGCGGTGTTCAGCGGCAGCACACCGTTGTTCTTCAGCAGTACGGTGCCCTCCTCGTCGCCCTGCAGGCCGACCTTGGCGTGATCGGGCGAGGCGACGATGGCGGTGTTGGAGCCGGACGGCGCCTTGTCGAACATGCCGAACCGGAACATCTGGGTGAGCACCCGCGAGACCATCGTGTCCAGGGTGGCCTGGCTGACCTGGCCGGCCTGGACCGCCTGGATCAGGTAGTCCGCGTAGTAGTAGCCGCCGGGCATCTCCACGGTCAGGCCGGCGTTGGCCGAGTCGACGGTGGAGTGGATGGCGCCCCAGTCCGAGGTGACGAAGCCGGTGAAGCCGGCCTGCTGGTACAGGCCCTGGTTGAGGATCTCCGGGTTCTGGCAGGACGGGATGTTGTTGACGTTGCTGTAGGCGCACATCACCGCTGCCGCGCCGCCCTGCTTGATCGCGGTCTGGAAGGCGGGCAGGTAGATCTCCTGCAAGGTGCGCGGATCGACGGCCACGGTGCCGGCCGGCTGCTCGATGTTGTACGCGGCGGCGTGCTTGACCTCGGCCATCACGCCCTGGTTCTGGATGCCTTGGACGTCGGCGGCGCCCATCTGGCCGGACAGGTAGGGGTCTTCACCGAACGTCTCGTAGGCACGGCCCCAGCGCGGGTCGCGCACGATGTTCACCGTCGGGCCGAGGGCCACGTTCACGCCCTTGCCGGCGAACTCCTGGCCGACTGAAGAGCCGTAGTCCTGCTCGTACTTGGTGTCGAAGGTCGCCGCCGAGACCAGGCCGGAGGGCATCTGCGTCACCCCGCCGAGGCCGTCGCCGACGCCGGCCGGCCCGTCCTCGAAGTTCACGTCCGGGATGCACAGGGCCGGGATTCCGATGATCTTGCCGATGTAGTCGGGCGCGTCGGTGCCGTGCAGCATGGACACCTTCTGGGCCAGGGTCATCTGCCCCATGAGCTGGGCCACCCGGGTGGCGGTCGCCGTGGTGGAGTTGATCCACGGGCAGTTGCCCGGTGCGGGCTTCGAGGGCGGCGGCGGGATCGTCGCGGTGACGCCGCCGACGGTGTAGACCTGGAACTCCCACAGCGCGTAGCCGTAGCCGGTGGCCCGCGTGGTGCCGTACATCCGGATGTAGCGGCCGGTGCCGCTGACGTTCAGCGTCTGCTTGCCGCCGGTGCCGGTGGTGGTCGAGTAGATCGGGCTCCAGGTGCTGCCGTTGTCGGAGACCTGGATCTGGAAGCCGGTCGCGTAGGCGTTCTCCCACTGGAGCACCACCTGGCAGATCGGCAGGCTGGCGCCGAGGTCGACCTGGAACCACTGCGGGTCGGCGTAGGCGCTCGCCCAGCGGGTCACCGTGCTGCCGTCCACGCCGAACGGAGCGGCGTATCCCTGGTTGTTGTCCTGGACCGAGGAGGCGGTGGCCGGGTGGCCGAGCGCTGCGTTGGCCGTCCCGCACGTCCCTCCGGTGCCGCCGCCCCCGCCGGTGGTGCCGCCGCCTCCGCCGGTGGTGCCGCCGCCGGTCGTGGTGCCGCTGCCGCCGGTGTGGACCTGGAACTCCCACAGCGAGTAGCCGTAGCCGGTGGCACGCGCGGTGCCGTAGACACGGACGTACCGGCCGGTGCCGCTGACGTTCAGCGTCTGGGTCCCGCCGGTGCCGGTGGTGGTCGAGTAGACGGGGCTCCAGGTGGTGCCGTTGTCCGAGACCTGGATCTGGAACGCCGTCGCGTAGGCGGCCTCCCACTGGAGTCCGACCTGGCAGACGGGCACG
>NZ_FMCH01000208.1 GCF_900091855.1 Streptomyces sp. DvalAA-14
GCCGGGCCGCGCCCGGGCGCCCGTCCTGCGGGCAGGTGGCCCGAACCGCCTCGCGTCGTCATTCGTCGGCTCGGGTCAGCTCCGGTTTCCCGGTTTCAGCGTCCGGGAGGCTCGCCTGCTCGGACGTGGTCCCGGCCGGTGCCAGTCGCTGCTCGAACGCGAGGTGGGCGAGCACGGGCAGGGCCAGGCAGACCACGAGGGTCCGGCCGCCGATCCCGGTGCCGAACAGACCCAGCAGGAGCGGGACCGCGACACCCGTGGTGATCCGTGCGGTCGTCCTCGGCAGATCGGAGCTGCGGCTGGCGATGCCGGTGACCGCAGCGAGCATGAAGTAGGCCGCGAGCGCGCCGCACAGCAGCCAGCGGCCCGGGGCGGGCAGCGGTTCGGAGCCGTGCTCGATCACCGCGGAGAGCGACACGGCCACGGTGGCGACGACGCCGGTGACCAGGCAGTGCAGGCCCAGGGCGGCGTGGGTGGGGATGCTGCCGGGACGCAGGTGCGGCAGGCCGGCGTAGCCGAAGACCACGGACAGGCCGAACATGCCGGCCAGCAGGACGAACGAGGCGAATCCGGTGGCCAGCAGACCGGCGCTGTACCGTGCGCCGGCCGCGGTGTTGACGACCTGCACGACCGATTCGCCGAGCACGATGATCACGAAGAGCCCGAGCCGCTCGGCGAGGTGGGCCGGGTCGACCGACACCCCGTGCACGACCGGTGGTCCGCCGGGGCGGACACCGGGCCGCGGCCGGCGTCGGGCGGCGGCTTGCGGGGTGAGTGCCGCCTGGATCCGCGTGAGGATCCGCCGACCGGGCAGCACGAGTATGAGCAGCAGGTCCAGGCCGACTCCCACCGCCCACAGCGCGAGCTTCCCGGGTTCGCCGACCCAGATCGAGGCGATCCAGGGCAGCAGCCCTCCGGTGTACTGCACCACCGGGAAGTCCAGCAGTATGTCGCCCCGGCGCCACGACTGGGAGCCGTAGACGCGGGTGGCGATGTACGCGATCGCGAAGGCGGTCAGCGGACGGTCGCTGCGGCTGCCGCCGAGCACGGTGTGCGCGACGCCCGGTACGGAGGCGGCCATCACCCCGAGGCCGAACATGCCGAACATCAGCCTCAGCACACGGGTCTGCCCGGCCGCGACGTTGCCGTACAGCATGAAGGTCGTCCACGACAGCCAGAAGGCCAGGAACAGCAGCGCGTACAGACCGAGCGCCGCGGCGTCCAGCTCGGACCCGAGCACGTGGGCCAGGGCCGCCACGCCCGCTACCGCCACGAGGTCGAAGAAGAGCTCGGCCCAACTCGCGTGCCGCTCGATCCTCGCGTCGTCGGACTCGTCGGCGGTGTGCAGATCGCTCACGGGCGTCAGCCTAGTTCTGCGGCGGCCCCGCTCATGACCTGGCATGGACAGGGCATGGGTTTGACGCATGAGGCTAATCAGCCTAGCCTTACAGCTAATCGTATTAGCTTCCTTCCAGTATGAAGGCCACCATGACCGAGCACCTCAGCATCGCCGGCAACACCCTCGCCTACGACGTGACGGGACAGGGCCCCCTCGTCGTCCTCGCGCACGGCATCGGCGACAGCCGCCACTCCTACCGGTTCCTCGCCCCTGCCCTGGCCGCGGCCGGGTATCGGGTCGCCAACGTCGACATCCGCGGTTGCGGTGACTCCGGCCTCGGCTGGAGCGGCTACAGCCGTACCGACATCGCGGCAGACCTCGTCGCCCTGGTGCGCCACCTCGGTGGCCCGGCCGTGCTGGTCGGCCAGTCGATCAGCGGCGGCGCCGCGACCATCGCGGCCGCCACCGCGCCCGAGCTGATCACCGGGATCGTCGAGCTGGCGCCGTTCACCCGCCAGCAGCCCTTCGACCTCGCCGGCCTGGTGCGGGTCAAGCGCTTCCGGCGCGGCTTCACCCAGCTGGCGCAGGTTCTCCTCCGGGGGAGCCTGGCGAGCTGGAAGAAGTACCTCGACCTGGCCAACCCGACCAAGCCCGCCGACTGGGACAGTGAGCTGGCACGCATCGAGGCCAAGCTCACCGAGCCCGGCCGGATGAAGGCGCTGCAGGCCATGTGCAGGACCAAGCCGAGCGACGCCGGCGCGCAACTGCCCAACGTCACCTGCCCGGTCCTGGTGATCGAGGGCAGCCTCGACCCCGACTGGGCCGACCCGCGCGCCGAGGGCGAGAAGATCGTCGCCGACCTTCCCACGGGTCTCGGTGAGCTGGTCGTCATCGAGGGCGCCGGCCACTACCCGCACGTCCAGACGCCTGATGAGGTCCTGGCGCTGACCCTGCCCTTCCTTTCCCGGACGCTGACCCGTGCCTAGGGCCGGACTCACCCCGGCCGCGGTCACCGAGGCCGGCGCCGCACTGGCCGACGAGATCGGGTTCGACCGGCTCAGCATGGGCCTGCTCGCCGAACGGCTCGGCGTCAAGACCCCCTCGCTCTACAAGCACGTCGCCGGCCAGGCCGAGCTCGTCCGCCGGATCGCCTGCCTGGCCATGACCGAGTTGAGCGACGCCATCCGCGACGCGACCCAGGGCCGGGCCGGCCGCGACGCCCTGACCGCCGGCGCGCAAGCGATGCGCAGGTACGTGACGGAACACCCGGGCCGTTACGCGGCGGGCAATGCCGCCCGCCCGAGCGGGCCCGAGGACCCGCTCGTCCCGGCCAGCGAACGGGTGCTCGCCTCCTGGTCGGCCATGCTGCACGGCTACCGGATCGACTCCGGCCAGCAGATCCACGCCCTGCGGATGCTGCGCAGCGTCCTGGCCGGATTCGCCACCCTGGAGGCGTCCGGCGGCTTCCAGATCGACACGGACGTCGACGACAGCTTCAGCTGGCTGATCGGCTTCATCGACCACGGCCTGCGCACCCCCGCCGCCTGACGGGCAGAAAACTGTCGGCGGTCGGGCGGCACGCCGCCCGGCCGGCATACTCCCGCAGGCTTCGGGTAACCGCCCGGGCGGCGCTCGTCGGCGAGAGCAAGGGGGATACGGGATGCACGCACGATTCAGGCTGCGGATCGCGGTGGTGGCGGCGGCGGCCTCGGCCTCGCTGGCCCTGTCGCCGGTGACGTCGCCGTTCGCCGCCACCCAGCTGCCGGGCAGCACCGCGACCGCCGAGGAGAGCCACGACGCCACGCCCGCCTACCGGGTGGACGCCTCGCTGGACAGCTCGGTGACCGGCGCGACGGCCAAACCGCCCTACCGGCAGCTCTGGTCGCGGGACTTCGGCACCATGGCGGGCTCACCCATCACCGTCGGCGACCGGGTCTTCGCCGTGGTGAACGCGGCCGGCCCGCAAGATCCCGGCCCCGACATGAAGCTGGTCGGGCTGGACGCCCGTACCGGACAGGATCTGTGGCCGGCGAAGGAACTCACCCCGCTGACGGCGACCGCGGCATACGGGGGCGGGCTGCTCTACACCCAGACCGAAGAGGGCCTGCTCACCGCCTGGGACCCGGCGCGCGGCACCCGGGTGTGGCAGACGCAGCTGGACCGGGTGCACAGTTTCATCTGGGACTTCCCGCCGACCTGGTACAAGGGCGTCCTCTACACGCAGGGCGGCAGCACCTCCGTCACCACGGCGATACGGGCCACCGACGGCCGCATCCTGTGGAACACCACCATGCGGGACACCGGCGAGACCCCGGTGGCGGTCGACGCCCAGGGCGTGTGGGTGGCACACGACGACATCACCTACCAGCTGCTCGACCCGGCCGACGGGCACGAGCTGCGCCACTACAACCTGCCGCCCTACTTCGACGGCGGCGGCAACCCGCCGGTCCTCGCGCACGGCGATCTGTGGCTGCGCGGCGACTACCCCGTGGATCCCACCGACCAGGTCACCGCCTTCGACGAGAAGACCGGGACGAAGATCAGGTCCTTTCCCGCCGACTCCACACCCGCCTTCGACGCCGGCCACGCCTACATCACGTACCAGGGGGTGCTCCGAGCCCTGGACGCGAAGACCTTCGCGACCGACTGGACGTACACCAGCCCGGTCGGTTCCGCCGCGGTCCGGCTTGTCGCGAACGGCTATGTGTACGTCGAGGACGCCGACGGGCTCCTGCTCGCACTGAACGCGGCGGACGGGCGCACCGCCTGGTCCGTACGCATCGCCCCGGCCCCCAACCCCAACAGCGCCATCCCGGGCGAACGGGACTGGGCGCAGTTCACCGTCCCCGGCCTCGGCACCGCCCACGGACGCCTGGTGGTGCCGGCCGGAGGCGGCCTGGTCGCCTTCGGCCCGGCCGGGGACGTGAAGCGCGCCGCACCGGTGCGGATCACCGCGCCGCCGCAGCCTCGCTGACCGACACCTCCGGCCGACCGGGCCCGCCCGGTCGGCCGGAGGTGTCCGGACCACCCCTGCCCTGGCGCTGCACGGTCCGGTTCACGGAGTGATGGCCGGCGCGGCGCGCGCCGGCCCCGTACGGTCCCTGTGGGCTGTCCCGTTAGCCCCGGTACGTCTCCAGCAGCCGGAGCCAGACCTCGCTGATCGTCGGGAAGGCGGGCACGGCGTGCCAGAGCCGTTCCAGCGGGACCTCGGCGGTGATCGCGATCGTCGCCGAGTGCAGGAGTTCGGAGACGCCCGGGCCGACGAAGGTGACGCCGATCGGATGGCCGCGGTCGAGGTCCACGACCATCCGGGCCTTGCCGCGGTAGCCGTCGCCGTACAGCGCGGCGCCCGCCACGTCGCCGATCGCGTAGTCCACGACCTTGGTGCGGCGGCCGTCGCGCTCGGCGGCCCGCGCGGTGAGGCCGACCGAGGCGACCTCGGGATCGGTGAAGACGACCTGCGGGACCGCGACGCCGTCCGCGGTGGCGGCGTGGGCGCCCCAGGGGTCGTCGTCCAGCGGCTCGCCCTTGGCGCGGGCGCCGATCACCGCGCCGGCGATCCGGGCCTGGTATTTGCCCTCGTGGGTGAGCAGCACCCGGTGGTTGACGTCGCCGACCGCGTAGAGCCAGCCGTCGGCGACCTCGGTGACCTGGAGGGTGTCGTCCACGGTGAGCCAGTCGCCGGGGGTCAGGCCCACGGTCTCCAGGCCCAGGTCGTCGGTGTGCGGGCGACGCCCGGTGGCGAAGAGGATCTCGTCGGCGGTCAGCTCCCCGCCGTCGTCCAGGCCCACCCGGACCTGGCCGTCCTCGCGGATCGCCGACACCACGGACACCCCGAAGCGCACCTCGGCCCCGGCCGCGCGCAGCCCTTCCGCGACCATCTCCCCCGCGAAGGGCTCCATCGTCGTCAGCAGTCCGCTGCCCCGCACCAGCACGGTGACCTGGGCGCCGAGGCCCTGCCAGGCGGTGGCCATCTCGACCGCGACCACCCCGCCGCCGACCACCACCAGCCGGCCCGGGACCTCCTTGGCGCTGGTGGCCTCCCGGCTCGTCCACGGGCGCACGTCGGCCAGGCCCGGCAGGTCGGGCAGCGCCGCGGTGGTGCCCGTGCAGACCGCGACGGCCTGGCGGGCCAGCAGGGTCACGGTGCCGCCGTCCGGCGTGGCCACCGTGACCTTCCGGGGGCCGTCGAGCCGTCCCCGGCCGCGCACCACGTCGACATCCACGCTGTCCAGCCAGGCCACCTCGCCGTCGTCCTTCCAGTGCGAGGTGGCCTCGTCGCGCCGGGCCAGCACCAGGGGGGCGTCCAGCGGCCCGGCCACCGCGTCGCTCAGGCCCGGCAGCCGGCGGGCGTCCGCGCGGGCCAGCACCGGCCGCAGCAGCGCCTTGCTGGGGGTGCACGCCCAGTAGGAGCACTCGCCGCCGACCAGTTCGTTCTCCACGATCGCCGTGCTGAGCCCGGCTGCCCGGGTGCGGTCGGCCACGTTCATCCCGACCGGGCCCGATCCGATGACCACCACGTCGTAGGTGCGGGGGGCGTCGTTCATACCGGCTCCTGTACTGCTGGTGTACGGCTGGGCCACTGGGCGGAGGGGCGGTCCCGCCCCTCCGGCGTCATCGTAACGACGCGCACCCGGGCGGAAGACTTTGCCACGCTTTACCGTTGCCGTCCCGTAAGGGAGTTGGCAGCCGACCGCCATCCGCTCCGGATGTTGGCGGCGGCTCCACGACGTATGATCAAGATCGGGGCGCCGTGGGGCGCAACGGGAGGTGTGCTCGATGGGTGAGCTTGTTCTGATCCGGCACGGGGAGACCGAGTGGACCCGGTCCGGCCAGCACACCAGCTATACGGACCTCCCGCTCACCGCGCACGGTGAGGACCAGGCCCGTACGCTGGCGGCGCTGCTCGGGTCGCGGCCGTTCGTCTCGGTGTTCGTCAGTCCGATGCTGCGCGCCCGGCAGACCGCGAAGCTGGCCGGCCTCGACGAGATCCAGATCGACCCCGATCTGCGCGAGTGGGACTACGGCGGCTACGAGGGCGTCACCACCCACGACATCCACCGCACCCGGCCGGACTGGGACCTGTGGCGGGACGGCGTCGTCCCTGGCCCGGACGGGCATCGCGGAGAGACCGCCGAGCAGGTCGGCGAACGGGCCGACCGCGTGCTGAGCCGGGTGGACGAGGCCTTCCGGGCCGATGGGGACGGGGACATCCTGCTGGTGGCCCACGCCCATCTGCTGCGGGTGCTGACCGCCCGGCGGCTGGGCCTGCCGCCGACCGACGGCGCGCTGTTCCTGCTGGAGACCGGCACCGTCAGCCGGCTCGGCGAGGAGCACGGCCGGCCGGTGCTCACCGCGTGGAACCGGATGGGCTGAGCCGGCCCCGGCCGCGCTCCCCGGCTCCGCCCCGCACTCCCCCGGCCCGCTCCCCCGCCCCGCCGGGTCGTTCCCTGGCGACGTGCCGCCCGCGCTCCCCTCTGCCGGCTGCCACCGGCCGTGCCGTAGAACATCCGAGCGCGCGGCGACACGCCGGGTGCCCGGCATGTTGCGCCTGGTGAGGGGTAAGCCGGTGCCAGGACACTGGTCGCCCCGGGAGACACGCGGGGATTCTTGAGGGAGCGCGTATGACGGTGACGGCCGAGAGACACAGCGCGGTCCGGCTGTCGTCCCCCTGGCAGCGCGGCGTGGCCGTGGCCCTGGCGGGAGCGCTGCCCGCGCTGGCCTTTCCGGCGCCGTCGCTGTGGTGGCTGGCCTACGCGGCCCTCGTGCCCTGGATGCTGCTGATCCGCTCGGCGCCGACCGGCCGGCGGGCGGCGGTGGACGGGTGGCTCGGCGGCGCCGGCTTCATGCTGGCCGTGCACCACTGGCTGCTGCCGAGCCTGAACGTGTTCATCGTGGCGATCGCCCTGCTGCTCGGTGCGCTGTGGGCCCCCTGGGGCTGGGCGGTGCGCCGTCTGCTCGGCCCGGGCACCCATCCGGCTCGGGCCGCCGCTGCCACCGTGCTGGTGCCGTCGGGCTGGCTCATGGTGGAGCTGGTGCGTTCCTGGCAGTATCTGGGCGGCCCGTGGGGACTGCTCGGCGCCAGCCAGTGGCAGGTCGCGCCGGCCCTGCGACTGGCGTCGGTCGGCGGTGTGTGGCTGGTCAGCTTTCTCGTGGTGCTGGTGAACACCTGCCTGGTGGCGCTGCTCGCGCTGCCCGCGGTGCGGCGCCCGGCGGTGACCGCCCTGGCCCTGGCGGCCCTGGTCACCACCGGCGTCTGGCTGTGGGCGCCGCGGGCGCAGCAGTCCGGCTCGGTACGGATCGCGATCGTCCAGTCGGGCATCCTGCCGAGCGACCGGAGCCGCTTCCAGCGGGAGGTGGAGCTGACCGAGGCGCTCGCCGGCACGCACCCCGACCTGGTGGTCTGGGGCGAGAGCAGCGTCGTGGTGGATCTGACGGACCACCCGCAGACCGCCGACCGGCTGGCCGCCCTGTCCCGGGAGGTCGGCGCGGACCTGCTGGTCAATGTGGACGCCGAGCGGGCCGACGGCGCCGGCATCTCCAAGACCTCGGAGCTGATCGGGCCGGACGGCGTGACCGGCCCGACGTACGACAAGATGCGGCTGGTGCCCTTCGGCGAGTACATCCCGCTGCGCTCGGTGCTCGGCTGGGCCACCTCGGTCGGCCGGGCGGCCGGCCAGGACCGCAAGCCCGGCACCCGGCAGGTGGTGATGGACACCGGGAAGGTGCGGTTCGGCCCGCTGGTGTGCTTCGAGTCCGCGTTTCCGGACATGAGTCGCCATCTGACGGGCGACGGCGCCCAGTTGCTGATCGCGCAGTCGTCCACCTCCAGCTTCCAGAACAGCTGGGCGCCGGCGCAGCACGCCTCGCTGGCCGCGCTGCGGGCCGCCGAGGACTGGCGGCCCATGGTGCACGCCACCCTCACCGGGATCAGCGCGGTCTACGACGCCGACGGCCGCCCGGTCGGGCACCGGATCGGCACCCGCAGCAGTACGTCGGCGGTGTACCAGGTGCCGCTGGCGACCGGCCGCAGCCTGTATGTCCGCTTCGGCGACTGGGTGCCGCGGCTGGCGCTGCTGATGGTCCTGGCGGCGGTCGCCTACGAGGCGCTGAGCCGGGTGCGGCGGCCGGCGGTGGTCCTGCCGGAGGCCGCCGGACAGGCCGGTTGACGGACGAGGCCGGCCCGCGGCGGGGCCGCCGCCGGGGTCAGCCGCTGATCTCGCTGATCTCGGCGACGATCCGCTCGCACAGCTCATGGGTTTCCAGTGCGTCATGGGCGTCCAGCAGCCGGCCGTCGCGCACCGCGTCGAGGAAGGCCGCGGTGATCTGTTCCAGGCCACGCTGCCGGGCGACCGGCACCCAGTCACCGCGCCGCCGGACCGTCGGCTGACCCTTGTGGTCCACGACCTCGGCCAGGTTGAGCACCTGGCGCCGGGTGTCGTCGCCGCTGACGTCCAGGCTCTCCTCGGTGGAGCCGCTCATCCGGTTCATCGTGCCGATCGCGGTGAAGCCGTCGCCGGACAGCTGCAGGACCACGTGGTGCAGCAGTCCGTCGCGGACCCGGGCCGACACGCGCACCTGCTCGACCTCGCCGGGCACGAGGAAGCGCAGGGTGTCCACCACGTGCACGAAGTCGTCGAAGACCACGGCGCGCGGCTCCTCGGCGAGACCGACCCGGTTCTTCTGCATCACGATCAGGTCGCGCGGATGGTCCAGGCACTGCGCGTAGCCGGGCGCGTAGCGGCGGTTGAAGCCGGCCATCAGGCTCACCCGGCGCCGGTCGGCCAGCTCGACCAGCTGCCGGGCGTCGGCCAGGTGGTAGCCGAACGGCTTGTCCACGTAGGCCGGGACGCCGGCCTCGATGAGCCGGGCGCCGATCTCCGGATGGTTCTCAGTGGGCGCGTGCACGAAGGCGGCGTCGAGGCCCTGGTCGAGCAGGGCGTCCAGCGAGGTGTGGCGGTGCGGCAGCCGGTGGGCGTCGCCGATCCGCTCCAGCGTGGCCGGGTTGCGGGTGTGCAGGTGCAGTTCGAGGTCCGGCTGGGCGGCGAGCACCGGCAGGTACCCCTTCTGCGCGATGTCACCGAGTCCGATGACGCCGATCTTCAAGGGGGCGCTGCCCGGTGCCATGCGTGCTCCTGTCGTGTCCGCCCGGCCGGGCGCGGGCCGGCGGCCGGTGGCCGGCGGCGTCGGTGTACGGGGTCGCCGTACGGCGCCCACCGCAGCATACGGGCCGGTGGGAGCGGCGATGGCGAAGGGCTGGGACGAGCGTGGACGGGTGTTCGGCCGCCGAACGTTCACTCGTCCGGGGAATAGCCGAACCCTCGGCTCTCGGGCACAGTTGCCCGGGTGCGTCGATCTTCTCTCGCCCTGATCCTGCTGACGGCCTGCGCGGCGACCGGCTGCGCCAGCGTGTCCGCTCCCCCGGCCTCCGCACCGCGACCCTCGTCGTCCGCCGCCGGCCCGCGTCCGGGCCACGGCTCCGCCGAGCTCTCGGTGGTGCCCGGCCCGGCCCACGAGGTGCTGGGGACCACGGGGATGACGGCGCCGGC
>NZ_FMCH01000194.1 GCF_900091855.1 Streptomyces sp. DvalAA-14
GAGCGCGAGCGGCAGTGCCTCGGCGAGCGCTTCGGCCAGCGCCTCGGCGTCTGCCTCGCGCAGCGCGAGCGGCACGCCTCCCGTGCCGCCGGTGAGCCCGCCCACCTCCGGCCCGGCCGCGAGCTGTGTGGACCGGACGGTCAAGGCGATGTCGCGGGCGCAGCAGGTGGGGCAGCTCTTCATGTCGGCGGTGTCCAGCACGGGCATGACGACCGCTCAGGCAACCGCGATCAACCGGGGCCGGGTCGGCTCGGTCATCCTGTTCGGCCACACGTCCGCGGGAGCCTCGTCGGTCAAGCCGATCACCGACCGGGTGCAGACGCTGGCGCCGGCGGTGAAGGGCGTCCGGCTGCGCATGCTGGTCTCCACCGACCAGGAGGGCGGCCAGGTCCAGGTGCTCAACGGGCCCGGCTTCAGCGTGATCCCGAGCGCGGTCACCCAGGGCGGCTGGTCGGCATCCACGCTGCAGAGCAGTGCGGCGCAGTGGGGGCGGCAGCTGAAGGCGGCCGGGGTCAATATGAATCTCGCGCCGGTCGCCGACACCGTGCCGCCGGACCTGGTCGGTGTCAACGCGCCGATCGGCCAGCTGGACCGCGAGTTCGGCACCAATCCGGCCGCCGTCTCCACGCACAGCGACGCCTTCCTGCGCGGCATGCGGCAGGCCGGGGTGATCCCGACCGCCAAGCACTTCCCGGGCCTCGGCCGGGTGCGCGGCAACACCGACCTGACCGCGGACGTGGTGGACGGCGTCACCAACCGCGACGACCCCTTCCTGCAGCCGTTCCGCAGCGCGATCAAGGCCGGCACGCCGTTCGTGATGGTGTCCTCGGCGATCTACCGCCGGATCGATCCCGACCACCAGGCCGCCTTCTCCTCGGCGGTGATCCGGGGTCTGCTGCGCGATTCACTCGGCTTCCAGGGCGCGGTCATCTCCGACGACCTGGGCAAGGCGGTGGCGGTCAGCGACCACACCCCGGCCCAACGGGCGCTGGACTTCATCTCGGCCGGCGGCAATCTGCTGCTGACCGTCCGGCCGTCGGACATCGTGCCGATGACCGGCGCGGTGATCGGCCGGATGCCGAAGGACGCGGCGCTGCGCGGCGCGGTGAACGACAGTGTGCGGCGGGTGCTCACCGCGAAGCTGAACGCGGGACTGCTGACCTGCGACTGACCGGCCCCCGGCCCGGGGCCCCCCGGGCGCGGCGACCGCGGGCGCGGCGACAGGCGCGGCGACGACGGGCGTCATTTCGGCCCCGTCCAGGGCCGAAAGGGTCAGTTAGGTCACCCTAACAGTGTCGGGCGGGTGAACTGCGGGGGAATTGTGGTTTCCAGCCCTCTGGGCGGCTGGGTGGGGGTGCCGACGCGTGCTTAGCATGAGCGGCACCCACGATCCACCGCACGGAAATCCGGAGGTCCGGTGTGTCCGCCGAACCCGACACCGAGCCCGCCGCTGAGCCCGCCACTCAACCCGCCGCCGAACCCACCGCGGTGCACGACACCGCGCACGGCACCGAGCCGGCCGGCGAGTCCGTCGGCCAACCCGGCACCGTCCCCGCCGCCGAGGCCTCCGACGGGGCGGACCGCGCGCCGGTGACCGGCCCCGCCGCCGGCTCCCCCGCCGAGGCTCCGTCCGCTCCCGCCGCCGAGCCGCTCGGCGCGACCGCGCCGGGCCCGCGGCGCCGGACCCGCATCGTCCAATCGGCGGTCGCGGTCGTGGTGGTCGCCGCCGCGGTAACCGCGACCGTGGTGGCCACCGGCGGCGGCTCCGGCGATACCGCCAAGAACGCCTCGGCGCCGAGCTCCGACGGCCTGGTGCACACCGCGGTCGACGCCTCGCCCGGCGGCTGCGGCCAGGGCTGGGTCTCCCCGCACGCCGGTACGCAGGTCTTCGACCTGCACAACTCGGCGGCCAGCGCGACCGAGGTCTACCTGATCGATCCGCGCTCCGGCCGGATCTTCGGCGAGGTGGAGGGTCTGGCGCCCGGCACCACCCGGCCGATGGCGGTGGACCTCGGCAGCGGCTCGTACGCCTTCAAGTGCGAGCAGGAGGACACCGACGCGGTCACCGGCCCGACCCGGACCGTACCGGGCCGGCAGCCGCAGGGGCCGTCCACGCTGCCGGTCACCCAGCACGACCTCATCCCGCCGACCCTGGACTACCAGAAGTGGGTCGGCCAACGGATAGCCGAACTGGCCACCCGTACCTCGGTGTTGTCGGCGGACATCGGCAGGGGTGACCTGACCGCGGCCCGCCGCGACTGGCTCACCGCGCACCTGGTCTACGAGCGGATGGGCGCGGCGTACGACACCTTCGGCGACGCGGACGGCGCGATCAACGGCACGGTCGCGCTGGACCCGGCCGCCGTCGAGGACCCGGGTTTCACCGGCTTCCACCGGATCGAATACGGCCTGTGGCACGGCGATTCGGCCGCTTCGCTGCGCGGCCCGGCCACCCAGCTGGTCAAGGACGTGCACGCGCTGCAAGCTTCCTGGCCGGCGCAGCGGATGGACCCGGCGGCGATGGGTCTGCGCGCGCACGAGATCATCGAGAACGCCGAGCAGTTCGAGCTCACCGGTCGCACCGACTACGGCAGCGGCACCAATCTGGCCACCGCCCGCGCGAACATCGACGGTACCCGGGAGATCCTGAACGAGCTCAACTCCCTTCTGAAGCCGCGTGACCCGGGCCTCCCGCAGCTCGACGCGGCGCTCGACCGCGCCGCGTCGGACCTGGACGCGCAAGGCCACGCCGGGGTCTGGACCCCGCTGGACAAGCTGCCGCAAAGCCAGCGCG
>NZ_FMCH01000666.1 GCF_900091855.1 Streptomyces sp. DvalAA-14
GGCCGGGGGCGGGCGGGTCCTCGTCCGTGGCGGTCAGATCGTCGCCCACGACGCTGGAATCGCCGAGCGCACTGTCCTGATCGAGTTCGACAGCTTCGAACAGGCCGTCGCGGCGCACGAGAGTGCGGCCTATCAGGAGGCTCTGGTCGCTCTCTCCGACGGCGTCGAGCGCGACTTCCGCATCGTCGAAGGCATCGACTGACCGAGGTCATCCTCCGTCACGGGCAGGCACTCGGCGAGCAGGTCGACGACGTCGCGCCAGGCTCGCTGGGCGTGCCGCGGGTGGTAGCCGACGCCGGGGACGACGGGGTGGTCGACCGGCGGGTGGTGGAAGGCGTGCAGGGCGCCGCCGTAGACCGTGAGGCGCCAGTCGACGCCCGCGGTCTGCATCTCGGCGGTGAACGCGTCGCGTTGCGCGGGCGGCATGATCGGGTCTTCCGACCCGATGGCCGAGCAGTCGACTGGCTGACGCGTCGAGGCCAACCCAACGCGTGGTGAGCACGCGCGCCTGATGACCGTGCGCGACGACGGCGACATCGCCGTCGCCCAACAGTGGCCCGATCCGGTCGAGTACCGCGTCCGCGCGCGCGGACACCTGCTGGAGTTGCTCGCCCGGATGAGCGGCGTCGCCGGGAATCACACCGTCCCGCCATAGGTCCCAACCCGGCCTCGTCTGCTGGATCTGCGCCACGGTCAGGCCCTCGTAGCCACCGCGCGGCTCAGTGGGCTGGTGAACACGGCACCGGATGGCGTGGGGCCAGCCTCGGAGCGAGCGCCAGCGCCACCCTCTCGCCCGCGTCGGTCAGCGGAATGTCGGTGCGGCCGGCGTGCTGGACCGGCTGATGGGTGGCTGGCCTGCGAGTGCGGTCCGGCGTGGTGGCGTCTCCAGCAGATCGGGGGCGGAAGCGTCCAGCCAGTCGCCCGCGTGGATCACCGGTGGTGAGCGGACCTATCCGCGGACAGCTCCGCGCCCTAGGCTCAGGCGCTGTTCGGAGCGAGGAGCTCGTAGGGCCCGTTCCCGCTCCCGGGCTCGACGAAGGAGACCGCGATGACCGACTTACCAGGCACCGGGCGCGGAGAAGGCATCGAGAAGTACGGCTACGAGCAGCAACTGCACCGGTCCCTGAGCTTCAGGGACCTGCTGGTCTACGGACTGGTGTTCATGGTGCCGATCGCGCCGTTCGGGATTTTCGGCAGTGTGTTCCAGGGGTCCGGCGGCATGGTGGCCCTGGCCTACGCGGTGGGCATGATCGCGATGATGTTCACCGCGTGGTCGTACGCCGAGATGTCCCGGGCCTTTCCGATGGCCGGTTCCGTCTACTCCTATGCCGGGCGGGGGATCGCGGCGCCCGTGGGCTTCCTGGCCGGCTGGATGCTCCTGCTCGACTATGTGCTGATCCCGAGCCTGCTCTACCTGATATCCGGTATCGCGATGAACTCGCTGGTCCCGTCGATCCCGGTGTGGATCTGGCTGATCGGCTTCGTGCTCCTCAACACCTCGGTCAACTACCTGGGTATCGAGATGACCGCGAGGGTCAACAAGGTCATGCTTCTCGGCGAACTGGTCGTCCTCGCGATCTTCCTGGTCATCGGGATCGTCGCCCTCGGCCAGGGGAAGGGGCGCGGCTTCAGCTTCGAGCCCCTCTACGACTCGGGGACCTTCTCCTGGTCCCTGATCTTCGGTGCGGTGTCGATCGCCGCGCTGAGCTTCCTCGGCTTCGACGGCATCTCCATGCTGGCCGAGGAGAACAAGGAGTCCGCGCGGGCGATCGGACGGGCGATGGTCGCCGCGCTGATCCTGGCAGGAACCCTGTTCATCGTGCAGACCTGGGTGGCCTCGCTGCTGGTGACGGACCCGGCGGGCCTGATCAAGGACGGTGATCCGGACGGCACCGCCTTCTACGACGCCTCCCGTACGGCGGCGGGCGACTGGCTGGCCACCCTGACCGCCCTGGCCACCGCACTCGCCTGGGGCTTCGCGAACTCCTTGGTGGCACAGGCCGCGACATCCCGGCTGCTCTACGCGATGGCCCGGGACCGCCAACTGCCCTCGTTCCTGGCGAGGGTGCACCCCAGGAACCGCGTCCCGGTCAACGCCACGCTGCTCACCGCGGCCGTTTCGATCGGGCTCGGCCTCTACATGACGTCCCGCGACGACGGCATCACGCTGCTCAGTACCCTCGTCAACTTCGGTGCGCTGACCGGCTTCCTCGTCCTGCACGTGGCGGTGGTCACGCACTACTTCATCCGCAACAGGAGCCGCAGGTACTGGCATCACCTGATCGCGCCCGTGATCGGCTTCGGCATCCTGGCCTATGTGGTGGTCAACGCCGACGTGGCGGCCCAGCGACTCGGATTCGTCTGGCTCGCCGTCGGCACGGTACTGCTGTGCGGCCTTCTCCTCACCGGACGGCGCCCCGACCTGTCCGCCATCGAACGTCCGGACGACGAGCCGACCCGGACCGAACCCGAACACACCTGACGGGACCGGCAAGGGCCGGGTTGCGACACGGCTGCCGCAAGCTCCGGGGGTCGCTTGACCTTGCCCCAGGGGGAGACAAGACGCTGTCTCTCGACCACATGAGCGGACGGTCCGTGCTCGCTCGTCAGGGTCAGGACGAGGAAGTGGAGTTCACATGTCGGTGACCTGCGTCATTCTCGATATCGGCGGCGTGCTGGAGCTCACACCGAAAACGGGATGGGTGCGGCGGTGGGAGGAACGGCTGGAACTGCCACAGGGCACTGTGCATGAACGGATGCACGACGTGTGGCGGGCAGGGAGCGTGGGGAGCATCAGCGAGCGAGAGGTCAGCGAGCAGGTGGCGGCCCGTCTGGGTCTCGACGCGCCGCAGGTTGAAGCCTTTATGGGCGATCTCTGGGGGGAGTATCTGGGAACTCCGAACGTAGAACTCATCGACTACGTGCGAGGACTGCGGGGAACCTGCAGGCTGGGCATCCTGAGCAACAGCTTCGTTGGCGCCCGGGAGCGAGAGACCGCGCTGTATCACTTCGACGAGCTGGTGGAGCGGATCATCTACTCGCACGAACTCGGCATCGAGAAGCCCGACGTGCGTGCCTTCGAGGCCGCATATGCCAGCTTGGACGTGCGGCCGGAAAACTGCCTGTTCATCGATGATGTCGCGGTCAATATCGAGGCGGCTCAGGCGGCGGGCATGCAGGCGCATCTGTTCGAGGACAACGCCCGGACCTTCCGCCGCATCGGAGTCCACCTGGACGGCACGCCCTCGGGCCGGCGCGGGTCCCGCTCGGATGACGTCGGCCTGACCGGTCCTCATCGGCAGCCGGCCAGGCATTAAGACGTCGTTTCTTATGGCGATTCCTACGATCTCGGCTGAGGCAGTCCGTCCCGGTCGGTGATCAGGTGGATCTTCGATCCCGATGTGCCGCGGTCGGTCGGATCCGGTCCCGTCAAAGGCCCCCTTTTGCCGCCCTCAGACTGACCGAGTCGATCGCGCAACGCGACCAGTCCAGCTCGCCGCGGGCCCCCAACTCGTCGAGGACGGCGCGGTGGAGCCGGCCCAGACCCGGGCCCGGCTCCACTGGGTGAACCGCCGGTAGACCGTCTGCCAGCTCGGCCCGAACACCGGCGGGAGCTGCCTCCAGGTGCACCCCGAGGTAGCCACGAACACGATCGCAGCCAACGCCTCGCGGTCACCCGCACGCCGCCGACCCCCACCCTGCGGACGCTTCACCTCCGTCGGGGGCACCACCCGCCGGAACAACACCCACAACTCATCCGGCACCAGCCGCTCCACCAGATCCGTCACGCACCGTTCACCGAACGATCACGCCATAAGAAACACGCCTGATACTGCAACGGTCTTTGCCGTGAGAGGTCTTGACCAGGCCGTGCCGCGGTCCGCCGGCCCTCGCGTTTGTCCTGGACGGCAGGGCTGCCCGGGATGAACAGACCGCGAGGGGCCGCCCGGTCACGCTGCGACCGGATTGCCGGCGATGGGAGCCAGCGGGGCGTGAGGCCTTGACTGGCTGGCTCGCCACCCCTATAACTTGGCCTGGACCAATCGGCTAGCTGGTCCAGACCACTCCGTTTCCCCCACATACACAGCGGGTGCCTTGTCGTCCGTCGCCTTGCGAGGCCGGGACGGCAGGAGCTCCGCTCACCCCTGGAGGGTCCATGCGAGTCGGGCAACAGATTCTGCGCAAAGCTCTGGTCGCCGGCTCGGCGCTCGGGCTGACGATCGGCGGCGTGGCCTTCGCCGTGGCCTCGGCGCCCAGCGCCCAAGCGGCCGGTACCTGCGCCTCGGCGTGGAGTTCCGGCACCGTCTACACCGCCGGTCAGCAGGCGAGTGAGAACGGGACCAACTACACCGCCAACTACTGGACCCAGGGCAACGACCCGGCGACCAGCAACGGCGGGAGCGGCTCGGGACAGCCGTGGACGTCCAACGGCGCGTGTACCGGCGGAGGCGGCGGAACCAGCGGCGGAACGGGCGGCGGAACGGGCGGCGGAACGGGCGGCGGAACGGGCGGCGGCGGGACGGGTTCCGCCAGCGGCCTGCTCTTCAGCCCGTACAAAGACGTGACCATCAACATGAACTGGAACACCTACCAGATGCAGTCGGCCGCGGCCGGCTCCGTCCAGCCGGTGGTGGGCTCCGGCAGCCTGGTGTCGCAGCACCTCCCGAAGCTGCCCGCGCTCACCGTCGCGTTCGCCACGGGCGCCTGCGGCAGCGAGAACTGGGGCGGCGTGTCGGGCGCCAACTGGGCCGCCGAGAACGTGCCGCAGCTCCACGCCGCCAACCTGAACTACGTCGTGTCCACCGGCGGTGCGGCCGGCACCTTCACCTGCGGCTCGACGGCGGGCATGGACTCGTTCATCGCCCGCTACGCCAGCCCGAACCTGGTCGGCGTCGACTTCGACATCGAGGGCGGCCAGTCTGCGTCGGACATCCAGAACCTGGTCGCCGCGGCGGCCGGGGCGCAGGCGCAGTACCCGAACCTGCAGTTCTCGTTCACCCTCGCCACGCTGGGGGCGTCCGACGGCAGCTACGGCGGTGTGAACTCGCTCGGCAACACGGTCGTCAGGGCGCTGCTCGGCTCGAGCCTGAAGAAGTACGTCATCAACCTGATGACCATGGACTACGGCAACGCGTCCAGCAGCGTGTGCGTCGTCTCCTCCGGCAGCTGCCAGATGGCGCAGTCGGCGATCCAGGCGGTGAAGAACCTGGAGCACACCTACGGGGTCCCGGCGAGCAAGATCGCCGTCACTCCGATGATCGGCATGAACGATGCGACCAGCGAGACTTTCACCGTCGCGGACGTGAGCACGCTGACGTCGTACGCGGTCAGCAACGGCCTGGCCGGGCTGCACTACTGGTCGCTGGACCGCGACACGCCCTGCTCCGCCTCGTACGCGTCGCCTACGTGCGACTCGGTCCCCAGCACCACGCCGCTCCAGTACACCAACAAGTTCCTGAGCGCCCTCGGATACTGACTCTCGGAGATTGACGGGCCGTCAGGGGACGGGTCGGACACGGGCAATCGTGCGCGACCCGTCCTTGCCGATTACCTCATCCACTCTGGTCAGAGCGGTTACACCTGATCAGCGAGTTGCTGCCTCCGCGGGAGGGCCGGGGGCTCTGGCGGGGCGGCCGATGACCTCGGCTTGATGATCGCTCGTGCTGTGGAAACCCGCTTACCTGGGCATGACGAACGCCTGCGCGACGCTGCGCCTGCTACCCATGACCGGCCAGGACAAGAACACAGAGATCCTGGCCCTGCGCCACCAGATCGTGGTGCTGGAGCGGCAGCTGAACGGAAAGCGCGTCAGCTTCACAGCGGGCGATCGAGCGTTCCTGACAGCGCTCCTGCACGGCTCCCCGAAGGATGTTCTTCGGCGTATGCGGCTGCTGGTGCGCCCTGACACGGTCCTGCGCTGGCACCGTGACCTGGTCGCCCGCCGGCACTGCGAGTGCCGATAAACCATCCGGCCTGGTCACGCTGCATGTTGGTACGGGTGGAGGGTTCGACTCTCAACGCACCTCGTTTGCAACGGAGTTCACATGCAACCGTTTTCCGGCGCCCGCACTCTTTACCTGTACCGGCACGGCGCGTCCTTGCGCCGACCGGGCACCGGGGGGAAGAGGGGGAGCGGTCAGCCGGAATTGGGCCGGCCAGCTTCTCTCTGGATCGTAGAACGGATCAAGGGGGAGCACGGAAGATGGCAGCGAGCACAGTGACCGTCAGACGCGGGATCGCCGTGGCATTGGCGGGAGCCGCGGTAGGGGCGTTGGCGCTGAGCGGGTCGGCGGCGGCCGAGCCGGTGGGGGGCAGGCCGTGGGTGGAGACGCCAACGGGACCGGTTTCGATGATGAGTGTGGCTCAGCAGAGTCCCTCGGTCACCTGGGCGGGTGGCGCCACCGTCGTCACCGACCCCGACGGGGGGGTCTCGTTCACACCGACCCTGTACAAGCGCGACCTCGACGCGGGCGGCACATGGCGGCAGTTGCCGCTGGAGGGCGCCAGCGCGTGGAACAGCAGGGTCAACGACATCGCCACGGCCGCCGACGGCTCGGCCTTCTTCGTCGGCGACCAGGGCGGGGACGGTCAGGGCGTGCTGGTCGGGCGGTACACGGCTGGCCACTGGCACCTGACGGCCGACAAGGGCCTGCCGGCCGGAACCATCGAGGCCAGCCTGCTGTCGGTGAGCGCGGTCTCCGCGAAGGACGCCTGGGCGGTGGGACAGGGCTACATCGAGGATCCCTTCGCCCCCGTCCCCGTGGTGCAGCACTGGGACGGCAAGCGGTGGCGGTCCGTGCAGATCCCGGGCTCGCAGGACTGGAGCCTGAACCAGGTGGACGAGGTGGCGCCGGACGATGTCTGGGTGGTGGGCGTGGACGAGGCCACCGGCCAGTCCGTCGCCGTGCACTGGAACGGGCACCGGTGGAAGCGCACGCCGACCCCGGCCTTCGCCGACTCGGCGATCCTCTTCGACGTCGCCGCCCGCACCCCGAATGACGTCTGGGCAGTGGGCTGGTCCCGCGACACCGACAAGCAGACCCCGGCAGGGCTTGCCCTGCACTGGGACGGCACCTCGTGGACCGAGGTGCAGCTGCCGCGGGGAACGTTCGCCCTGCAGTCCGTGGCCCTTCGCGGCAAGAGCGGAGTCGTCGTCGTGGGCGGCATCGACGACGGGGCCGTCGGTCTGAGCCTGACCTCCACGGGCAGCTGGGGGTCCCTCGGACTGCCCCAGAACGACCCGCAACTGCCGCTGGGCGTCACGGCCGTGGCGGCCTCCGGCAACCGTCTGACCATCGTCGGCTGGCACTACGTGTCGAGCGAGGGCGGCGACAGTTTCAGCAGCGGCACCATCCTGACCAGGTAGGAGGATCGAGCATCCGGCCGCAGCCCAGCCCCGGCACGCGGGCTGCGGCCCCGGGTGCCGGGAAGGCCGCTCCAGGGCGCGGTGGGGCCGGCCGGCGTTGTAGTGCTCGGCGTACTCGGCGAGGTGGGTGCGGTTCAGCACCGCCGCCTGGGCCTGTCAGGCCGCCGCGGCGTCACCGTCGGCGCCGGACCGCCAAGCCCGCCTTTTTGTAAGCTTTCTCCAATGCGGTGACCGCGTCTCGGGCGGCGTGGGGGAGCAGGTGGCCGGAGAGGTTGACGGTCGTGGAGAGCGTCGAGTGCCGCAGGGTCTTGGAGACCACCGCGAGCGGGACGCGTGAGCTGATCATGATGGTGGCCGCGGTGTGCCGCAGATCGTGCACCCCGATCCGGGGCAGATTGAGCTCGGCGGAGCGCCGGCGCAGCTCGACCAGTACGGACTGCGGTCGCAGCGGGGAACCGTCCTCGGGGGAGGACACCAGCCCGTCTTCGGGTGTCCGAGGAAGAGCCGGCTGTTGTCGACGGCGGTGAGGTTCCACCCCACGAGCAGGACGCATCCGGCGGCTTCCGGTTCGAGGTGGGGGCTGGCGGGTGCGGATGAGGTCGTAGACGGTGGACCGGCTGATCTTGAGGCGGGCCATGACCTCGGGCACGGTGAGGAGCTTGTCGTCAGCCACGGGGCGCTGCCGGTGCCCGAGGTCCGGGCTGTGGGGTCAGGGCGGTGGTTGCCAAGCCGCGGCCGGCTGACGATCGTTTGACCTGTACCGAGGTCCAGGGGCGAGGCTTGAGGCATGAGTGAGGCAGATGAGCTGTTCGGTATCGCGGACGTCTCGGCGTGGATCGGTCTGGCACCCGACACGTTGCGGTACTTCGAACGTCAGGGGGTCGTACCGTCTCCACGGCGCGACAGTGCGGGGCGCCGCCAATACACCACGGCCGACGTCGAGCTGATCCGCATGCTGGTTCATCTCCGTGAGACGGGGATGCCGCTGGCCGATATCGCGCAGTTCACAGGCGCCGACGACAAGGTCACTGATCCGGCCAGGCTCCGAGTGGAGTTGCTGACGGCTCATCGCCGTCGCGTCCACGACAGGCGCGAGGAGCTGGACCGTGCGCTCGATGTGATCACTCGGAAGATCGCGGACTTCACTGATCGGATCACGAGTCCGGTGGACCTGCTCGACCGGCCGGACTGCACGATTGCCTTCGGTGTCCAGGGTGAGGGGCCACTGCTGTTCCTCGTCGGCGCACCGGCTGGGCGCGCCGGTTTCGCAGCGCTGGCGCATGAGCTTGCAGGCCGGTTTACCGTCGTCACACACGATCCGCGTGGCATCGGTGCCAGCCGCGCGGTCCCGGGGATGGCTGCGCCCACGCCCGAGGTCCTTGCTGAGGACCTTGCTGCACTTGTCGACAGGTTCACCGGAGAGCCCGCCCTGTTTGTCGGTACCAGTGGTGGTGCCGTGACGCTGCTGGAGCTGGGCAAGCAGCATCCTGACGTGGTCGGCCGGGCCGTCTTGCATGAGCCGCCCCTCGTGTCTCTCCTGGATGACGCAGCCCTGGCTGGCCGAGCCGCAGCAGCGTTCAAAGCTGCAGAGGCGGATCCGCAGCGGGCAGTGCAGGAGTTCTTCGACCTCAGCGGCGCTGCCCACCACACAGGACCGGATCAGACGCCTCCCGCCCATATGGCGCTACCCGAGCTACCGGACGAGGAACTCGACAAGAACCGCTACTTCCTGGGACGGATGGCCGGCCCCACGGTCTTCTACGTCCCCGACATCGAGGCCATCCGTCGCGTTTCGGTGACGCTGTGCGCCGGCTCGCTGAGCCATCACCAGATGGCGCGCCGGGCGACCCAAGCACTCGCTGAACTTCTGGAGCTACCTCTGGTCGACATGCCCGGCAACCACCTCGGCGCAAGCGCCGAGCCGGCAGAGTTCGCCCACGTCCTCGGGCCGCTGCTCGAACCCTGAACACAACCCGCTGGCCCCTCTTGGCCGAACGGCCCAGGAGGGGCCTTGCCATGTCGCACCCCAACTCCGCACTGAACGTCACAGGACCCGTGTCGAGGACGAGTGGCCGAGCAGCGAGGTTGCCGCTCGGTTCCGGATCACGGACCGGGCAGCGCTGCGCATCAGCGCGAGCGCTGGCCGCAGGGGCGTCGGTGCTGTGGCGAGGGCGGTGGACATGGTATCCACGCGTGGCATGAGATCAGACCAGGCGGTGACCACGCTTCGGGCCTGGCCCACTGATCCACCTACGCCGGCGAGGTCCGTGGCCACCGCCGAACGCCATTGCTCATCGGCGGTGTCCCTTGATGACCGCGGTCAACGCCCAGATCTGCCTGGATGGACTCTCGAACGTCGTCCGCACTTACTTCATGTGTCGCTACGATCGGCGATGCAGCGATGCACCGACGCAGCAGGAGACTGGGGGGACAATGCCGCAGGTAGTCAGTATCCCGCTTGATGACGAGGGCGTTAGCCTGAACGTCGAGGTCGATACGCGAGATGAGAACGGCTGGACGCGCGCCGGGCGTACCCAGGACGCGGCAAATGCGGTGGGACGCACCTTGCAGGAGGCTCTGGCGCCCATCCGGCCCGCTCTGCAGACGGTAGTCGAGCAATTGCGCGGCGGCATCTGCCCTCCCGACAGCATCAAGCTGGACTTCGGGATCAAGTTTTCCGCCGATGCGGGTGTCGTAGTAGCTCGTACCGCGACGGAAGCCAGTTTTTCCGTCTCGGTGGAATGGCACCGCGCGGCTGAGGGGTGACCGGCGTGGCTGCCGATGCGTCCGCGCTGTTCGGCGCCATGGTCCAGATCCGGTCGGACGATGGTGCCATCGTTGGCGCGGGTTTCCTCGTCGCGCCGGACCTGGTGTGCACCTGTGCACACGTGGTGGCACAGGCCCTGGGTACAGACCCTCGGTCCGCTGATCCGCCGCGGGGCAGCGTGCGGGTGGACTTCCCCCTCATCGGGTCGGCGCTGGCGGACACGCCACGGGACGTGAGCCCGAGCGGAGGGTTGGCCGTTGTGACGGGCTGGCAGCCGATCCTCGCCGACGAGACGGGAGACCTTGCACTGCTGCGGATGGCCGAGACGCCTCCGCAAGGGACGGCGGTTCCCTGGCTGGTGGAGGCCAACGAGCTGTGGGACCACGCGGTGCGCGTGTTCGGCTTCCCGTCAGGTGATGACCGGGGCGTGTGGGTTGCCGGCCGACTGCGCGCGCTTCAGGGCGCCGGTTGGGTGCAGATGCAGAGCGAGGCGGGACCGGCCATCGAGCGCGGATTCAGCGGTTCCCCGGTCTGGGACACCGACCTCGGCGGCGTCGTCGGCATCGCGGTAGCCGCCGGTCTCGGCAGCCGCGCCGGCACCGCCTATCTTCTGCCTGCCTCCTCGATCCTGCGTGCCTGGCCCGAGCTGGCCGAACACGCACTGCCCGCGTCACCGTACCGGGCGCTGAACTCCTTCACGGCGCAGGACGAGCGGGTGTTCTGCGGCCAGGACGAGGCGGTCGCCCGCCTGGAGACGCTCACCTCCCGGCAGCCGGTCGTCGTGCTGTCCGGCCCTTCGGGCAGCGGGAAGTCCTCGCTGGTACGGGCCGGGCTGCTGCCGCGGCTGAACCGGGCGGGATGGGTGGCGGCAGACTTTCGCCCGATCCCGGGGCTGAAACCGGCACAGGCCCTTGCCGGTGCGCTGGCGCCGTTGCTCGCGGGGGAACTCGATGAGCAGGCCCTGACAGGGCACCTGACCCAAGGCCGACACGCCGAACTCGCCGCTCGGCTCAGCCGCAGACATCCTGGGGGCGTCCTGCTGTTCGCGGACCAATTCGAGGAGATCGTCACCGCCGACCAGGACGCGGCACGAGAACTGCTGAACCTGATCACCGTGCTGACCCTCGAGGCGCCGGCGGCCACGGCGGTACGGGCACTGCTCACCGTGCGCTCCGGGTCGCTGGACCGCATGCTCACCCAGCGCAACCGCGATGCCCTGGACGAGGGTGTCACCTTCCTGGCCCCGATGGAACGCGAGCAGCTACGGACGGCCATCACTGCGCCGCTCGCGGTCACTCCAGGAGTCGGCTACGAGGCCGGCCTCGTGGCCCGGATCCTGGACGACGCGGGCGAAGGGCCCGGAAGGCTGCCGATGGTGGAGTTCACGCTCACCCGACTGTGGGACCGGCGTCGCGGCGGGCTCCTCACCCACGAGGCCTACGACGCGTTCGGCGGAGTCGCGGGCGCCGTCGCCGACTATGCGGAGGAGGTGTACGAAAAGCACCTACGGCCGTCGGAACGCGATCCTGCGGGGCGTCTTTTCGTCCAGCTCGCGCGCCCGGAGGAGGATGGAGGGTTCACCCGCCGGGCGGTACGCGTCGACGCACTCGACGAGGACCAGCGGCGCCTGATACCGCGGTTGGCCGACCGCAAACTGCTCGTGACGGCCCAGGCGGTGGATGGCGCCGAAATCGCGGACCTGGCGCACGACGCGCTCATCGACGGCTGGAGCCGGCTGCGTGAATGGCTGGCCGCCGACCGCGACTTCCGGGACTGGCAGGAACGGCTGCGGGCGGCGCTGCGCCAGTGGGAGCAGTTCGGCCACCGCAGTGGCGCCCTGCTGCGGGATCCTTTGTTGGCAGAGGCACTGACGTGGAGCACGAAGAGGTCGCAGGACATCACGGCTGACGAGCGGGCGTACATCAAGGCCAGCCTGACGCTGCGCATACGCCAAGCACGGCGGGGGCGCCTCATCACCACCGGTGTGGCGATACTGGCCCTGATCGCTGCGACCCTGGCCGGCTTCACCTACAACCGGACCCAGGAGGTCACCCGCCAGCTCCACGCCCAAGCAGCCCGCCTGCTCGGGCAGGACGCCCAGCGCCGGGCCGACGATGCCCCGGGAACCGCCGCCCTGCTCGCCCTGTCCGCATGGCAGACCGACAAGACCCAGCCCGAGGCATACGGCGCACTGTTCAAGCTCTACGCGCGGCTGCGGAGCGTGGACGCGATCCAAGAAATGGGTATCGACCACGCGCTGCTGTTCACGGCCACGCCGGACGGGAAGTCGGCTGTCATGGTCGACCAACTGGGAGTCGTCTCGATCCTCACTGATCTGCTGGGACACGTGAAAGTCCGCACCTTCGCACGGACGCGCTCGATCACCGAGCACGAACCCCTGGTGAAGATCAGCCCGGACGGTCGGCAAGTGGCCCTGATGGACGACCGGTCGGGTCTCACCGTATGGAATGTGAGCCACCCGGACGACCCGACCCGACTCCCCGTCCCGGCGGGCTGGGACCCGGCGCAGGATATCCGCGACCTTTCCTTCTCCGCCGACAGCTCCCAACTGGCCGCCCTCTTCGGCGGATCGGACGGCAAAGGGAGGACCGAACTCGACCAGCTCGGCACGTGGGACATCGCCAGCAGGCGCCTGATCTCGAAGACCGCCTTGCGGCACAGCTCCTTCTACACCGTGGACTCCAGCCAGGATCCGGGACAGGTGCTGCTTTTCCGGGAAACCGGCCTGTCCAACAGTTACGTACACGTCGATCCACGCACCGGCGCCGAGAGCAGCCCGGTCCAGGTCGCCTCGCTCTCTGCTGTCGGGCTACAGGGTCAAGCCGTGGTCGACTGCGCTTCTGACGACATGCTGCGCATCCGATCCGCCAGGGACGGCGCAGTCCTGCGCACGGTCCCCACAGAGTGCTCGAACGTGGGACTCGACGGCACCGGCCGGTACGCCCTCATCGAAACGGACAGGGCCACAGGTCAATCGGACCTGTCGACGGTCAAGGTCGTCGACCTGAGAACCGGCCTGGTCTCCTGGGTCACCGCTCCGATCTACGACGACCTCAAGAGCGCCGACGTCGTGGTGATCCCGCACGCGGACGGCAGTCTCGGGATCCTCGCCTTCAAGGGCCGTGAATTGCTGCGGTTCACCGCGCCGGTGCCCACGCGGCCCGTCCGGTACCCGGCACTGACCATGGCTTCTGGCCTCCCCGTCAGCGCCGATGGGCGATTCCGGCTGTTCGGCGACGCTGACGTGGGCGAGGAGTCGCTCCGGTTACTGGACACTTCGAGCAGCACGACAGCCACGCCCCCGGAAGCGACACAAAAGGACATAGTGACGGCGGCGTATCAGTCACAGGTGCTCTTCACTTCAGACGACCGCTACCTCGTCGTCAGCACCGGAGGCTCCCTGGATGTCTACTCCACTCCGCGACTCGCACGGGTGCGGACTATCAGGCTGCCCACACCGCCGGGAGTGCACCCCGCCTTCCGCGCCACCTTGGCCATGGCGGACGACGGAAGCGTGCTCACGGTCTACGCCGGAGAACTGGCCCGGTGGGACCCGGCCACCGGGCGTCCGCTGGGATCCCCGCTACCGCTTGCTCATGGCACAGAACTGGCTTGGCTGGCCGACAACCAGACGTCTGTCGTGCCCCGCCCCGGGCATCCGGCCCAGGCACTTGTACGTGGGCGGGATGGCGTGACGCACCTGTGGGATCTCACCAAGCGCGGCTCGGTCGGATCATTCCAGGCCGACCCGGACGTCATGAGCTCCTATCAGACCGAGGTGTTCGACGCATCGGGCAACACACTTGCCGTCCTACGTGACATCAAGGACGGCATCGGTACGAAGATAGAGTTCCTCGGGCTCCCGGATTTCGACATTGTGGGAACGCCGGTCCCGGCCCACGACGTGTTCAACCTCGTCGGATTCGCCCATGCCGGATACCTGATCTCCACTGGCGCCGACACAATGCAGGTGTGGCACCCGGGCTCATCCACGCAGATCGCCGACGTCACCCTCCCTGATGACCTGCAGTGGCAGATCCACGACGACACAGCCGTCGGCATCACCGACGCCGGGTCACTGTCACTCTCGCTCGATCCCCGCCAATGGCACGCCTCCCTGTGCCACGCCGTGCACCGACCCCTCACCAAGCCCGAGCGCCAACTACTGCCCGACGGAACGAACACCAGCCAGCCCTGCGAGGATTGAGCCGGAGCGTCGCCGAAATCTTGTACAGCAGATCCCTACTCAACGGCGTTCCGTCACTCCTCGCGCGCGTCACACCACGAGTGTGGGTGCAGCGACAGCCGAGCGAAGGCGCGGACCAGGCTCGCCGAAGACAAAGACGAGCAAACCCAGATCCAAGGGTGAGCGGTTGGGTATCCGTTGGCGAACCACCAGCTGTCGATGTCTCCCAGGCCGAACAGGTCCGGCTCCGGCAGACCCTCGTCGACCATCACCTGCGAACCTTTTCGAGGGTTGCCTCCTTGGAAGTGGTGTAGCGGGTTGGACCTGATCCGGGGGTTTGTCCCGGCGTCCGGGTTGGTGCCCGCATAGACGAACGGCCACCGGCTGATCTTCGAAGTGTCGAAGCCTCGAAGGAGATCAGCACGATGACCGCACCAGACAGTCTGCCCCTGCACGCCCTCACCGAGGACAATCTCGCTGCGGCGAGTCCAGATCGGCTGCGCGCGATGGTCAAGACGTTGGCCGACGCGTTTGGGACACTCCCCAGCCTTCGGCCGGGGGTACCCCCAGCGCCGGCACCGTCGAACTCTGCGGGTGCCGGTTAAT
>NZ_FMCH01000179.1 GCF_900091855.1 Streptomyces sp. DvalAA-14
AGCCCGCGGCCGCTATCGAGGCGGCGGGCCGCTGCAGTTCGACCTCGCGGCGGCGCCTGCGGGCCAGCACGACCCGTCGCTCCGCGGCGGTCATGCCGCCCCAGACGCCGTACGGTTCGGGCTGCAGCAAGGCGTGTTCGCGGCATTCGAGCATCACCGGGCAGCGGGCGCACACCCTCTTGGCGGCTTCCTCACGCGACAGGCGCGCCGCGGTCGGCTCCTTGGAGGGGGCGAAGAAGAGGCCCGCCTCGTCACTGCGGCAGGCCGCCTCGGAGTGCCAGGGGCCGCCGGCGTCCCGCGGATGGCGTGGTGGCTGAGCGGGGTCCGTGACGGGCTCGATCGGTTGAAGCACGGGTAACTCCTGACGACGGCTCGGCGTTTGCCACGCTGGCGTCGTCGCCGGTCCGCGGGCAGGGGAAGCCTGAGCAGCCGGGCGACGGCGTGCTCCATCCCCTACCCGCTGTGCGCGACTTCATGCGCACCGTGTTCATCGCCGGAGGATTTCCCGCACCCCCTTTGAGCTGCACATGGCGTATCCGCGCAGCATCCTTGGCGTACACACGCACCACATGAGTAACGGGAGCGTCCCTTCAGCGTGCCCCGAAAAGCCGCCGACACCCCGCACTTGGGGCCGGGTTCACCGTTGGAGGTTCTTCTTCGTCCAATCCCTGACCTTCTTGCCGCGCTTGGCCTTCGCCTCCACGCCGCCCCAGAAGGCCAGCCCGTCCACCCGGACCACCGGGGCGCCGGGATCGGGCGCCTCGAACGCGTTGATGTCCGAGCCGCCCATGATGCCGACCACGCTGCCGCCGCGCAGCGTCACGTTCTCCGGCAGCTTGATGCTGACGCCGCCCATGACGGCGGTGCAGTGGATCACCAACTCCGGCGCGGTGAAGGTCGCTTCGGTGAGGTCGATCTCGACTCCGCCCAGGATGGCGACCGCGGTGATCCGGTTGCCGACCCGCCAGCGGCCCTTGCGCTCGGCGCCGCCGAGGATGCCGACCAGGTTCGGGTTCTCGCCGCCCTGGCCCGGGTCGTAGCCGCGGGGCGCGGCGGGCGCGGGAGCGGGGGCGGCGGACCGGCCCACCGGCAGATCCCGTACCAGCGGCTCCAGTTGGCCGATCGTCTTGGCCGCGTAGACCTTGTCGATCCGCTCGGAGTGCTCGGCGGCGTCCAGCCGGCCCTCGGCGAGCGCGTCCCGCAGGATGTCGGCGATCCGGTCCCGGTCGGCGTCCGATGCGCGCAGTTCGGCGTCGGCGACCGACGCGCCGGTGCTCGGCGCGGCGGCCGGCGGGTGTTGCGGGCGCTTGTCGAGCTGCGATTCATCCACCCGTCCACGGTACACAGACGCGATAGATCGCGACTACCCCGAAGTCCGCCGGAGTCCGTCCCCTAGGGGTTCGCCGGACGGCGGCCGGGACCGCGGGCGGCGACCCCGATCGGGCCGGCGGCGGGGAGCCGCGGGCGGCGCCGCGGTGAGCCGTACCTCACAACGGCCGGGCTCCGCCGACGTTCTACGCTGGACCCGCTTCAGCGTCGACGCAGCCGAGTGAGGATTGTCCCCTTATGCCTGAGTTCGCCTATACGGATCTGCTCCCCCTGGGCGAGGACCCCACCGCGTACCGCCTGCTCACCCCCGAGGGCGTCAGCACCTTCGAGGCCGGCGGGCGCACCTTCCTCCAGGTCGAGCCGGAGGCGCTGCGGCTGCTGGCGGCCGAGGCGATGCACGACATCTCGCACTACCTGCGCCCCACCCACCTCGCCCAGCTGCGCCGGATCCTCGACGACCCGCAGGCCAGCCCGAACGACCGCTTCGTCGCGCTCGACCTGCTGAAGAACGCCAACATCGCGGCGGCCGGCGTGCTCCCGATGTGCCAGGACACCGGCACCGCCATCGTGATGGGCAAGCGCGGCCAGCAGGTGCTGACCTCGGGCGGCGACGAGGAGGCCCTGTCGCGCGGCATCTTCGACGCCTACACCAAGCTCAACCTGCGCTACTCCCAGATGGCGCCGCTCACCATGTGGGACGAGAAGAACACCGGCTCCAACCTCCCGGCGCAGATCGAGCTCTACGCCACCGACGGCGGCGCCTACAAATTCCTCTTCATGGCCAAGGGCGGCGGCAGCGCCAACAAGTCCTTCCTCTACCAGGAGACCAAGGCGGTCCTGAACGAGGCGTCCATGCTGCGCTTCCTGGAGGAGAAGATCCGCTCCCTCGGTACGGCGGCCTGCCCGCCCTACCACCTGGCGATCGTGGTCGGCGGCACCAGCGCGGAGTTCGCGCTGAAGACCGCGAAGTACGCCTCCGCGCACTATCTGGACGAGCTGCCCGCCGCCGGATCGCCGGCCGGGCACGGCTTCCGGGACAAGGAGCTGGAGCAGCAGGTCTTCGAACTCACCCAGCGGATCGGCATCGGCGCCCAGTTCGGCGGCAAGTACTTCTGCCACGACGTGCGGGTGGTACGGCTGCCCCGGCACGGCGCCTCCTGCCCGGTGGCGATCGCGGTCTCCTGCTCGGCCGACCGCCAGGCGCTGGCCAAGATCACCGCCGAGGGGGTCTTCCTGGAGCAGCTGGAGACCGACCCGGCGCGCTTCCTGCCGGAGACCACCGACGAGCACCTGGACGACGACGTCGTCCGCGTCGACCTCAACCGCCCGATGGCGGAGATCCGCGCCGAACTGACCAAGTACCCGGTCAAGACCCGCCTGTCGTTGTCCGGCCCCCTCGTGGTGGCCCGCGACATCGCCCACGCCAAGATCAAGGAACGCCTCGACGCGGGCGAGGGCATGCCCGCGTACCTGCGGGACCACGCCGTCTACTACGCCGGCCCGGCCAAGACCCCCGAGGGCTACGCCTCCGGCTCCTTCGGGCCCACCACGGCCGGCCGGATGGACGCCTACGTCGACCAGTTCCAGGCCGCGGGCGGCTCCCTGGTCATGCTGGCCAAGGGCAACCGCTCCCAGCAGGTCACCACCGCCTGCGCCACCCACGGCGGCTTCTACCTCGGCTCGATCGGCGGCCCGGCGGCCCGCCTCGCCCAGGACTGCATCAAGAAGGTCGAGGTCCTGGAGTACGCCGAGCTCGGCATGGAAGCGGTCTGGAAGATCGAGGTCGAGGACTTCCCCGCCTTCGTCGTGGTCGACGACAAGGGCAACGACTTCTTCCAGGACCCGGCTCCCTCGCCGACCTTCACCTCGATCCCGGTGCGGCAGGCGTAACCCCCGTCGGCCCCCGGGCCCCCGGGCCCCCGGCCCATCCCGGCCCCCGGCCTTCCCGGCCGTCCGGTGGGCGGCCCGCGGCGCTCCGGGCGGGGACGGGAACAAACCGCCCGGGGCGGGGCACTGTAGAAGACATGGACGACTACCGGATCGAGCACGACTCGATGGGCGAGGTGCGGGTGCCCCGCGAGGCCAAGTGGGGCGCGCAGACGCAGCGGGCGGTGGAGAACTTCCCGATTTCCGGGCAGCGGATCTCCGGTGCGCACATCGAGGCGCTGGCGCGGATCAAGGCCGCGGCGGCGAAGGTGAACGCCTCGCTGGGGGTGCTGGACGGGGAGGTGGCCGAGGCGATCCAGCAGGCCGCCGGGGAGGTGGCCGAGGGGAAGTGGGACGAGCACTTCCCGATCGACGTGTTCCAGACCGGATCGGGCACCTCGTCGAACATGAACGCGAACGAGGTGATCGCCACCTTGGCCGCCGAGCGGCTGGGCCGCGCCGTCCACCCCAACGACGAGGTGAACGCCTCGCAGTCGTCCAACGACGTGTTCCCCTCCTCCATCCACATCGCGGCCACCGCCGCCGTGACCCGGGACCTGATCCCGGCGCTCACCCGGCTGGCGGAGGCGCTGGAGGCGAAGGAGACCGAATTCGCGACGGTGGTGAAGGCCGGGCGGACCCATCTGATGGACGCCACGCCCGTCACCCTCGGGCAGGAGTTCGGCGGGTACGCGGCGCAGGTGCGGTACGGGATCGAGCGGCTGAACGCCTCGCTGCCGCGGCTGGCCGAGCTGCCGCTGGGCGGGACGGCGGTGGGGACGGGGATCAACACGCCCCCCGGCTTCCCGGCCGCGGTGATCGCCGAGGTGGCCGCGGCGACCGGCCTGCCGCTGACCGAGGCGCGCAACCACTTCGAGGCGCAGAGCGCGCGGGACGGCATCGTGGAGACGTCCGGGCAACTGCGGACCATCGCGGTGGGCCTGACGAAGATCGCCAACGACCTGCGCTGGATGTCGTCCGGCCCGCGGACCGGCCTCGGTGAGATCAGCCTGCCGGACCTGCAGCCGGGCTCCTCGATCATGCCCGGCAAGGTGAATCCGGTGATCCCGGAGGCGGTGCTGATGGTGGCCGCGCAGGTGACCGGCAATGACGTCGCCATCGCCACGGCCGGCGCGGCCGGTAATTTCGAGCTGAATGTGATGCTGCCGGTCATCGCCCGCAACATCCTGGAGTCGGTGCGGCTGCTGGCGAATGTCACCCGTCTGCTCGCCGATCGGACGATCGACGGGATCACCGCGCATGTCGAGCGGGCCCGCGAGTTCGCCGAGTCCTCGCCGTCCGTGGTCACCCCGCTGAACCGGTACATCGGCTATGAGGAGGCCGCCAAGGTGGCCAAGAAGTCGCTGGCCGAACGCAGGACGATCCGTCAGGTGGTCATCGAGGGCGGTTACATCGAGCGCGGGCTGCTGACCGAAACGCAACTCGACGAGGCGCTGGACGTGCTGCGTATGACCCATCCTTGACAGGTGGTCCGTAAGCTCTGTTCATGACAGCCGACGTCGACACCACGTTCAGGAACGGACCGCAGCGGCACTTCTGGGCCCCCGGCGATCAGGTGCTGTGGCGCTATCGCGGCAACGGCAGCGACGACGTGCACATCTGCCGGCCGGTGACCGTGGTGCGGGACGACGCGGAGTTGCTGGCGGTGTGGATGGCGCCGGGGACGCCCTGCCTGAAGCCGGTACTGGCCGACGGGACGCCGGTGCACCGCGAGCCGCTGGCCACCCGCTACCGCAAGCCGCGGGTGGTGGTCCGCGACCAGTGGTGGGGCACCGGGGTGCTGAAACTCGCCCGTCCGGGTGAGCCTTGGTCGGTGTGGTTGTTCTGGGAGGAGGGCTGGCGGTTCCGCAGCTGGTACGTGAACCTGGAGGAGCCGCTGCGCCGCTGGTCGGGCGGGGTGGACTCGGTGGATCACTTCCTGGACATCTCGGTGCACCCGGACCGGGGCTGGCAGTGGCGGGACGAGGACGAGTTCGCCCAGGCGCAGGCCGACGGCCTGATGCCGGCCGAGCTGGCGGCCCAGGTCCGGCAGGCGGGACAGCGGGCGGTGGCGGTGATCCGGGCCTGGGGCCCGCCGTTCCGCGACCACTGGCAGGACTGGCGGCCCGACCCGGCCTGGCCGGTGCCGGCCCTCCCGGCGGACTGGGACCGGCCGGCGGACTGACCACGGGCGCGGCGCCGACCGGCCCGGCGGCGCGGGCACCCGAGCCGATACCAGCGATCCCCTTGTCGCGCCCCTGACCTTCGACCGTAGGATCGGGGTCCTGAAGACTGCACAATTGCCAACCGCGGCTTAGAGTTTGACGCCACGTCGCGGGTGCGCGATCCGAGCATGCCCCAACGGCATGTGCCCGGCTTCGTCGCGCCGCCGCACGCCGCACCGCCCCACCACACACCAGCAGATCGCGCGGACAGCCAGGGAGGCCCTGAGCAGTGGGAACCGGCAACTACGAGCCGCCGCCCGTCGGGATGCCCGACGTGGAGATCCTCGGGCGGGACCGTTCCGGCCAGGCCGAGGCGTTCGACGCGATCGGCGACCGGTACGACGAGGCCTTCCCGCACAAGGAGGGCCAGCTCGCGGCCGGCGGCTGGCTCGCCGCCTCGCTGCCGGCCGGCGCCCGGGTGCTGGATCTCGGCTGCGGTACGGGGCTGCCGACCGCCCGTCAGCTCACCGCGTCGGGGCTGCGGGTGACGGGTGTGGACCTGTCACCGGGCATGCTCGCGCGAGCTCGTACGAACGTTCCCCAGGCCCGTTTCGTGCAGGGCGACATCGCGGATCTCGCCGATCTCGCCGATCTCGCCGATCTCGTTGATGTCCTCGATACCCCCGGCGACACGACCGGCGCCACCACCGGCGGCGCGGCCGACGGGGGCGCACCGTCCGCGCCGGGGCTCTTTTCCGGGGCGACGGCGTTCTTCGCGCTGCTGATGCTGCCGCGGTCGGAGATCCCGGCGACGCTGGCGGCGATCCACGACCGGCTGGAGCCCGGGGGGCTGCTGGCGCTGTCGATGGTCGAGGCGGATCTGGACGATGTGCCGATTCCGTTCCTCGGTAACACGATCAGGGTATCCGGTTATCTAAGGGATGAACTGCGCCAGATCGTCACGGACGCGGGCTTCGAGGTGATCAAGGAGGAGTCGTACGCCTACGCGCCGGCGAGCGTCGAAGTGCCGCCGGAGGAGCAGATCTTCCTCCACTGCCGACGCGTACTGCCGACGCGCCTGACCTGACCAGGCCCGAGCCCCGCCGCACGCCGGCCCGCGGCGGCGCACCGACGGATGGAACGACTCGCGTGACCACGGACCCGCCCCGCCCGCCCGCTGCCGATCCCCTCCCGGGGGCTTCCGCAGACCTGTACGGCTCCCTGCCCGGAGCCGCCGCGCCCTACCCGCACGC
>NZ_FMCH01000554.1 GCF_900091855.1 Streptomyces sp. DvalAA-14
AGTCGGACTCTTCACCGGCGTGATCCATGCCCACACCTTGTCGTGGCCCGCTGACCGCCACCCCGTGCACGTTTTGTGCTTCGACCCCCAGTAGTCCTTGGCCCACAGCTCCTTATCGTATGCGGCAACTCCACCGATCCTCTGCATCAGCATCAGACGGTAGCCCTGGTACAGGTGATCCCCCGTCACGTTGAAGCACATCTCGACCTTGCCGTACGACTGGACATGGCTGGTCTCGTGGGGGCTCTTGTAGTCGTAGATCCACTTCCCGCTGATGCCAAGCGGTTGGGCACTCAGAGCTGGAGACGCATTGATGCCAGGAGCCCCCTGGGGTCGGGTAGGCGAGGGCGAAGCCTGAGCTGTGGCGGAGGCTGTGGCACTTCCGATGACGACGGCCAAGATCGCCACGATCGTGGCGAGACGTGATTGCTTGCGTGCGTTCATGAGGAATGTTCTCCCGTCCTGTTTCCGATCAAGCAGCGCAACAGGCCACGCCATCGTCGAGGGCGGAGGCCCCGACGGCTGTGGCAGCATGCCTGACTTCCGCGCCGCTCTGCTTGCGACCCATCATGTGGGAGCGGCAGACAGCAGGTCCGGCAGCAGCAGACGTTGAGGGAAACGAGGGACGTCCCATGCCCTGACCTGCTGGGACAGCTGTGGCAATGACACCAGGCTGGGACGGTCGAGCGAGACAACGCCGCGCCGGCGCCAACTTCCGGCCGTGAGCTGCCGACCCCGACCGGCGCGGCCGCGCTGCGTGCTCGGTGCTGCTCGGTGCAGCGCAGCTTTGGTACGACCGATGGGAGCCCGGGCAGGGAAGGGGTTGTTGCTTCGGGCAGCAGGCGAGCAGGTGGTCCTGGTAGTCGGCGACGGCGTTCTTGTAGCGCTGGACGAAGCCGGGGGCGTTCAGGCGCTCGTGCTTGGGCATCGCGGTGATGCCCAAGCAGCACCAGGGCGGAGGTGGCACTCGCCAGCAGCGGGAGCCATGGGCCGCGTTCACCCCGCACGTTGACTCCGCACCATCCGCGCCGGCCTCGCGCCCTGTGGCGGCCACCTACATGGAGCGGGAGGTCCGCAAGGACTGGCAGCCCCGCGTCCAGCGGCGCGCGAAGAAGCAGGCGGCCACGGCCACGGGCATCGTTGTCGAGACCGGGCCCGCTTCGGGTTCACCGCAGCCCCCGGGTCGACCGATGACGGCCGGATGCCACGCATCACCCAGCATCCGTCCCTGTTGACCGGCCGTCCTGCCTTCGTGCGGTAGTCGCACGAAGGCCGCTCCAAACGGGCCCCACGTCGAGGGCGCTTCTGCGAGGCATCCGGCCGCCGCCACCCGGCGAACAACTGCTCCGCGACTCGCAGGCCAACGACGAGAGCGGACCACTACCCTAGACCGATGATGCGCGACCTGATAGCCGCGTTCAGCAACACCGCGCGGGATCGGATGACCGGTGCCGGGCGGCGCAAGCAGACCGGCGACCTCTACACCCACGACCTCGGCAACGGCTTCCATGCCTCGGTCGGACTCAACCGCGCCTCGAAACACCACCCGCTGAAGATCAACCCAGTAGTCGGACTGCGCTACGACCCCCTCGAACGACTCCTCGCAGACATCCAGGGGCCTCATCCCCGACGGCGGCCACCATCGCCCGACCGGTCGGCTACCCCCCGGCAACAGCTTCCTACAGCTACAGGTCAGCGAACCGGGTGACGCGGAACGGGCCGCTGACGAGCTGCACGAACTCGTTCAGACCTAAGGCCAGCTATTTGCCCGGCAACATACCAGCGCAGAAGCACTGCTGACCGCCCTTCAGGCAGGCGGCAATGTGCCCAGCCCCGACCGAACCAGGCTTCTCCTCCCAGCCCTTCACTTCCTGCGCGGAGGCATGAACGAGACCCGCTCATGCCTCGCACACTACGGGCAGAACACGAGCATGCCGGTCGTCGCCGAGTAACACCGGTTCGCCAACGCCCTGACCACACGCTTGCCGGCATGAACCAGCCGCCGCACAGCTGGCCTGCCCGATATTCCCTCAGCCATGATCACACCCCCGGCATCCGCCGCGGCGTCGCCCGCCACGCCCTCGACCCGGCCGCCGCCTCCCGCCTGTGGCAGCTCTCGCAGGACCTGCTCGCCGCCCGCTGCAGCCGCGCACCGTGCACCGCGCCCGAGGCCAGCCGGGACAGCGCCGCCTGCCCGGTCTGCGCAAGTCGCACCTTGGAGGCGGATCTATGAGGGCGCGCCGTCCCCGATTCCCGACTGGGGATTTCGCCCCTACGAATGCTCTGGTCCCGCCACCGGGAGGCGGGACCAGAGCACCACCGGGCTGTCGCGGTCCACCCGGGCCAGGAAGCGGGCGCTGCCCAGATCGCACTCGAAACGCCACTCGTGGTCTGCGGGTTCCTCCGCCGCTGAGACGAGCCGAGGCTGGCCGGCGCCCTGCGGTGCGGTGGCTGCCGCGGAGAGCGTCACCTTCGCCCATGCGGCCTCGAACCCCCATGCCGGGGTGGCGGAGACGGGACCACGGTGCCGGCTCCAGCGGTTGCGGAGGGCGGTACCCCCTGCCGTGAGCAGGAACGTGGTGAGGGTGGCAACGGAGGTGTCCCTCGCCACCGCCGCGATGTCGTCGACGGCTCCGCGCTCGGGTATGCCCTCGGTGGCCAGCGCCGCCCGGGCCACGCGCAGTTCAGCCTGCTCCAGGTCAGACAGGTCGGCGGCGTCCGGCAGGAGGAAGACCACAGATGAAGCGCCGCCAGGGGCCAGCGGGAAGGCGACGGGGTGTTGCGCTCTGACTTCCACAGTCTCTCCCCCACGGATTGAAATCCCCCCGGAAATGCCGGGTGCCCCGGTACGATGATCTCCTCATCCCGCAGGAGACGACATGAATGGCGTAACGCTCTCGCAGGAGCCTGCGTTACCGTGGCGATTACGGCTGTTCTGGCATACGGAAACCTACCGGTGGATAAGGGCGGCTCGCAGGCGGGTCCTGGAAGTCGTCACCGTTCTGCCGCTCGTCGTAGTGGGAGCAGTGTGGGAGTGGCGCCGTCCGGACACCCGGCCACTTCCCGACGGCTGGGCAGTGGCGCCCTTCCGCTCCTGGAATGCGCAGGAATCCGACCTGCTGTCGAACGTCAACGAGGCTGTCAACGCCGCCCGCGCCGCGGCCTGGTTCCCGATCCTGATCGCCCTCGCCGTCCACCTGGTACTACGAGGACGCCTCGCCCACACGCTTATGGCCCAGATCGAGCTCATGTGGGAGGTCACCACCAGCCCGGGCTATCTCCGATTCGCCCGCAAGCTCCTGCTCGCCCCCGCCATAGCCATGGCATCGGCGCTCTACCTCTTGCATAACGGCTACGGCTCGTGGACGTCGCGGTACGTACCGCTGCTCGTGGGCATCGCCCTGGCTCCCCTGCTCGGAATGGTCCGGGACCGGATCTCCAGAAGGCCGGAGACGAGTGCCGGATTCCGCGTCCCCGTGCGGATGATGCTGACGCGGCGCGGGCGGCGTGCCGTAAGGGACGTGCGTCGCCAGGACGCGTTCCTGCAGGCAGGTACCGGGTGGTGGCGGATCACGATCACCGTCGACGGGGTCGAGAGCGACCCGACGCTGCCGGACGACGCGCCCCCGGAAGTCGCACGGGAATGGCGTGAACGATGGTTGCTGCGGCGGGCACGGGAGTTCGCGAGCGTCGGCGGTGCCCGGTCCCTCGCGTGGTTCATTGCATGGGCCGTCGAATCTGCGGCATCCGTGGGGGAAACGGACACCGTCGAGTACCTGATGCGCTACGCGGAAGAGACTCCTGGTGTGACCGGGGAGGGAGCGTACCTCGCCGCCGAGGCAACCTTCCTCGACGATATCGGCTCCACCGAGGCTGCCGCCCGCTGGTGCAAGGCGCTGGCCGCCCGAGGGCGCACTCCGCTTGCCCTGACGGTGCTCTCCGCGCATCACACCGGCACCGGCACAAAGCCGCCCGCCCCTTCCCCTGCCAGGCTTGCCCGGCTGGCCTGGTACGGCACCGGACACCTGTTCCCCTTGGAGCTGGCAAACCGCCTCTACCAGGACTGGGGCCCGGCGCGAGGTCTCGCTGCCAGCGAGCGCCTGGACGCCATCGCTGCGGCCGTCGCCCAGCAGAGCCGGGCCGGACTTCTCTCCGCCGGCGTGCGCCCGAACGCCATCGCAGTCGCGGCCGCAGTGGCCGTCGCCGGGCAGTCCGGCGCGAACTACGCGATGCACTATGCGCAGATGGTGCGGGCGCACGCCCGCGCGCTGACGGTTCTGGGGAACAGTCCGGAGCTGGACCCGCCGCAGGCCGCCGCGGCGTACATGACGGCCGTCGAGAAATACACCGAGGTCAAGGACCGCGGCGGAATCGGCAGCGCTCTCGCCCACGCCGCCCTTTGCGCGCTCGAGCATCGCCCCCGCGCCCGTCCCTCCGAAGCGGAACACGCCATGGACCTGCTGCGTTTCGGGCTGGGACTGCTCGACGAGTTCCGCATCGGACTGCGGCGCCCGCAGCTGCGCAGCGGCCTCGCACGCCACGTCGAGCCCCTCCATGACGCCGCTCTGGACATCCTGGCGCGCGAGAGGCAATGCTCGCCTGCCAAGAAAGCCGAACTCGCCCTGTGGCTCATGGAGTCACGTCGCCGCGCCGCACGTGACCACGCCCTGGCCGCTCCTGAGGTGCCCGATGATCCGGAATTCGCGGCCCTTTGGGAGGAGTTGGAGCAGCACGAATCCCTTACGCGCGTGGGGACGCCCTCTGGCGACGGGACCTGGTTCGGGCAGTGGATGGCTGCCCTCGCGACGCCTGGGCTCGCCGGCGCGAAATCCGCTCTGAACGAGTGGGTCGACTCCCTCCACGCAGTTCTTCCTCCCCCGACCGCCACCGACGTGCCACAGCTCCTGCGTCGGGTCGGGGACGGCGTGGTCCTCGCGCTGCGCACCCGTCGCGGGCCGGCGGGATGGACCGTCGACGCGGTGATGGCGTCCGTCGGGAGCGGGATGACACTGCGCCGTTCGTTTCTGCCACGCCCTGAGGGAACGACAGGGATCGCACCAGACCCGGTGAGTGTGGCCCACAACGGTGCCCTGGCCCTCGACGCGTTGGAGGACGGCGATCGTGAGGCGGTCGGACATCTGAGTCGAAACGTCGAGTGCAACCTGCTGGCGTGGATGGAGATTGCGACTGCAGTCCTACCGCCCGGACTGCAGGACGCCCTCGCCGCTTCGGCCGAAGCAGGCCGCCCGCCCGTGCTCCTGGTCGTACCCGACGGACCCGTGGCGAGCCTGCCACTGGCAGGGTTCCCGCTCGACCGTCAGGCGCTGCTGGGTGAGTGCGCGCTCGTGACGTATGTGCCGTCGCTGGCGCTGCTGAACGAGCCGGTGGCCGACGCTGAAGCGGTGGGAGCGACCGATGACCCGACCGGCGCATTCCCTTCGGCAGCCACCCCCGGCACGCCCCCTGAGTCAGGCCCACGCGTCGTGGTTCACCTTGACCGCAACGGGCTTCGTTCCTTCCAGGCCGAGGAGCGCCTGCGTGACCGCTGGGCCGCTGAAGTCCGGGTCACGACGGACCGACAGGGCCTCTTCGAGGGGCTCCGGCACCGGCCCGCGCCCGACCTCGTCCTGATCTCCGCGCACGGCGAGTCCGTGCCCGGTCTGACTCGCCATCACGAGCGTCTGCCCCGGCTCGCCGACGACACCCTGCTGTCGGCAACCACTGCGCTCGGCCTGCCGTGGCCGCGGACCGTCGTCCTGGGGACCTGCTGGGTCAACCATCTGGAGGCGGCATTCGGCCGGGACCCGGTCAGCTTCCCCATGTCGTGCCTCCTGCGGGGAGCCACCACCGTCATCGGCCCCACCGGCCCGTTCCACGACGCCGTCGCCTCCGAACTTCTCGCGGGGTGCGCCGCCGACGTCCTCGACGGCACCGACGTGTGGACTGGCCTCCACGGCCGGATGCGTTCGGGACTGCGCAACGCATTCGGCGACCCCGCCGCCCCAGCTGCTGGGGCAGGCCTCGCCGTATGGACGGTACGGCCCCCCGTTTCCCCTGCCCGAGTGACATACCAGCCCACTTGGACGTCCGAAGGCGCCCTGGTGGACGACAACGACCCGCCGCCAGAGGGACAGCGTCCGCGCAGCGGCAGCGAACTGCCGCTCGCCGCCTCCGACACCGTGAGCTCCGCGCTGAGGCACGCGGCCCGAAACCGCGACGCCCAGGGGGTCGTCGACACACTCGGCCTCGCGACATCGATCGCGATGGTGGAGCCAACCGGACGATGGGACGACTTCTTCGGCACGCCGGACTCCCCAGCCTCCCCGCACGCGTCCAACGCAGCGGGTGACTCGGATCCGACCACAGATGTCCTGATGACCGACGGCTCCTACATCGAGGCGACAGCGTCGGTCGCGACTGTGCTGCACATAGCCGACCTGCTGCGAACCGTGCTGCGGGATGAGAGCCTCCTCACTCAGCACGTGATGTACGGCCTGATCCACGCGGTCGACTCGGCGGCGCACGCTCCGTTGGGGTTCGGCGCCGGATCCGAGGAGCAGTGGCGGAGCAGGCTGTCCGACCATGCCTTCGGCGGTCTCAGCCTTCCCAGCCTGGCAGAACTGGCGTCCACCGAACAGGGGGCGGACCAGGGGAGGGAGCAGGAGTCCGGCACGCTGCCGGACGACCCGCTCTGGGACATGCTCACGCGGCTTGCCCGGCGCTCGCGCAAGTACCTGATCGTTGGCGCTGCCGTGGCAACCCTCATGCTTGCGCTCGTCCTCCAGGGGCTGGAGCGCGTGGCCGACACACCCGGTCTGGGGGTCGAGTACCGGCCGGGCAACGACGCGAACGCCGTTCAGATCGAATACCTCGTGCCCGGCGGTCCCGCTGACCGGGCCGGGCTCCACGTCGGCGACCTCGTTCTCACCCAGAATCCCCTGACCACAGGAACGGTGGATCTGCTGGTGTCTGCCCCGCCGGGTACGGCACCGCGCCATGTGACGCTCCACTCCGTCATTCCCCGCTGCTTGGTCACCACGTGCCTAGCGCTTCCGGGCTCGGCGCAATGAACTGGTGGGCTGTGACGAACAGATGTGATCACACACTGCCAGCACCTACCATATGGCAGCCGGGCAGAGGACTTTCAACGGGGTGCGTCGAGAATATTCGCATCGAGGGGGGCGTGGCGCCATGGAACTGAACGCTGATCTCAGAAAGCTCATCCACGAGAATTCGGAGAAATACGTTCCGAGCTGGGCGGTAGTGTCCGACCCGAAGGACTCGGCCCAGGGAAGATACGCTCCGCTCAATATGCAGTGGAAGCACGGAGTACCGGTCGCACTGCAGGGCGAGGAGACCTGGTCGGGCAGTTGCTATATCGGCTGGGTGAAGATCGCGGTGACGGTGGACGACGCCGGTGGACCGTTCGACACGCCTGACAGCGCGCGGACCGTAAAGGTGTGCGAGTGCATGGGCACGATCGTCACCACCGATCGGCGCATCACGGGGAAGCTCCAGGGTGGGACGGTACTCGGCCGACCGTTGAACGACGGCCAGTGCTTCCTCTTCTCGCTTGACTACAAGGACGCGCGCAGCGCCCAGCCCGTGCTCAAACCGAAGGTATTCGGCTCCCCCCAGGTCGCCGGCGGGCAGATCGTGTGCGCCACAGCCGGCACGGGCGGGGTGAACATCGTGCCGAGTCGAGGGCTGAATAACCCGTGGGATCCCAGTCGGCGCAGCGTCTGGGGGCGGGGCGTGGGGCTCGACCTGTGGCAGACCATCGTCGCGGCGGCCGGAGGCGGAGCAAAGTCAACATCGACCGCCGAGGTCCAGTTCCCCGGCCCACGGTCATAATGACAGCTTTTCAGACACTGTCGGGACGGTGGTCATTGGCGCGTAAAGCCGCCTTCCCTTCGTCCACCTCCGCCTGGCGCGAGGCGAGGCGAAGCCACGCATACGCGTGGTTGGGCCAGAGGCGGGCGCCGCTGGCGGCGCGCAGTTGGATGCTGCCGCTGTCCTCGATGTGCAGGACATTGGTGGCGCCCCTGGCCGCGGTCGCCCGGGTGGCCTAGGAATACCGGTCGTAGATCACCAGGTTGCCGTCGCATTGGAGCAAGGAGATGCCGGGGCCCGTACTGCTTCAAAATCCCTTCACAACTGCTGACCTGGTCTGATGCTCCCAACCGGACGACCATCCGGCATCATCGCAACGTGCTCCTACGGATGATCTACCTACTGGCCACCCGGATCTTCGCCTGGCTTGTCCTTCTATGCCGATCCTCTGCTGCAAAGAACGCCGAGATCCTGCTTCTCCGGCACGAGGTCACGGTGCTGCGTCGACAGGTCGACACCCCGAAACCGACCTGGCCAGACCGCGCCCTGTTCGCAGCCTTGGCCCGGCTGCTGCCGCGGATCCTGCGCAACCACCGGATCGTCTCTCCGCGCACTCTGCTGGCCTGGCACCAGCGCCTGGTCAAGCAGAAGTGGACCCAGCCCAGATCGCCAGGACGGCCACCGATATCCGATGAGCTGCGCGAACTCATCATCCGGCTCGGCGTCGAGAACCCCCGATGGGGCGCCCGCCGCGTCCACGGCGAACTCCGCCGCCTCGGGCACAGGGTCAGCGCAGCCAGCGTCCGCCGCATCCTGCGTCAGGCCGGCCTCGGACCCGCACCGCGACACCAGTCGCCCCGCGGCGAGTGGGCGGCGTTCCTGAAAGCCCAGGCCGGCGGCCTGCTCGCCACGGACTTCTTTCACGTGGACACCATCGGGCTGCAACGGCTGTACGTCCTCTTCGTTATGGAGGTCGGCACCCGCAGCGTTCACATCCTCGGCGTCACCGCTCACCCCACCGCCGCCTGGGCAACCCAGCAAGCCCGGCAACTCCTTTGGCAACTCGGTGCCCGCGCTGCCGACTTCACCCACCTCATCCGCGATCGGGACGCCAAGTTCACCGCCGCGTTCGATGCCGTCTTCGCCAGCGAGAACATCGCAGTGACCAAGATTCCCCCGAGGAGCCCGAACTGCAACCCGCACGCCGAACGCTTCGTCCGGTCTGTGCGCGAGGAATGCGCTGACCGGCTCCTGATCTACAACCGCGGCCACGCACACAAAGTCCTTCACGAGTACGCCACCCACTTCAACCGACACAGACCCCACCAGGGCCGAGGGCAGCTCGCTCCCCTCGACGACCCGAACATCATCCCCCTCCCTGCAACCCGGACCGAGCGGCGGCAAGCGGTCACTGGCCTTATCAACGAGTACCACCGGGCAAGTTGATCAAGGGGAAAGGTCCCAGGTCAGAGACGGTGAGGCCGTTTTGAAGCACTACGGGGCCTGGCACTAGATGGAGCCTCCACGAGTACGATGCTCGCGACCGGCATACTGGATGCGGCGACACTCGGCACCGGCGCTGTGGGCGATGAATTTGCCACCGAAGGCGTTGCCACAGGAATCAAGTTTGGCTACAGCGCATTCAACGTCGGCGTCAATCTTGCTGGAACATTTGAGGATTGACCGTCTCAACCCGGGGACCCGCCTAACGGCGGGCCCCCGGGTCCCGCCTTCCATGGAGAGCATCATGTACTTGGCCTATGGCGCCGGTATGGCGAATCCCGCCGGTATTACGTTCCTCATAGTTTGCTTCGCTCTGGCCGGCGTAGCTGTTTTGATCAAACGACGCCGGAAATAGATTTTTAGGTCCTCCTGCTGTGAGCATGCGTTGGAAATCAACTTCCATCATCGCCCGCGACCACAGGATGTCTGGTACGCCTCGTATCCCGGACTCCGTTCTAGCCGCGACGGGCATGAAAGCCCCCAGGAGTCATTTCGCGACATTTTGAAGCATATGAGTCCCAAGATAGGAATTCTGTACCTGCTGGACGAACCGGAGGTCGGGCTCGCGCCGAGACTTACGGAAGAGCTCATCTCTTGGATGGACGGTCGCGTCGGAGACGGATGCCAGTTCATTATTGCAACCCACAGCATGACGTTGGCCGCTCTGAAGCACGCGCAGGTGATCACTGCCGGCCAGTAAGCAGTGGCATGTTGAATGCCTCCATCTACT
>NZ_FMCH01000137.1 GCF_900091855.1 Streptomyces sp. DvalAA-14
GGGCCGCCGGCCGGCGGGCGGTCTGCGGCCCGCGGCGTGAGAATCGCGTCATCGGCCGATTCCCCCCGGAGGTACCGGATGACGGGCAGCGAACGGAACAAAGGTGTCCGGCGTGACCGCTGTGGGCGGCGGTGTGTCGTCATGACCACCGCGCCGAGTGCGTCCGGCGGCCGCCGCGAGCCCGATCTCAGCGGGCAGACGGTCGTGGTGATCGGCGCCAGCTCGGGCATCGGACGCGAAACCGCCCGGCAGGTCCGCGTCGGCGGCGGCCAGGTGATCCTGGTGGGCCGCAACCCCGAACGCCTGCGGCAGGCCGCCGCCGAACTCGACCCCGTCGCCACCGCGGCGTTCGACGCCACCGACCCCGACCGCCTCCAGGGTTTCTTCGCGGATCTGCCCGGCCAGGTCGACCATGTGATGGTCACGGCCGGCGGCCCCCCGTACATGCCGTTGGCGACGATGGACCTCGCCGCCGCCCGCCGCGCCCTGGACGAGCACCTCGCCCTGACCCTCGGGGTCGCCCTGCACAGCCGGGACCGGGTCCGGGCCGGCGGCACGCTGCTGTTCATCGGCGGCACCGGCGGTCGCCGCCCCGGCGCCGGGATGGCCGTGGTGGGCGCCCTCACCGGGGCGCTGCCCGCCCTCGTCGCCAATCTGGCGCTGGAACTGGCGCCGATCCGGGTGAATCTCATCGCACCCGGATTCGTCGACACCCCGCTGTCCGCCTCGCTCCTGGGCGATCAGCTCGACGCCCGACGCGAGGAACTGCGCAGCACCCTGCCCATCCGGCGGGTCGTCGGCCCGGACGACGTCGCCGCGCTGGCCGTCCACCTCATGCGCAACGAGGCGCTCACCGGGGCGACGTACGACGTCGACGGGGGCCAGCAGCTGATCGCTCCCTGACCCCCGCCGGCCGTCGCCGGTTCACCTCTGCACGAGGTCGCCCGCAGCGGTGGCCACGACGGGGTCGGCGGCCGCGGCGCCGCGGCGGCGGGCCAGGCGCCCGGAGAGCACGTAGCCGGCGATCATCAGGGCGATGATCAGCACCGTCTCGGTGCTGCCCCAGAGCCACGTCGAGGCGCTGACCTCCTTGACGGGGATCTTGGGCAGGTCGTCCGGCGAGACGGCGGAGTGCTCGGCCGCGGCGGCCTGGAAGGCTTGATTGCGGGCCGAGCCGTGCAGGAAGGGCGCGACGAACAGCACCGTCGTCCCGAGCAGGACCTCGACGGCCACCGTGGCCGGAAACTCCCGGACCAGGAGCGTGTGCAGCGGGCGCCGGTCGCCGGCGGCGCGCAGCGCGTCGACGCGGGGGTGCAGCCAGAACTGGTTGAAGACGCCCAGCAGGAGCAGCGCGCCGAAGATCAGGATCTTCACGCCGAGCACCCGCCCGTACATCGTGGACGTCAGCTGGGACAGGCCGTCGACGTGCTCCCAGTACAGGAACAGCCCGGACAGTGCGATCGCGGCGACGCAGCTCATGGCGGCGGCCGAGAAGCGGCGGATCGCCGGGGACCAGAACGCACCGCGGTCCGCGGGGTCGACGGCGCCGGGGAGGACGAGCAGCAACAGGCCCGCCAGGCCGCCGATCCAGACCGAGCCACCGAGCAGGTGCAGCATCCACATGGCCGTCTCGAAGACGATGCGGCCCCAGTCGTCCGGCACCGCGTCGGGGAACTTGGTGGTGCCGAGCGCGACCGCCCCCGCGGCGAGCCCGGCCGCCAGCAGCCACCGCCGGGCGGCACCGGACGCGACCGTGCGGACCGTCAGCGGGACGATCAGCAGGGCGCCGACGAGGACGAGGGTGACTTCGAGTCCGGACAGGCGGCCGGCGTTGCTGCCGTCGTACAGCGAGTTCCAGGCGGCGCCGTAGTCGTAGCCGCCGCTTTCCGAGGCGTCGTGGGCGAGGTCGGTGAGTACCGCCGGCACGGCCAGCACCCCGAGGACGACCGCCACCCGGGTCAGCCGCGCGGTCACCGCGGCGAGGGCGTCCGATCCGATCGCGCGGGCCGCCGGTCCCGCGGCGGTCAGCGCCAGGGCGACGAGGCCGACGAAGCCCATCAGCGTGACCCAGGTCGTCCATGCCACGGCGCTGTCCTCGAAGGGACCGAGCGGGGTGGACGGCGCGGCCGCCGCAAGGGTCATGACGTGGGACGACTGGTCGGACAGGGGCATGGGACCACTCTCGTTCGCGGGCAGCGGGTATCGGGCGCCTTAGGTTAGGCATGCCTAACTTTCGAGGTCAATGTGAGGAACTCGACGGCCCCCGCGCTGAACAGAACGCGCCTCGGCTCCGTACCGGCCGCGTCCACCCGGGCCGGGCCGGGCGGGCCGAGGCGCGGTCGTGCCACGCGCAGGCGGCCGGCCCGGGTGCCATCCCGGGCCGGCCGCCGTCCGCTGTGCGCGATGCGCTGCGGGGTGTTCCGTCCTGCCGCTGCCCTTGTCCTCGGGCCCAGTTGCCGGTCGCGTGTCGCCTGTCGTCTCGCGCCCGTTCCCGGCCGGTCAGCCGCCGTGGTGGCCGCCGCCGTCGAATCCGCCGTGGCCCGCACCGTGGCCACCGCCCAACCCGCCGGCGTCGTGGCCGTGGTGGCCCTGGTGGCCCTGGTGACCGCCGTCGTGATGGTGGCCGCCCCCGGGACCGTGGCCGTGGCCGTGATGACGGTGACCGTGACCCTCGCTGCCGACGGGTTGCCGACCGGCGCCGTACTCGGAGCCGCCCAGGGACGGACCCGCACCGGACACCCGGCCCGCGCCCGAACCGCGACCCGGGGAGCCGCGACGGATGGACGCGCCCACCAGGGCGGCCACCAGCAGGACGCCAACGGCCAGTACCAGGACCACTGCCACCACCAGAACACTCATACCGATCCCCCGTTCCCGCGCGGCCCCGCCTTTCGGGCCCCGACCATCCGAGTGTTGGCCAAGAAACCGTCCATGTCACGCAACTTGATACTCATCTGAGCTTCCGGCGGCCGGGGACCCGGGTGATCGCCGGCCGGGCCACGTGCCCGCCGGCGTCGTGGTCCGCCGGCAATAACGCCCCGAGTACCGCCGCAACGGCCAGGGAAATCCGCCTTTTCGACCGGGAATTGCGCCAAGCGCCTTTCCCGTGGCCCGCAAACCATCACCCGGGTGTATTCCACCCGGCGGAGCGCGCCGAACTCCGGCACCGGCGGCGAATGGTCCGGCGGCCGGCCCTCCGGCCCGTCGGCGGTGGCCTTTTGGCGGTGGCCATTTGGCGGTGGCCGCGCCGCAGGCGTACGTGACCGCCCCGGCAATCGCCGCGTCCCGCTGTCCGGTTGGCCTTTGTCGGGCAAACTGTTCTCCGCCGCTGATGTGTCCCAGCTCACCGAGGAGCCGCCATGTCCGAGACCCTCCGCCTCGATCCGGCGAAGACCGCACTCGTCCTCATCGAGTACCAGAACGAGTTCGCCAGCGAGGGCGGGGTGCTCCACGACGCCGTGGCCGGTGTGATGGCCAAGACCGGGATGCTCGCCAACACCGTGGCCCTGGCCGGGGCCGCGCGCGCCGCAGGCGTCACCGTCATGCACGCGCCCATCACCTTCGCCGCCGGCTACGGCGAGCTGTCGCGTCACCCGTACGGCATCCTCAAAGGGGTGGTGGACGGCTCGGCCTTCGTCAAGAACACCTGGGGCGCCGCGATCGTGGACGAACTGACCCCGGCCGAGGGCGACATCGTGATCGAGGGAAAGCGCGGCCTCGACACCTTCGCGAGCACCAACCTCGACTTCATCCTGCGGAGCAAGGGAATCGACACGATCGTTCTCGCCGGCTTCCTCACCAACTGCTGCGTGGAGTCGACGATGCGCACCGGCTACGAGAACGGCTTCCGGGTCATCACCGTGCCGGACTGCGTCGCCGCCACGTCCCAGGAGGAGCACGACAACGCGATCACCTACGACTACCCGATGTTCTCGCTGCCGATGACGTCGGCCGAGGTGCTCGCCGCCCTCTGACCCCGCGGCACGGGCCGTCGCCCAGCTGGCCGCCCGGCCGCGCGGCCGGCGGTGGTGTCCCCGCACCCCAGGTAGCCGGCGAACACCGCCGCGCCCGGCTCCGCCGACCGGGCGGGTGCCGCGGCGGGCTCCGCCATGCCCGCGGACCGGCCGCGCGGAAGCGGTCGCCGCAGGCGCACCGCGCCGAACAGGCCATCCCCGGCCGCCTCGAGAGCGCTCCCGACGGGCGGCACGGGCCCGCGGCCGGCAACCGCCTTCTTCACCAACCGAACACGAACCTTGGGCCGAAGCTCCGTTGTCTACAGACTATTGACCCTGCACAGCCCCGATGCTTCACTTCCGCGAGAGCGCTCTCAGCTCGAGAGCCGGGCGCACCACCCCTCCCCCACCCACCTCGCAAGGGAGCGCCATGCCTGTCATCCCCACCCGCCGTACCGTGCTGCGCACCGCGGCTGTCGCCGCCGCTGTGCCGCTGGTCGGAAACCTCGCCGCCGGATCGGCCTTCGCCTCGTCGCACGCCCCAGGAGCGGGCCAGTTGGGCCCGAACGTCCTCGTCTTCGACCCCTCCATGGGCGACGCGGCGATCCAGGCGCAGGTCGACGCCGTGTTCACTACCCAGCAGTCCAACCAGTTCGGCTCCGAGCGCTACGCCCTGGCTTTCAAGCCGGGCACGTACAACGTCGACATCAACGTCGGCTTCTACACGCACGTCCTCGGGCTCGGCGAGAGCCCCGACGACGTGGTGATCAACGGCCATGTCACGGTCGACGCCCAATGGCTGCAGGGCAACGGCACGCAGAACTTCTGGCGGGCCGCGGAGAACCTGAGCATCGTGCCGCCGGACGGACTGGAGCGCTGGGCGGTCGCGCAGGCCGGTCCGATGCGCCGCGTCCACGTCAAGGGCAACATGACCCTGTGGCCCAGCCCGCCCGGCAACCAGTGGTCCAGCGGCGGATTCCTGGCCGACAGCGTGGTGGACGGGCAGGTGGAGTCGGGCTCGCAACAGCAGTGGCTGTCGCGCAACGACACCTTCGGCAGCTGGACCGGCTCCAACTGGAACATGGTCTTCGTCGGTGTCCAGGGCGCCCCCGCCCAGTCCTTCCCGACGCCGCCGTACACCACCGTCGACCGCACCCCGGTGGTGCGGGAGAAGCCGTTCCTGACGGTGGACCGCCACGGCTCCTACCAGGTCTTCGTGCCGGCGCTGCGCCGCGACAGCACCGGCACCACCTGGGCGCACGGCCGCGCCCAGGGCCACAGCATCCCGCTGTCCGACTTCCACGTGACGCGCCCCGGCGACTCCGCGGCCACCATCAACGAGGCCCTCGCCCGCGGCAAGCACCTGCTGATCACCCCGGGCATCTACCGTGTCTCCTCGCCGCTGCGCGTCACCCGTCCCGGCACCGTCGTGCTGGGCCTCGGCCTGGCCACGCTGCAGTCCACGCACGGCAACACCGTCCTGGAGGTCGCCGACGTCAGCGGTGTGACCGTCGCCGGTGTGCTCTTCGAGGCCGCCTCGGCGCACACCCCCGTCCTGCTCCGCGTCGGCCACGGCCCCAGCCGGGCCCGGCACACCGCCGACCCCACCGCGCTCTTCGACGTCTACGCCCGGATCGGCGGCGCCCTGCCCGGCGGGGCGGGTGTCAGCGTCCAGGTCGACAGCAATGACGTGATCTGCGACAACCTCTGGCTCTGGCGCGCCGACCACGGCCTGGACGGCACCGTCGGCTGGTCGGTCAACCCGGCCGACACCGGCATCGTCGTCAACGGCGACCACGTGACCGCGTACGCGCTGGCCGTCGAGCACTACCAGAAGTACGAGGTGCTGTGGCAGGGCAACCACGGCAGCACCTACTTCTTCCAGAACGAGCACCCCTACGACGTCCCCACCCAGAGCGCCTGGGTCCACGGGGCCACCAAGGGCTACGCCGCCTACAAGGTCGCCGACCGCGTCACCGAACACCACGCGTGGGGCCTGGGCAGCTACTGCTTCTTCAACCTCAACGCCGACATCTACACCGACCGGGCCTACGAGGTCCCCGACACCCCGGGCGTCGTCTTCACCGACCTGATGACCGTCTGCCTCAACGGCGCGGGCGGCGGCGGCATTCTGCACTGCATCAACAACAGCGGTGACCCCGTGCAGAACGGCTTCGCCGTCTACAACATGAAGAGCTACACGGACGGCGTCGCCGTCGTCTGACCGGCCGGATCCGGACACCGCCGGACCGGCAGACCGCCGGACCGGCAGACCGATGCCTGCCGCCGGCCCGAACGCGGGGTCGGCGGCAGGCCGTTCGGCGGTCCGGCCGGTCGCCGCGCGGCGGCTGCCGCGCCCGGGCGCCGCGCAAGAGTCCTCAGCCGGCGACGCCGAAGGGGATGACCTTCACGTGGCCGGCGCAGGGGCTGAAGGACCGTCCCGGCGGGAAGGGCGTCAGCGTGAGCGGCGCCGGGTCGCCCGGGAGCCAGAAGCGGGCCGCGTACGGGGGGTCGTACAAGACGGTGTCCCGTACGTCGTCGCAGGTGGAGCCGGTCAGGCTGCCGGTCCGCAGAAGGTCGAAAAAGCTGGCGGTCCCGGGCGCGAGCCGGACGTCGCGGCGGGCAGGCGGCGGTCCCCGGGGCCGCGATCAGCTCGGCGGAGGCCGTAAAGAGACCGGCTGACCTGCACGGATGGCAGGGTCGGCGGAAGCCGGGCCGCGCGCTCGCGAGCCGAAATCCGCCGGACAGGCGTCACCCTTCCGAAAAAGGGCATATAGCCCGAACGGGGCTTTTGGTCGGTCGGGCCGGGACAGCCGGTGCGACCGGGAGCGGCTGGAGCCAGCCCCCGTCCCGGTGGCTCGGAGGAGGCGTGGTGACGGCGTGGTGACGGCGTGGTGACGGAGGCTGGTGCGGCCGGGGGCGCGGTCGGCCACGGGCTGCTGGACGACGTGCTGGACGAGGCCGTCCGCCGGACCGGGGCCTACGCCGTCGGCATCTACGCGCTCGCCCCGGACGAGCCCGTGCTGGAGATCATGGTGATGTGCGGCATGCCCGGCGACTTCATCAAGCCCTGGCGCCGGGTCTCGCTGGCCGCTCCGCTGCCGGTGGCCGACGCCGTCAACGAACAGCGCCTGGTGTGGGTGAGCTGCCAGGAGGACCTGGCCCGGATGTACCCCCGCACCGCGCTGGCGACGCCGTACCAGTTCGCACTGGCCGCCGCCCCGCTGACCACCACCCGCCACCGGTGGGGCGCCATGCTGCTGCTGTGGCCGCCCACCCACTCCGGGCGGCTGACCGAGCAGGAGGAGGAGCGGATCGTGGGCTGCTGCCGCCGGGCGGCCGACCTGCTCGAGAACGCCTCCCACGCCAGCGGCCGGCCGCTGGCGCCCCCCGACCAGCTGCGGGTGCTGCCCACCGAGTCCAGCCGCCAGGCCCGGGCCGAGGGCACGCCGGCCGCGGCCGATTTCGCCGAGCGCCTGCCCGGCGGCTGCTGCGCCCTGGATCTGGACGGCCGGGTGACCTTTGTGACCGGCACCGCGGCCCGCCTGCTCGGCCGCGGCGCCGAGCAGCTCCGGGGCACCCTGCTGTGGCGGGAGCTTTCGTGGCTGAACGACCCCCTGTACGAGGACCGCTACCGCGCCGCGGTCTTCAGCCGCCAGCCCGCCTCGTTCCAGGCCTGCCGCCCGCCCGACCGGTGGCTGGACTTCAGCCTCTACCCGGACGACAGCGGCATCAGCGTGCGCATCGCCCCGGCCGGCCCGGGTCCCCGGCCGCGGCCGGCCACCCCCGCACCGAAGCCGCGCGGCGCGCCGACCCCGATGAAGCCGGGCCAGCTCTACGAGGTGATGCATCTGGCGGCCGGGCTGACCGAAGTCGTCGGCGTCCAGGACCTGGTGGACCTCATCGCCGGCCAGATCCTGCCGGCCTTCGGCGCCGACGGCCTGGTCCTGTTCGCCGCGGACGCCGGCCACCTGCGCGTGACCGGCCACCGCGGCTACACCGAGCAGGACATCGAGCGCGTCGACGGCCAGCCCCTGAACAACACCTCGGCCCCCATCGGCGAGACCTTCGTCTTCGGCAACCCGCTCTTCTTCACCGACCACGAGGAGATGGAACGCCGGTACCCCGCCCCCGTCCCGGTCACCGGAAAGGAGGGCCGGGCCTTCCTGCCGCTGACCATCTCCGGCCGTCCGGTCGGCTGCTGCGTCATCTCGTACGCCGACCCGCACCACTTCTCCACCGAGGAGCGGGCCGTGCTGTCCTCGCTCGCCGGGCTCATCGCCCAGGCGCTGGACCGCGCCCAGCTCTACGACACCAAGCACCGGCTCGCCCACGACCTGCAGCAGGCGCTGCTGCCCCACACGCTGCCGTCGATCCCCGGTCTGGAGGTGGCGGCCCGCTACCTGCCGTCCACCCGCGGCATGGACATCGGCGGCGACTTCTACGACCTCATCCACCTGGGGGACGCCCGCTGCGCCGCCGTCATCGGGGACGTCCAGGGCCACAACGCCGACGCCGCCGCCCTGATGGGGCAGGTCCGTACCGCCGTCCAGGCGTACGCCACCGCCGGCACCCCGCCCGACCAGGTGCTCACCCGCACCAACCGGCTGCTGACCGATCTCGACCCGGGCCTGTTCACCAGCTGCCTCTACGTCCATCTCGACCTCGGCCGCCGCCGCGCCTTGCTGGTCAACGCCGGCCACCCGCCGCCGCTGCTGCGCGACCCGGTGCTGGGCACCCACGTCCTGCACGTACCACCGGGCCTGGTGCTGGGCGTCGACCGGGACGTCACCTATCCCGTCACCGAGATCGACCTGCGCCCCGGGGCGCTCCTCGCGCTCTACACCGACGGGCTCGTCGAGGTCCCCGGCACCGACATCGACGACTCCACCGCCGATCTCGCCCGCGCCCTGGCCACCGCCGAAGGCACCCCGGACCGGATCACCCGCACACTGCTCGACCACGCCCGGCCGCCCGGCCGCCGCAGCGACGACATCGCGGTCCTGCTGCTGCGCGCCACCTGAGCGCGCTCCGGCGACCCCGCCCGCCGGTCCATCGGCCGCGCGAGTCGCCGAAGGGCCGCCGGTCGGGGAGAATCGCCCCATGGCTCTTCCTGCTGCCACCGCCCGCTTCTCGGCCGCGGATCCGCTCCTGCTCCTCGCGATGGACCACCGCGAATCACTGGGGCGCACCGTTTTCGGGGTCGAGCACGACAGCCCGACCGACGAGCAGCGTGCCGCCATGGTCCGGGCCAAGCAGCTGGTCTACGCGGGGCTGCGGATGGCCCTGCCGTCGGTGCCCGCGGGCCGGCCGGGCGTGCTCGTCGACCAGAGATACGGCGCCCCGGTCATCGACGCGGCGCACGGCGATCCGGTGGTGCTCGCCGTCCCGGTGGAACGCAGCGGCCGGCCGTGGTTCGAGTTGGAGTACGGCGACGACTGGCAGCGCCGTCTGCGGGCGGCCCGGCCCGACTACGCCAAGGTGCTGGTGCGGGACAACCCGGCGTTCCCGCACGATCTGCGCACCCGTCAGTTCGAGGCGCTGCGCCGGGTCGGCCGGGGCCTGTCCGAGCTGGCTGTTCCGCTGCTCTACGAGCTTTTGGTGCCCGGCACCGACGACCAGCTCGCGGCGGTGGGCGGCGACACCGACCGGTACGACCGCGACGTACGGCCGGATCTGGTGGTGTCCGTGCTGGCGGACAACCAGGCGGCGGGGATCGAGCCCGCCATCTGGAAGATCGAGGGACTGGAGACGGCCGACGCCGCCCGGGCCGTGGTCGCGCAGGCGCGGGCCGGGGGCCGCGGCGGAGTCGATGTGATCCTGCTGGGCCGCGACGCTCCCGCCCAGCGGCTCCACCACTGGATCGAGGTGGCCGCCCCCGTCGACGGGTTCGTCGGATTCGCCATCGGCCGCAGTATCTGGGACGACGCGGTCGCTGCCCACCGTCGCGGTGAACTGGACGACGAGGCGCTGTCCCGTCAGGTCCGCGACCGCTACCTGGACTTCGCGGGCCGCTACTGCGCTGCCAGCGGCGCGAGCGCCGGGCAGCGCGGGGACCCGGCGAGCTGAGCGCGCCGCGGGCGGCGCCGGGCCTGGGGTGATCAGCCCGTCCCGGGCAGGAGGGCGGAGATCCGCCGGCACTGGTCGTCGGAAGAGCAGTCGGGGTAGAAGGCGGACCACTGCGCGGGGATCTCGCCCGTTCCGCGTCCGAAGATCGCCAGCGCGTCGCCGTCCGCGTAGGTGAGTCCGCCCTGGTCGACCACCGGCCGGGTCATCAGCAGACGTGCCAGGTCGGTGCCGTCCACGCCGTATTCGTCCCGCCACATGGCGACCAGATCCTGCCCGGTACAGCCCGCGCAGTCGTCGGTCAGGAAGGACGCGGCGGATCCGCCGGCCAGCAGGCGGGACAGCGCCGGGTAGTCCCGGGCGCAGGCCGCCCGGTACACGGGCTCGACGGTCTTGCGCCAGCTGTCCTCGACCGCGCCGACGCCGGCGCCGGTCCCGCCCACTCCCGCCAGGTCGGGTCCCGGACACGGCACGGCGGAGGAGGCGGACGCGCCGGCGGACGCCGACACGGACCCGCCGGAATGGGCCCGGCCGGAGGCTGCCGCGGACGCGGCCGCCCGTCCGCCGCCCGCCCGGGGTGTCCCCGGGCCGGCCGGATCGCGCAGCCCGAATTCCAGCAGCAGACCGGCGGCGATGAGCAGCAGGGCGGCCACCAGCCACAGCGCCCGCCGCCGGGAGCGGCGGTTCCCGGCCCCCGTCAGCAGGGTTTGCATGCCTTCTCCGCTGCCGGCGAGGCGCCCGGGCCGGCGCTCTGGCACACCGAGTAGTCGTCCTGCAGGGAGAAGACCCGCCGATAGGAGGTGCCCTTGCCGCCGGGGCCGAGGTTGATGGCGGTGACCTGGAAGGGGCTTCCGTGGTCGTCGATGACGGTGTGCTTCTCCGTGGCGCCCAGCATGTAGGTGACCGCGAGCCGGAAGGCCACGTAGTGGTGTGCGGTGAAGGCCCGGGCCAGCACCACCTGCTGTTCGGTGTCGCCCAGGGTGATCGTCCGCTGGCCGAAGAAGGGCTTGCCGGGGATCGCCTCGTCATTGCTGCCGAAGCCCACGTCGCGGGCGATGGGGCGGGGGCGGTCCATGTCGAACATCATGTTCATGGTGGAGGGGCCGCCCTGGGGCGGGGCGCAGACATAAGTACCGGACAGCGGCGGCGTTTTGCGCACGATGTCCGGCTGGATGTCCAGGATGTCGATCCGCTGGTTCCGGTTTCCGGTCAGAGTGAGGCGGACGGTCACGTTGTCGAGACTGACCCCGCCGGCCGCGTGGACGAGCCGGTCGAAACCGGGCGTCGTCGCCTCCTGCGGCCGGGACAGGGTCCGCTGCTGCGCGGCCGTGGGCCGGACTCGCCCGGGAGGCGGAACTGCGGCCCTCGTCGTCCAGGCGGACGGTGTCGACCGCCACCGAGATGTCCGGGCCGGAGCGGATGCTGTCCTTGGC
>NZ_FMCH01000447.1 GCF_900091855.1 Streptomyces sp. DvalAA-14
CGGCCCGCCCGGCCGGTCCGCCGCCGCCCGGCGCCCGAGGACGATGCGTGGATCATCTTCACCTCCGGCTCCACCGGCAAGCCCAAGGGCGTCGCCGTCACCCACCGCAACGCGGCGGCCTTCGTCGACGCCGAGGCCGCGCTGTTCCTCCAGGACGAGCCGATCGGTCCGGGCGACCGGGTGATGGCGGGGCTGTCGGTCGCCTTCGACGCCTCCTGCGAGGAGATGTGGCTCGCCTGGCGGCACGGCGCCTGCCTGGTGCCCGTCCCGAGGTCCCAGGTGCGCGAGGGCGGGGACCTGGGCCTGTGGCTCGCCGAGCAGGAGATCACGGTGGTGTCCACCGTGCCCACCCTCGCCGCGCTGTGGCCCGCCGAGGCGCTGATCGAGGTGCGCCTGCTGATTTTCGGCGGCGAGGCGTGCCCGCCCGAGCTGGTCGAGCGGCTGGTCACCGAGGGGCGGGAGGTGTGGAACACCTACGGTCCGACCGAGGCGACCGTGGTGGCCTGCGCCGCCCTGCTGACCGGCGCGGGGCCGGTCCGGATCGGCCTGCCGCTGGACGGCTGGGAGCTGGCGGTGGTGGACGAGGCGGGCGAGCCGGTCGCCATGGGCGCCAGCGGCCAGCTCATCATCGGCGGCGCCGGCCTGGCCCGCTACCTGGACCCCGGCAAGGACGCCGAGAAGTACGCCCCGCTGGAGTCGCTCGGCTGGGAGCGGGCCTATCGCAGCGGCGACCTGGTGCAGGCCGAGCCGGAGGGGCTGGTCTTCCTCGGCCGCGCGGACGAGCAGGTCAAGCTCAGCGGCCGGCGGATCGAACTCGGCGAGGTGGATGCCGCGCTGCAGGCGCTGCCCGGCGTGGCCGGCGCCGCCGCGGCCGTCCGGACCGCCAAGCGCGGAAATCAGCTGCTGGTCGGCTACGTGGTGACCACCGACGGCTGGGACCGGGCCGCGAGCGTGGCGCGGCTGCGGACCCGGCTGCCCGCCGCGCTGGTGCCGCTGCTGGCCCCGGTCGAGGCGCTGCCGACCCGCACCTCCGGCAAGGTGGACCGGGCCGCGCTGCCCTGGCCGCTGCCGGCCGCGGACCTGGAGGCCGACCTCGGCGCCGACGGCGTCGAGCAGCTCACCGGCACCGAGGCGTGGCTGGCCGAGCAGTGGGGCGAGATCCTCGGCGCGCCGGTCGTCGACTCCCGGGACGACTTCTTCGCGGTCGGCGGCAGCAGCCTGGGCGCCGCCCAGCTCACCACGCTGCTGCGCACCCGCTATCCGGGCGTGTCCGTTCTCGACATCTACCAGCACCCCACCGTCCGCAAGCTGGCGCGGCTGCTGGACGCCACCGTGCGCGGTGATCGCGAGGCGCGGACGATCCCGCCGGTTCCGACCCGGGCCAAGGTCGTACAACTGCTGGTGCTGGCGCCGCTGTTCACGCTGGTCGGGCTGCGCTGGACGGTCGGCCTGCTGGCGCTGGGCAATGTGCTGTCGTGGTTCGGCGGCTACGCGTGGGCGCCGACCGCCTCCTGGTGGGCAGTCGGGGCCGGCGCGGTGCTGCTGCTCAGCCCGCCGGGCCGGCTCGCCATCGCCGCGACCGGGGCCCGGCTGCTGCTGCGCGGGCTGCGGCCGGGCAGCTACCCGCGCGGCGGCGGCACCCATCTGCGGCTCTGGGCGGCCGAGCGGCTCGCGGAGTTCACCGGTGCGACGACGCTGTCCGGGGCCTGGCTGCTGCGCTACGGGCGCGCGCTCGGTGCCCGCATCGGCGAGGACGTCGATCTGCACTCGCTGCCGCCGGTCACCGGGATGCTCAAACTGGGCCGGGGCTGCGCGGTCGAGGCCGAAGTGGATCTGTCCGGCTACTGGCTGGACGGCGACCGGCTGGAGATCGGCACGGTGAAGATCGGCTCCGGCGCGGTGGTGGGCACCCGCAGCACGCTGCTGCCCGGCGCGCGGGTGGGCAAGCGGGCCCAGGTGGCGGCCGGCTCCAGCGTCACCGGGCAGGTGCCGACCGGGCAGAGCTGGGCCGGCGCGCCCGCGGTCAAGCTCGGCCGGGCCGAGCGGCGCTGGCCCAAGCAGCGCCCGGCCCGCTCGGCCGGCTGGGCCGCGGCCTACGGGGCCAGCGGCCTGGGACTGAGCCTGCTGCCGGTGGCCGCCGGACTGGTGGCCCTGCTGGTCGCCGGCTGCGTGGTGCCGGCCGACGGCGGGCTCGGCGCGGCCGTCCGCGGCGCGCTG
>NZ_FMCH01000174.1 GCF_900091855.1 Streptomyces sp. DvalAA-14
CGAAGGAGTCGTCATGGCCGAAGAGCTGTTCCAGGACCCGGACGCGTTGAAGCACACGCCCGTGCACGACCGCGACGGCCGGCTGATCGCCAGCGTGGCGCAGGTCTACGTGGACATCGCCAAGGAGCGCCATCCGGAGTGGGTGGCCGTGCGCGGCGGGCCGCACGGCGCGCAGGACACCTTCGTCCCGCTGCGGGGCGCGGGGTACGACCAGGACGGCGTGCTGCGGGTGGCGTACTCGCTGGAGACGGTGGCCGCCGCGCCCCGGATCAACGCCGACCAGCACCTGACCCTGGACCAGGAGCAGGAGCTGTACGTGCACTACGGCCTCACTCCCCCGACGGACGAGCCGTCCGGCGCGCCCGGGGTCGGCAGCGAGCGCCCCAAGCTCACGCTGACCGGGGACGAAGCGGAGGTCGAGGAGGTCGCGGAGCTGGCCGCCGACCGTCCCCTGCTGCGCAAGTTCGTCCCGGCGGACTACGAGCAGCCCTCGACGGGCGCCACCCGCGTGGACGGCGACACCGGCTGAGCGCGGGCGGCACGGCGGGCGGCCGGCTCGCATCGGCTCCCGGGTCGGCGGAGCCCCCCGACCCCGGCATCCGTGCCCGGCCTGTCACACCGCCGCCGGCCGGGCCCGGATGAGACGTTGGCGGTTATGCCGCTCCGGTTGTCCTTTCCCGCCTCGCTGCTGCTGCTGACCATGGCCGCGGGTGCCGTCAACGCCATCGGCTTCGTCGCCCTGGGCGGAGTGTTCACCAGCGTCATGACCGCCAACATGGGGCTGCTCGGACTGGCCGCGGGCAGCGGCAGGGCCGGGCTCGCGGGGCACTCGCTGGTGGCGATCGCCGGATTCGTGGCCGGGGTGCCGATCGGCGGTCGGCTGGCCGCCACCCGCCGCGGCCGGCCGGCGGGGGTCAGGGCCGCGTTGGCGGTGGAGCTGGTGATCCTGTGCGGCATCACGGCCGGCTGGGCGTCGCAGGGCGGCCGACCGGACGGCACCGCACGGCTGGTCCTGCTGGCGGCGGCCGCGCTGGCGATGGGCTGTCAGAGCGGCACCATCCACGTGGCCGCCCCGGCGGGCGTGTCGACCACCTACTTGACCGGCTCCCTGACCAGCGTGCTCAGGGAGCTGGCGACGAGCGGCGTCTTCCGGGCCCGTACCGCCCTGGTGGTCGTGATGCTGCCGCTGGGCGCGCTGTTCGGCGGCCTCGCCGTCTCCCGGGCCCGGGAGGCCGCCCCGGCCGTGCCCGCCGCACTCGTCCTCGCCGCGCTGGCGCTGGCCTGGCGGGAGGCGGCTCCCGCGCTGTGGTGGCGGGAAAGCCGGACCGACCGCGGTAGCCGGCCCGCACCGGGGTATCCGCAGCCCGACAGACCGCTGTGAACGCCCGCTGAGGAGACCCATGTTCGGACTCGCTTCCCGTCGCCTGCGCCGCACCGCCCGGCAGGTCTACGGCTGGCAGCGGCTGCGGCCGGCCCAACTGGCGGCGATGAAGGCGGTGCTGAAGGGCCAGGACGTCATCGCGGTGATGCCGACCGGTGCCGGGAAGTCGGCGATCTACCAGGTGCCGGGCGCGCTGCTGAAGGGTCCCACCGTGGTGGTCTCCCCGCTGGTCGCCCTGCAGCGCGACCAGGTCCGCGGCCTGGTGGAGCGCGGCGGGGGCCGGGCCGCGGCGGTCAATTCCGTGCAGCGGCGGTCCGACAACGAGCTGGCGTGGGAGCGGCTCAGCGCCGGGGAGGTCGACTTCGTCTTCCTGGCGCCGGAGCAGCTGGCCAAGGACGACGTGGTGGAGCAGTTGGCCGCGTTGCGGCCGGCCCTGTTCGTGGTGGACGAGGCGCACTGTGTGTCGTCCTGGGGCCACGACTTCCGCCCGGAGTACCTGCGGTTGCGGCACGCCGTGGAGCGGCTGGGCCGGCCGCCGGTGCTGGCCCTGACCGCGAACGCCGCGGCCCCGGTGCGCAAGGACATCGTCGAACGGCTCGGGATGCGCGGCACCAAGGAGATCGTGGCCGGCTTCGACCGGCCCAACATCGAGCTGGGCGTGGTGGCCTTTCAGGAGGACGCGGACAAGCGGCGGTTCGTGGTGGAGCGGGCCGCGGCCGAGCCGAAGCCCGGCATCGTCTATGCCGCCACCCGGCGCGACGCCGAGGCGTACGCGGCCGAGCTGGCCGAGCTGAAGCTGGCCGCCGCGCCCTATCACGCGGGGATGCGGGCCGGTGAGCGCGCGGAGGTGCACGACCGTTTCATGGCGGGCGACCTCGACGTGGTCGTGGCCACCTCGGCGTTCGGCATGGGCATCGACAAGGCGGACGTACGGTTCGTGCTGCACGCGTCGGTGCCCGGCTCGCTGGACGCCTACTACCAGGAGGTCGGCCGCGCCGGGCGGGACGGGGCGCCGGCCCGGGCGATCCTGGCCTACCGGGCGCAGGACCTGGGGCTGCAGCGCTTCTTCGCCGCGGGCGGCACCGACGCCGACACACTGACCGCGGTGGCGCGGGAGGTGCGGGGCGGGTCGGGCCCGGTGCCGGTCGCCGAGCTGCGCCTGCGGTGCGAGCTGTCCGCGACCCGGCTGTCGGCGGCACTGAATCTGCTGGAGCAGACCGGCGCGGTCCGGACCGGGCCGGAGGGCAGCGCCTGGGCCGAGCCGGCGCGCGACGAGGCCGACGCGGTCGAGGAGGCGCTGCGTATCGCCGGCAACCACCGGCTGCTGGAGCGCTCGCGCGTCGACATGATGCGCGGCTACGCCGAGACGACCGGCTGCCGGCGCCGCTTCCTGCTCGGGTACGTTCGGGGAGGAGGTCGGCGTGCCGTGC
>NZ_FMCH01000173.1 GCF_900091855.1 Streptomyces sp. DvalAA-14
CATGGCCGCGTACCGCCGCCACCACCGGTTTGGGCAGCTCCGCGATCGCCCGCAGCAGCTCCACCAGCCGCCGCGGCCCGTCGGCGGCGCCCGCCTCCCGCAGATCGGCGCCCGCGCAGAAGGTGCCGCCGGTGTGGGTGAGCAGCACCGCGCGGGCCGCGGCGTCGCCGGCCGCCGCGGCCAGCCCCTCGGTGAGTTCCGCCACCAGCCGGCCCGACAGCGCGTTGCGGTTGTGCGGGGAGTCGAGGGTGAGGACGGCGACACCGCGGTCGTGCTCCTGGCGGACCAGGGGGACGGTCGTCACGTGCGTGCTCCTGTCGGGGGGAGGGGTTCGGCCGGGCGGGCCGGAAGCCGGGTGGGAGCGGCCGGACCGGGGGACGCCCGCCCGCTCCGTGGGGCCGCCGCTCAGTAGGACTTGGGCAGACCCAGCGTGTGGTGCGAGACGAAGTTGAGGATCATCTCCCGGCTGACCGGCGCGATCCGGCCCACCCGGGACGCGGTGAGCAGCGATCCCAGACCGTACTCCACGGTCAGGCCGTTGCCGCCGAGGGTGTGCACCGCCTGGTCCACGGCTTTCGCCCCCGCCTCCGCCGCCGCGTACTTCGCCATGTTCGCCGCCTCGCCCGCGCCCATGTCGTCGCCCGCGTCGTACAGGTACGCCGCCTTCTGCATCATCAACCGGGCCAGTTCCAGCTCGATGTGGGCCTGGGCCAGCGGGTGCGCGATGGCCTGGTGGGCGCCGATCGGGGCGCCCCAGACCTGGCGGCTGCCCGCGTACTCCACCGCCCGCCCGAGCGCGTAGCGGCCCATGCCGATGGAGAAGGCGGCGGTCATCACCCGTTCCGGGTTGAGCCCGGCGAACAACTGCAGCAGTCCGGCGTCCTCGTCGCCGACCAGCGCGTCGGCGGGCAGCGCCACATCGTCCAGGAAGAGCTGGAACTGCTTTTCCGGCGCCGACAGCTCCATCTCGATCTGCCGGTACTCGAAGCCCGGTGTCTCGCGCTCGACGATGAACAGGCACGGCTTGAGCTTGCCGGTGCGGGCGTCCTCGGTGCGGCCGACGATCAAGGTGGCGTCCGCGATGTCCACGCCGGAGATGAAGACCTTGCGGCCGGTCAGCAGCCAGCCGCCGGTGTCCGGGTCGCGGCGGGCGGTGGTGGTGATGCGGTGCGCGTTCGAGCCGGCCTCGGGTTCGGTGATACCGAAGGCCATCCGCAGCGAGCCGGCCGCCAGGCCCGGCAGCCAGCGCTCCTTCTGCGTCTCGGTGCCGAACCGGGCGATCACCGTGCCGCAGATGGCGGGGGAGACCACCATCAGCAGCAGCGGGCAGCCGGCCGCTCCCAGCTCCTCCAGCACGATGGACAGTTCGGCCAGCCCGCCGCCCCCGCCGCCGTACTCCTCCGGCAGATTGACGCCGAGATAGCCGAGCCGGCCGGCCTCGTGCCACAGCTCGTCGGTCTGCTTGCCCGCGCGGACGGTCGCCGTGAAGTAGTCGCGGCCGTAGCGGCGGGCCAGATCGCCGACCGCCGTGCGCAGCGCGCGCCGCTCCTGGCTTTCGAGCAGTGCGCTGTCGAAGGTGCCCCGGACGGTGCTCATGGTCCTGATTCCTCCTTGACGACGGCCAGTACGGCGCCGACCTCGACCTGGCGGCCGATGTCGGCGTTGAGCTCCGTGAGCGTCCCGGTGACGGGCGCGGTGATCACGTGCTCCATCTTCATCGCCTCGAGCCACAGCAGCGGCTGCCCGGCGCCGACCCGGTCGCCGGGGACGAATTCCCCGGCGCGGACGACGGTGCCGGGCATCGGAGCGAGCAGTGAGCCCGGTACCGCCCGCTCGCGCGGGTCGCCGAACCGGGGGAGCGCGGTCAGCGCCAGGGTCGCCCAGGGCGCGTCCACGAAGACCTGCTCGGCGTAGGCGGTGACGGCGAAGGCCCGCCGCACACCGGCGATGTCGAGCACCACCCGGTCGGCGGCGGCCGACACCAGCGCCACGTCCGGGTGGCCCTCGGCGGTGAGCGCGCCCCGGTGCAGCCGGTAGCGCACCTCCAGCTCCCACCCGCCCGGCTCGTGCCGGAAACGTTTCGCCTGCGGCTGCGACGGCACATTGCGCCAGCCGCCGAGCCGTACCGGCAGCGGGCCGTCCGCCGACCCGGTACGCCGGGCCGCGTCCGCCAGCGCGGCGGCCAGCACCGCGTGGCGCTGCGCCG
>NZ_FMCH01000001.1 GCF_900091855.1 Streptomyces sp. DvalAA-14
CCTGATCGCCAACCGCACCGCCATCGGCCCCTGGGAATCGTTCGACCTGATCAACGACTGAACGTCCGCAGCCCGCGGCGCTCCGCGCCGCGGGCTGCCCACCGGCCTGCTCCCCGATCCCCCCATCAGGCGAAGGACCGCTACCCCCATGACCTCGCACCGGACGGCTTTCCGCAGCCGCCGTACCGCGCTCCTCCTGGCCACCCCCACGCTGGCGATCGCGCTCCTGGCAGCGGCGACCCACGTCGACGCGACGCCCGCCGACCCGTCCGCCGCCGCGGCCGGTCACACCGTGGACACCGGCGGCGCCCTGCTGCCGCACCGCGCCGCCACCCCGGCCGCCGCCACCTCCGGCTACCTCGGCGTGACGTTCGGGATGGACACCGACACCCTGAACGGCAACCACCAGAACCAGGGCAACACCATCTACAACCTGCCGCTGTACAAAAGCACCGGCGACCTGAACGCCTTCTGGGACGACTACGTCGAGGAACTCGTCTCCGCCGGGGTCGACTTCGTCGCGGTGGACGTGCGCGGCTACGTACCCGGCACCGCCCAGCCCAACGGCGGCGGCGACCCGCGCATCCTCACCGGCCTCGTCGACGCCATCAACCGACGCGGCGTGGCGAACCAGTTGAAGATCGCCGCGTTCGACGACACGCCCGCCTCGCTGACCGACAAGAAGAACCAGATCGTCCACCACACCGGCGGCTACACCCCGCTCTTCGACATCGGCGACGCCAACGGCACCGGTGAGGGCGGCTACCAGTACATCTGGGACCGCAACCTGCGCCCCTTCTACGCCGCTGTCCCCGACAGCATGCGCTTCAAGGTGGACGGCCGCCCGCTGGTCTACGAATGGTCGATCAACGACTTCGCCTTCACCAACCAGGGCAACGGCAACGCCGCCCGGATGCTGGGCTACGTCCGCTCCCACGCCCAGTCCGAGTTCGGCGTCGACCCCTACATCGTCGTCGACAACAGCTGGCTCTCCCAGGACCCCACGGTCAGCTCGCAGATCGGCGGCGCCGACGGCTGGTTCGGGGTCCCCGGCACCGGCCGCAGCCTGACGACGTTCAACGGCAGCACCTACGGCGTCGCCGTCCCCGGATTCCACTTCGCCGTGGGCTCCACCACCATGGACATCGACCCCGACCACGGCCAGACCCTTGCCGCGAACCTCGCGGCCACCGCCGGGGCCGGCGCCAAGGTCACCCTGGTCGAAGGCTTCACGGACTGGCAGGAGAACGCGGCCCTCACCCGCACCGCCGACGGCAGCTACGACCAGCGCCACACCGATTACCCCGGCCAGATGATCAACATCATGCGGCGCTACTCCCGCACTCCCTTCCCCACCACGCTGCGCGTCGAGGCCGAAGCCGCCGACAGCTACAGCGACACCACCGCCGGCAACCAGTGGAACGTCTACCGGGACGGCAACCTCGACATACAGACCACCCCGGACTCCGGCGGCGGCTGGAACGTCGGCGCCATCGCCGGCGGCGAATGGCTGCAATGGCAGGAGCAGCCCCTGCAAGGCTCAACCACCTTCCACGTCCGGGCGGCGTCCACCAACAACAGCGGGCAGCTGCGCTTCGTGGTCGACGGCCAGGCGGGTCCGACCACCACCGTCCCCAACACCGGTGACTGGCAGACCTACCAGACCATCGACGCCGGAACCTTCACCTTCGCCCCCGGCACCTACCACACCGTCCGCATCGAATTCCTCACCGGGAACGTCAACCTCAACTACTGGACCGCCACCCACAACTGACCCGCACGGGCAGGGAGCTGCGCGGACCGCATCCCGAGCAGCGGAACATGGAGAGGAGGTGCTGGCGGGGGTGTGCCGCGTGGCGGTGCCTCTGTACGGGACGGTCGGCGCCCCCGGTGGCGGCGCTCAGCGTCCTCACCGACCCCGCACACCACCTGGAACGGCTCGCGGACGCGGCCCGGCAGACCGGCCGGGTGATCAGCGCGCTGCTGCGCCAACGGCGCCCGGCCCCGCGTCGACATCACCCGACCCGTCGGCACGGTCAGCCCGGTGCGTGGTCCTGAACCGCCGCTGATAGGCCGCCGGGCTCATCGACATCTCCCGCGCGAAGACCCGCCGCATACTCTCGTAGCTCGGGAAGCCGGCGAGGTCCGCCGCCTGCGCGGTGGCATGGCCCTGGTCGAGCAGCGCTTTCGCCAGGTCGAAGCGAATACTCTCCACATACCGGGCGGGCGTGGTGGACAGTTCGTCGCGAAACAGCCGGGTGAGATGCCGGGGGCTCACATGCAGCTGCCCGGCCAGCGCGGTGACCGAGTGGTCGCCATGAGGATCAGCCGCCACCAGGTCGGTGATTCTGCGAATGGCGGGGGACCGGGGCGGCGGCCCGTGGAGCGGGGCGGAGAACTGGGACTGGCCGCCGGCGCGCTGCAGATAGACGACCAGGGAGCGGGCGACATCGCGGGCCAGCGCGGGTCCGTGGTCCTCCTCGACCAGCGCGAGCGCCAGGTCGATGCCGGCCGTCACACCCGCCGAGGTGTAGGTGGAGCCGTCGCGGACGTAGATCGCGTCGGGGTCGACGCGGCTCGCCGGGGAGCGGGAGGCGAGCCGGTGTGCGACCTTCCAGTGCGTGGTCGCCCGCTTGCCGTCCAGGAGCCCGGCGGCGGCAAGGACGAACGCCCCCGTGCAGATGGACACGATCCGGCCCGCCCCGGGCGCCAGGGTCCGGACCGCCTCGACCACGTCAGGTGCGACCGGATCGCGCGGGTAGAGATCGGTGCCGGCCACCATGAGCGTGTGGGCGGCGGCCGAGGCCGCGGCGGCGTCGACCCCGATCCGGATGCCGAGCGACGAGGTGACGTCCGCCCCGGTCGGCGACAGCATCACCAGACGGTAGTCGGCCCCGGACCTGTTCGCCTCCGCGAACACCTCCGCGGGACCCGCGACATCCAACAGGGTCACACCGTCGTAGACGAGCATCGCCACCTGGTGCGTGGCCGAGGTCACCGTATGTTCTCCTCCTGTCCGGATTCGAGTGGTCCATGGCCGGACTCAGGCGGCGCGAAATGCCCCGTGTTGGCAGCCTGGAAAGTGCGGACATCAATTCCTAGCACCATGTCCATTCCTAGCACACCGGCACCGGGAAGAGCGCAGACGATGAGCGAGACCATAGCGGGGACAGAGATTCCGGAAACGGCGGCGGTCGCTGACGCCACCCGCCTCGCCCAGGAGACCACCAGCCCCCTCATCTACCATCACTCCCGGCGTGTCTTCCTCTTCGGCATGCTGCACGCCCGCCGACTCGGCCTGGAGCCCGATCCCGAATTGCTCTACCTGTCCGCGATGTTCCACGACACCGGCCTGCTGCGGCCCTTCTCCGGAACGGAACAGCGTTTCGAGGTCGACGGGGCCGACCACGCGCGCGCCTTCCTCCTCGACCGCGGCTTCCCGGCCGGCGCCGCCGACGCGGTCTGGACGGCGATCGCCCTGCACACCACGCCGGGAATCCCCAGCCGAATGGGCCCGGAGATCGCCGCCACGCAATTCGGCGTGCTGACCGACGTCCTCGGTTTCCAGCTGGACGAACTGGAGCGCGCTCACGTCGACGAGATCACCGCGGTCCATCCTCGGGGCGACTTCAAGAACGAGTTCCTGCAGACCTTCGTCGAAGGGCTCAAAAATCGCCCCGAGACCACGAATGGCACGGTGAATTCCGATGTGCTGGAGCACTTCATTCCCGGATTCCACCGCACGACGACCGTCGAGCGCATCAGCACCGCGCCCTGGCCGAGCTGACCGCGAAGCCGCCCGACGGTCACCGCGTCGAGCAGCCGCCGAGCCGTCGTACAGGCACCGCCGGCCGGGGCGGCGGCTGCCGGTCAGCCCAGTACGTCGGCTGTCCAGGCGCGCCGGTCCGTTCCGAGGAGGGTGAACTTCTTCAGCCACGCCTCGGGCCCGCCCACGGCGCGGTAGGCGTTGACGCCGTACGGCGAGTTCGTGCAGACGCTGAGGCCGTGTGCCTGCAGGCAGGTTTGCCTGTCCTGCGGGCGAGGGGAGTTCGGGGCGGCTGCGCCCTTCGTGGCCGGGGGAGGGCCCGGGCGGATCGTGGTGGTGATGGACATCCCGTCGACCGTGAAGCTGACGCTGCTGGTCCAGGGAAGGTGCTCGTCGCCAGGGATCGGCTGCGCCTGCAGGAGGTCGGCGCTGGCGAGCTTCACCGGCGCGGGCACGCCGCTGATCCGGTACGCCAGCGGGACCGCCCGGCGGGCCACGACCACCCCCTCGGCGATCCGGTGCAGGGTCTGCTGTGCGTCAGTCCCGGTCAGATACGTGGATTGCATCTCGGCCCACCGGCCGTCCGCGGTCTGCCAGCGCAGGTACCAGTCACCCCCGGGCGCCCAGGCGGTCGTCGGGCCCTTCCCCACCCAGTAGGCGGGGCGGCCGCCGACCGGCGCCGCCTGGACCCGGTACTGTCGCGGGCCTCCCGGGTACCAGGGCCGCCCGGTGGAGGGCGTCGTTCCGGCGGGGTAGACCTTGAGCCACACGATGGGCGCCAGCGATCCGCCGTCCGGAATCCTGCCGGTGGCCCGCAGGACCGTGCCGCCGTGATCCGGAAGGTAGTCGACCCCGGTGAAGCCGGCCGGGAGCCACCCGTAGGACGCCTCCACGACCAGCGGGTCGGTGGCGCGCTCGACGCTGGCCGGGGCCGCTGCGGGCGCCGGACTCTGCGCGCGGTCGCCGACGGAGGGGAGCAGGGACACCGCCACGGTCGCCGCCGCGGCGACCGCCACCGTGCCCGCTGCTGCCAACCGCTTGCGGCGCAGACGGAGCCGGCCGTCCCGCATCGCCCGGGCGATGTCGATGCCCCTGCCGGGTGCGGTCGAAGCCGCCAATTCAGCCAGCCCCTCGGCCAGTTCGTCGAGGGCTTCGCTGGTCGGTTCGTCGGTCGGGTGGTGCATCACAGGGTCCTCCCCGCGGCGGTGACGGAACGGGTGTCGAGCACTCGGCGCAGCGCCTGGAGGCCGCGCGACGTCTGGCTCTTGACGTTTCCCGCGGAGCAACCGAGCACATCGGCGGTCTGCTCGATGGTCAGGTCGTGGAAATACCGGAGCACCAGGGTCGCGCGCTGCCGGGCAGGAATGACGGCCAGCGCCCGCCGCAGGTCCAGCGATCCTTCCGGATCGGTCGGCGGCGCCTGGACCTCCGCCCCCGCACGGCCCGACCGCCGCAGCACCAGCCGCTGCCACGCCGAGCGCTGCTCGGCCAGAAAGATGTTCACCAGGACGGCCCGGGCGTAGCCGTCCGGGTTTTCCACGCGCCGCATCCGCCACCACTGGACGTACAGCTTGGTGAGGGTCTCCTGCACCAGGTCATCAGCCCGGTGCCGGTCGCAGCAGAGCAGAAAGGCCACTTTGCGCAGCCAGTCCGCTCTGGACTCGGCGAACTCCCTGAACTCCTCGTCGCGCCCGTGCTCCGACATGGATGGACGCTCCTCTCCGGGCGTACGACCGCGCCCAACACCCTGATGCGCGCCGCGCCGTGAAAGGTTGCACGGATCGGACTCGCACGCCGAGTTCCTGACCGGGGCCCAGGACCGCGCCAACAGTGTGTGCGCGAACCTCCGACGCGTGCGGGGGATCGGGAAAAGGGCGCCCGGCGGGCAGTTGCCCGGCTCGGACGCCCTTTTCCTGCGGGCTAGAAGAAGCCCTGCTTCGTCGCCGAGTAGCTGACCAGCAGATTCTTCGTCTGCTGGTAGTGCTCCAGCATCATCTTGTGGTTCTCCCGCCCGATCCCTGAGTTCTTGTACCCGCCGAAGGCCGCGTGGGCGGGATAGGCGTGGTAGCAGTTGGTCCAGACCCGGCCCGCCTTGATCTCGCGGCCCATCCGGTACGCGGTGCTGCCGTCCCGGGTCCACAGGCCGGCGCCCAGCCCGTACAGCGTGTCGTTGGCCAGCTTCAGGGCCTCGTCCACGGAGTCGAACGTGGTGACCGAGACGACCGGGCCGAAGATCTCCTCCTGGAAGATGCGCATGTCGTTGGTGCCGCGGAAGACGGTCGGCTCGATGTAGTAGCCGCCCGGCAGGCCCTCGACGCTGCGCTTGGCGCCGCCGGTCAGGATCTGCGCGCCCTCCTGCTTGCCGATGTCGATGTACGACAGGATCTTCTCGTACTGGTCGTTGCTGGCCTGCGCGCCGAGCATGGTGGCCGGGTCCAGCGGGTCGCCGCCCTTGATGGCCTTGGTGCGCTCCAGACAGCGGGCCATGAACTCGTCGTAGATGGGAGCCGCGATCAGCGCCCGGGACGGGCAGGTGCACACCTCGCCCTGGTTGAGGGCGAACATCACGAACCCCTCGACGGCCTTGTCCAGGTAGTCGTCGTCGGCGGCCGTCACGTCGGGCAGGAAGATGTTGGGGCTCTTGCCGCCCAGCTCCAAGGTGACGGGGATGATGTTCTCACTGGCGTACTGCATGATCAGCCGGCCCGTGGTGGTCTCCCCGGTGAACGCCACCTTCGCCACCCGCGGGCTCGACGCCAGCGGCTTGCCGGCCTCCACCCCGAAGCCGTTGACGACGTTGACCACGCCGGCCGGCAGCAGGTCGGCGATCAGCTCCATGACCATCAGCAGGCTCGCCGGGGTCTGCTCGGCCGGCTTGATCACCACGCAGTTGCCCGCGGCCAGGGCCGGCGCCAGCTTCCAGGTGGCCATCAGGATCGGGAAGTTCCAGGGGATGATCTGGCCGACGACGCCCAGCGGCTCGTGGAAGTGGTACGCCACGGTGTCCACGTCGATCTCGCTGACGCTGCCCTCCTGGGCGCGGATGGCCCCGGCGAAGTAGCGGAAGTGGTCCACCGCCAGCGGCAGGTCGGCGGCCAGTGTCTCGCGGACCGGCTTGCCGTTCTCCCAGGTCTCGGCGACGGCCAGCTTCTCCAGGTTCTCCTCGATCCGGTCGGCGATCTTGTTGAGGATCAGCGCGCGCTCGGTCGGCGAGGTACGGCCCCACGGCCCGGCCGCCGCGTGCGCGGCGTTCAGGGCGAGTTCGATGTCGGCGGCGGTGGAGCGGGCGACCTCGCAGAAGGTCTCCCCGGTCACCGGGGACGGGTTGTCGAAGTATCGGCCCTCGACCGGCGCGACCCAGTCGCCGCCGATGAAATTGTCGTAGCGGCGGGCGTAGGTGACGATGCTGCCTTCGGTGCCTGGCTGCGCGTAGACCATGGCGGCGCTCCCGAAAAACGCGAGGGTAGGGTGCCGCCCACTGTGGCCGCCCGAGGTTGGCGAAAGGTTGGTGCGTGCGGACCGCGGCCCGGGCCCGCAGCCGCGACCCGGCGGCGCAACCCGGTACCGCGGGCCCGCCGGTGGCCCCGCCCGGCG